>CALAQW010000149.1 GCA_937888955.1 uncultured Alphaproteobacteria bacterium | reverse complement strand
AGCTTGTCTTCCGAACCCCTCAACATGAATGCGTGGCTATCGATGATGCCGGTCAGCGGTGAGGCAAGTGCCGCAACCGCGCGCAATGCCGGTTCGCGCGCTTGCACTTCCGGCCCTGACAGCCAGTGCAGCGCTGCAACCCCGTTGGCCTTGCCCGCGGCAGCCAATTGTTCAAGTGCTGCGATCTGGGTCTTCCGGACCCCGGTCACCAGCGCTGCAACCCCGTTGGCCTTGCCCGCGGCAGCCAATTGTTCAAGGTCTGCGATCTGGGCCGGCGCGCTTGCAACGATCAGCTTGCCGCATTGCCGGTGTGGAATATGCCGCTCGGCGCAATAGCGATACAGCATCTCGCGCCCGGCCACACATAGCCGCGCCTTCAGGCTGTCCCTGGGGTAATAGATCCCGGCATGGATCACCTCGCTATTGCGTGAGGAGATGCCGGTGCCGATAGCATCTGTTGCCTCAAGCACGATGACAGCGCGCCCGGCCTGTGCCAGCGCGCGGGCCACCGCAAGCCCGATGACGCCGGCCCCCACAATGATGCAATCGACCTGTTCAGCCATCTTGTGCCCGGTCTTGTCCGTCCTTGCTTAACGGCGGCGCGGGGTGAAGGGGTGCGAGGCGGAAAGCCCGCCATCCACCGCGATGGCCTGGCCATTGACATAGGAGGCCGCGTCACTTGCCAGGAAAAGCGCCATCTGTGCGATCTCGTCAGGTTCCCCGTGCCGCAGCATGGGGTTGAGCTGTCCGATGCTCGCCTCGGAACCGCGTGCGCGCGCCCCGTCGAAAATCGGCTGTGTCATGCCGGTTTCGATCAATCCGGGACAGATCGCATTGACCCGTACACCGGTACCCGACAGCCCATGCGCCATTACCTTGACCATATTGATAACGCCAGCCTTGCTCGCGCTATAAGGCACGCCGCCGGCATTCGCATTGAGCCCGGCGACCGATGCGGTGGCGATCAGCGAACCGCCGCCCTGTTTGATCATTTCGCGCGCGGCATGCTTCATCGCCAGATAGGGGCCGATCAGATTGACGCGCAGCACCTTCTCCCAATCTTCAACCTGCCAGTCGAGCGGGCCGGTAAAGCCGCCGCTTACCCCGGCATTGGCATAGACGATATCGACCCCGCCGAAACTATCGACGCAGCGTGCGACCATTGCCGCGACCTGTTCCTCATCGCCGGCATCGACTGTCAGCGCGATTGCCTCGCCCTGTGCCTTGTCGATCAGCGCGGCTGTTTCGCGCACCCCGTCTTCCGCCCAGTCAGCAGCGATTACCTGCGCGCCTTCGGATGCGAACAGCAAGGCGCTCGCCCGCCCGATACCGCTCGCCGCGCCAGTGACGATGGCACGCTTTCCCGTCAGTGATTTACCCATATCCATGCTCCCTCAATTATTTCAGTATCGCGATCAATTCAATTGCCCAATAAGGCTGTTGTGCCGTCCCAGATGAGTTTGAGCCCGACCAGAAACACCAGGATATAAACGATCCGGAAAAACGGTTTCTGCGGGATGATGTCGTGCAGCCAGAAGCCAAGATACATACCTGCCGGCGCCAGCGGCAGCAGCAAGGCCGCGGTCCACAGATTGCCTGGCGCAAGCTGGCCAAGCCAGGCATAGGGCACGAGTTTGGCCCAGTTCACAACCATGAAGAAGACCACGCTTGTGCCGACATAGACGGTCTTGTCGAGTTTGAGCGGCAGCATATAGACCTGTAATGGCGGGCCGCCTGCATGGGACACGAAACTGGTAAAGCCGCTGATCGTCCCCCACAGGGTTGCCTTGGCTTTGTCGCGCGGTTTGGGCGGTGCGCTTTCGCCGCGTGAGATCCAGTGATTGAGCGCGAAAATCAGTGCGATCACGCCGACCATCAGGCGGATGTGGTTTTCATTGACGATCTGTGCCGTCGCGGTGCCAAGCGCAATGCCCGCAATCGCGCCAAGCAGCAGAAGGCGCATATCGCGCCGGTCCCAGGCATGGCGATATTTCCAGACCCCCAACGCATCCATAAAGATGAGAATCGGCAGCAATATCCCCGCCGCCTGCAGGGGCGGCACGACAAGCGCCATCAACGGTACCGCGATGATGCCAAGTCCGCCGGCAAAGCCGCCTTTGGAAATACCGCAAAGCAGGACCGCCGGGATCGCGACCGCGTAAAACCAGGGATCGTCGATCATAGGATCATTGCCGTCCTTTCATCCGGGGTGGCGGGAAGGGCTTGCATTCGTCCGGACCGGACGGCAAGACTGGGACAAACTATTATAATCTATCGCAAAAGGGTATAGGCCGGGCTGTCTGCGGATAAGGGCGGGCCGGTAGCAGGGAGTAGGGTAATGGCCACATATCGCGAGACTTATGCCAATTGGCAGGCGGATCCGGAAGGATTCTGGGCGGAAGCGGCAGAAGCGCTGCACTGGGACAGGAAGTGGGACAAGGTGCTCGATGACAGCGCTGCCCCTATCTATCGCTGGTTTTCAGGGGCGCAGACCAACACGGCCTATAATTGCCTCGACCGGCAGGTTGCGGCGGGGCGCGGCGATCAGGCAGCGCTGATCTATGATTCGCCGGTGACCGGCACGGTCCGCAGCATCAGCTACCGGACTTTGCGTGACGATGTGGCGCAGTTTGCCGGTGCCTTGCGCGCCCAGGGGGTGGCGAAGGGCGACCGGGTCATCATCTATATGCCGATGGTGCCCGAGACAGCGGTTGCGATGCTGGCCTGTGCGCGTATTGGTGCGGTGCATTCGGTTGTATTTGGCGGTTTTGCGGCAAACGAGCTTGCCACCCGTATCGATGATGCCAAGCCAAAGCTCATCGTCGCGGCCTCTTGCGGGCTCGAACCGGGGCGCGTCGTCGCCTACAAACCGCTGCTGGACGGGGCGATTGAACTGGCGCGGCACAAACCGCAGGGCTGCATCATCCTGCAGCGGGAGATGGAGCGGTGCGCGCTGATCCCCGGCCGTGATGTGGACTGGGATGCGGCCCAGGAAGGGGTGGCCCCTGCCGATTGCGTGCCCGTTGCGGCGACCGACCCGCTTTATGTGCTTTATACGTCGGGGACAACCGGCATTCCCAAAGGTGTGGTGCGCGACAATGGCGGGCATATGGTCGCGCTCAACTGGTCGATGCGGAACATCTATGGGGTGAAGCCGGGCGAGGTGTTCTGGGCGGCGTCTGATGTCGGCTGGGTCGTGGGTCATTCCTACATCGTCTATGGTCCGCTCCTGAGCGGCAATACGGCGATCCTGTATGAAGGCAAGCCGGTCGGCACGCCGGATGCCGGGGCTTTCTGGCGGGTGATCGCGCAGCATGATGTGGTGACATTGTTCACCGCACCCACCGCGTTCCGCGCGATCAAGCAGCAGGATCCGGAGGCCACGCTGATCGGCGATTATGATCTTGGCAAATTCCGTGCCCTGTTTCTTGCCGGTGAGCGCGCGGACCCCGATACCATCCAATGGGCCGAGCGGCATCTCAAGGTGCCGGTGATCGATCATTGGTGGCAGACCGAAACCGGCTGGCCGATCGTTGCCAATCCGCTGGGGATCGAGCAACTGCCGGTGAAGTACGGTTCCCCCTCGGTCGTGATGCCGGGCTACCGGGTCGAGGTGCTGGACGAAGGCAATCATCCGGTTCCCGCCGATACGATCGGTTCCATCGCACTGAAACTGCCGTTGCCGCCCGGTTGCCTGCCGACCTTGTGGGAGAATGAGGCCGGTTATCGCAGTTCCTATCTGGAAGAACATCCCGGCTACTACAAAACCGCCGATGCGGGATATATGGACAGCGACGGTTACCTCTATGTCATGGCGCGTACGGACGATATCATCAATGTGGCGGGCCATCGCCTGTCGACCGGCGGGATGGAGGAAGTGCTGGCGGCGCATCCCGATGTCGCTGAATGCGCGGTGATCGGCGTCGCCGATGCGCTCAAAGGGCAATTGCCATTGGGCTTTGTGGTGCTGAATGCAGGGGTTACCCGCGATATAGGCGAGATCGAGCGCGAGCTTGTCGGTATGATCCGTGAACAGATCGGCCCGGTTGCGGCCTTCAAGACCGCCAAGGTTGTGCAGCGTTTGCCCAAGACCCGTTCAGGCAAGGTGTTGCGTGGCACCATGCGCAAGATCGCCGATGGTGAAGAATGGCGTATGCCCGCGACCATCGATGACCCGGTCATCCTGGATGAGATCACCGAAGCCTTGCGCGATGCGGGCTTTGCGAAAGACGCGAAGTAGCGCAGAATAGGCAATGCTCAATAACTGATCGCGACAAGCGAAGAAATGCGTCTGAAAAAACGGGCGCGGACAAGGCGGGAGGATGTCATGAAATTCGGGATTTTTTACGAACATCAGTTACCCAAACCCTGGGCACCTGATGATGAGTATAATCTGCTCAAGAACTCGCTGGCCGAGATCGAGCTCGCGGACAAGCTTGGCTATGATTATGCGTGGGAGGTGGAACATCACTTCCTCGAAGAATATTCCCATTCCGCAGCACCTGAGGTGTTTCTGTCCGCTGCCAGTCAGCGGACGCGAAATATCCGCCTTGGCCATGGCATCGTGCAATTGACGACCAATCATCCCGCGCGGGTGGCGGAGCGGGTCTCGACCCTTGATCTGGTCAGTGACGGGCGTGTGGAGCTTGGGCTGGGTGAAGGCTCAAGCGTGACCGAACTGCATCCGTTCGAGCGGCGGTTCCGCGACAAACGCGATGTGTGGGAGGACGCGGTGCAGGCCGTGCTGCCGATGTTCTGGAACGAAGGCTGGGAATATCACGGCAAATATTTTGATTTTCCCCTGCGTAACGTCATCCCCAAGCCCAAGCAGAAACCGCACCCGCCGCTCTGGGTCGCCTGTTCGCAGCTTGAGACGATCCGCATGGCAGGGATGCGCGGGATGGGCGCGCTTGGCTTCCAGTTCGTCAGCGCCGATGCCGCGAAGGCCTGGGTGCATGCCTATTATAATCAGTTCACGAAGAATCAGCAGAAGCTCTGCGATTATCAGCCCAACCCCAATATCGCGGTGGTGAGCGGCTTCATGTGCGCAGAAACCGATGAGGAGGCGCAGCGCCGCGCCGACGGGTGGAGCTTTTTCCAGTTCGCGCTTGTCTATTACAACAAGACCGGGCCGGTGAAGCCGGGCACGGTCAGCCTGTGGGATGAATATCAGAAATGGAAGCAGACCCCGGCGGGGCAGAAAGCCTCAACCGGTGGATTGATCGGCTCACCTGAGACGATCCGGGAGCGGCTGCACAAATTCGCCGACTCGCATGTCGATCAGGTGATCCTGCTCAATCAGGCCGGCCGCAATACGCATCAGCATATTTGCGACAGCCTTGAACTGTTTGCAAAGGAAGTCATGCCCGAATTCCACGCGATGGAAGATGACCATCAGCAATGGAAACAGGCGGTGCTGAACGGCGAGCTGGAGCTTGATGAAATCGATACGGCACCGTTCGATATGGCGACCAATCAGACACCGTCGCAGAAAGCCGGCGCCGCGGAATAAGAGGTTCTCCGCAGCGCAGGGTTGCGACCGGCTGGAGAGGACTAAATCCGCGTTGCCAGCAGCGCGACGGCGAGGATCATGTCGATTGTCTCGCCGTCGTTCGAGATCGGGACAGCGCAGATTTCGACACCCTGAAAATCCTGTCCGGGTGCGCGGGAAATCTGCGAATGCCCGCGTATCGGGGCACGCAGCGCGATACAGCGCTGGCCGCTCAGTATCATCCGCGCCGCGAGGGTTTCAGGTAATAGTCTGACGCTTTTGCCGCGCAGTTCGATACCGAAGATATCGGTCAATGCGGTGCCGCAAACGCGGACGGTAAAGTCCGCCCCACCTTCGACGGCATCGAACATGATGGTCCAGGGCAGCAGCCGCGGCATTGGGATGGGGATGATGTCCGCACGTTGCGGAAAATTCTTGTCGCCGCGCGACTGCTCCCAATAGGCGTGAAATTCGCGAAGCTCCGACCGCTCAAATTGCAGCGCCGGATCGATGACAAAATCTTCTGCTTCCGTCAGGGCGGATAAAATCCGCTGCGGTTGGTCCCCGCTGGAAAAGCGTTTCATGGATGGTATCCCAAGTAAAATATTAAAAAATGAATCCCAGATACCACCCAAGGCTGTATCTAAGGATGATACGCGAAAATTACAATATGGTTAATTGTAAGAAATTGTAGCGGCCCGGAATCGCAATAATCCATTCCGGGGGAGCGGCAGGAATTCGTTTCTGAATTTCATACAGGTAGTGACAGCAGGTGACTTGTCGCCCTGTTGATCCATCCGCCGATAAATTTGTGGCTGGATTTGCCCGCCTGTACCCGTTCCCCGTGCCGGCGCAGCCAGGATGTGATGAATTTCACGCCAAGCTGTCGGGGGTCCGCCGCATTGACGGCGCGCAATGTCGCCGGGCCGACGATCCCGTCCGCAGTTACCCCGGCCGCTTCCTGCAGCCAGCGGGACGCGCGTGGCGGGCCAAACAGGACGCCGGCGTCAAATACAATCTCGCGCAGCCAGTGATCCGCGATCTCCGAGAAGCGCGGCGCATCCATATAGCGGGCCTGATATACCGCGCGCGCCTCGGCGTGGGTCAGATTGCGGATTTCGTCATAGCTCGCTTTGCGGCCAAGAAAGTCTGACAGCGTGGCAAGTGTCACCCCCATATTGGTGGCGCCGCCCGGATCGTCGGGATGATCGACAAACCCGCCTTCGCGCTTGATTGTCTGATCGATGATATCCATTGTCCCCGCCCGCATTTGCTTATTCTGTTGTGCAACAATGCTTGTTGCACAGTCTGCGTCAGGAATGGCTGCAATGTCTATAATGCGAAACGCGACCCTTGGGGCTGTGCGCGCTTCACCCTATGCGCTCTTCACCCTATGCGCTCTTCACCAAGGTTCAACCGGAATGGAAGCTGCGATGCGATCGGTTCCCCGGCCTAACGATCTTCCTCGTCATCGGGTGGTACCATGCCGAAATCCGCCTCGCTGTCGCCTGGCACATCTGTCTCACCAGATTCGGGCTGCGGCGCCGTGTCGGTCGAATCTGTGGCCTCTTCGGCTTCCGCATCTTCGTCTTCGGTTTCACGTATGGGCGGTGCGACGATTGGCGCATATTTCGCGGCTGTCTCCTCGACCGGGCGCAGTGTGTCGCCAGGCTCGTCAAGGCCTTGCTTCGCACGTTCACGCGCGGCGCGGGCATCCGCCTTTTTTACCTGAGCATCAAGATCGATCTGCGAGCACAGGCCAAGGCTGACCGGATCCACCGGTGTGATGTTCGCCTGGTTCCAATGGGTGCGGTCGCGGATAGCCTGAATTGTGGGCTTGGTCGTCCCGACCAGCTTGCTGATCTGGGCGTCGCTCAGCTCCGGGTGATTGCGCAGCAGCCAGGCAATCGCATCGGGCCGGTCCTGACGGCGTGACACGGGGGTGTAGCGCGCGCCTTTTGAGCGTTTCTGCGGCAGCGGGTGGGTGGATTCGCGCAAGGCAAGCCGGGCTGTCGGATCGGCTTCGCAGCGTTCGATTTCCGCGCGGCTGAGCTGTCCGGCCGATACCGGGTCAAGGCCCTTGATACCGACGGCCACCTCACCGTCGGCAATGCCGGAGACTTCAAGCACGTGAAGTCCGCAAAACGCCGCAATCTGTTCGAACGTCAATGCGGTATTGTCGACCAGCCAAACAGCAGTTGCCTTGGGCATCAATGGTTGCGACATTTTCTCTCCATTCCGCAAAAGCGGGACAATTTAGCCAACAGACAGTGAATGCCAACAGAGGGATGATCGTGAAAACGCTCCCCGTTTGGGGAGCGCGATCAGTGTTTCGGCATACACTAAATAACTGATTACTTACCCATATAAACAATGTCGCGATAAATAGGAAGACAAGTCGGCAAGACTGTCCGCGCCGATCATCGCTACCAGCGTGAAATGTCGAGGGTCTTGCGTTTAAGCGGGACAGGCGGCACGGTTCCGGTATCAACGGGTGCTGAAACCGCTGGCGCCGTCGTGATTGGTTCGCCGGCGGCCGCCGTGGCGTTTGCCGCGCCCGGCGCATCGATCGTTAAAAGTACGTCATCCGATTCGACTGCTCTGGCCAGTTCTTCAAGATCACCATCGGTTCCAGGTGTGTCCCCGATTTCCCCGCCCGGCGGAATGTCCATTTGGGGTGCAGCGGGTTCGGTTACGCCAGGGCCAGGCAACGACGCCAATTCGGTGCCCGGCGTGACGCGCCTGCGATCCGGCATTGCCAGGTCCGGCTGCACAGGTTCGATATCCGGCGCAGGTGCCAATGCAATTGTCAACGGATTGGGCGTCAGCCCTTTGGTTGCGCCGCTCACTATATCGACACCGGCACCGACAATGCCGCCGATCAGCACATTGCCGGCAAAGCCGACAACACCGGCCGCGGCCACATGGCTGTCAATCGCAGCGTCGGCCGGCATGAACCCGTCTTTTTCGATGCGGACGCTGAAAGAATGTTTGCGCTTCAGTTTCAGCGTGCAGGGCGTGATGCACGTCTGCCCGCTGCTCAGGATGGCTTTTGCGCCCTCGGGCTGACTTTCGATGACGAACTCTTCCCTGGTGCCGCGGGTAACGCTGGCACAGGCAGTCAGCAAGAGAAGCAATGATAAAGTAAGTATGCGTTTAAACATGAGAGCCCCGGATAATAAATTGCTTTTTATTAATATTATCTGTTTGGCAAATGTCGGGGCGTCGGTCAATCCTGCGGGTTGACCGGTTTGTGTTGCCGCTATGCTTGCGGCCTGTCCTGTTTTGTGCGCGGCGGCCGGCCTGTCACCTGTGGTCCAAGGCTTCGTGGGGTCCAAGACTTATTGTGTCAGACCCAAAGCCGCCAATGCAGCGGATTTCGCCCATTTATAATCCGCCTTGCCGTTCGGCGCGCGCTTGACCTCGGGAACAAGAATGACATGTTTGGGTAGCTTGTAGCCTGCTATATGGCTGCGCGCCTCGCCGATGACGGCCTGTTCGTCGACATCCTGTCCTGGCCGCGGCGCGGCGACGGCGGTGACCTTTTCGCCAAACCGCTCGTCAGGTACGCCGACAACCAGACAGTCATAGATGGCCGGATGGCGTTTGACGGCTTCCTCCACCTCTTCGGGATAGATTTTTTCGCCGCCGCTATTGATGCAGACCGAACCGCGCCCAAGCAGTTTGATCGTGCCGTCCGCCTCGACGGTCGCGAAATCACCGGGGAAGCTGTAGGGGACGCCATCGATGGTGCGGAATGTCCTGGCTGACTTTTCGGGATCCTTGAAATAGCCCACCGGCACCATGCCGCCCGCCGCGATCATGCCGATCTCGCCCGAGCCGGGTTTTACTTCCTGATCATGTTCATTGAAGACTTTCGTCGCCTCGCCCATTTCGAATTTGGCGGTTGCGCTCTGGGTGTCGCGGGTGGTGATCGAGCGGCCCATCGAGCCCTCTGTCGATCCCATCGCGTCAATCAGGATCATGTCTTGATGCTTGAGCATCTGCTGTTTGACTTCCGCCGTCCACATCACGCCCGATGAAATCACAAGGCTCAGAGAGGAAATGTCGTGCGGGGTACCGGCCTCGGCCGCTGCATCGAGCGCGGCTGACAGCGGTTTGGCGAATGCATCGCCGACGATCACAAGATCGGTCACCTTGTTGCGGGTCACTTCGCGCCACAAGGCGTCAGGGTCGAAATGGATGTTGGGCAGGGTGACCGCGCAGCCGCCGATCATCAATGGCGCGAAGACGCCGACCCAGATGCCGGTGCCATGCATCAGCGGGCAGGCGGCGAGCGCCGCCGGCAGCGCATCGGCCTGCGCCAGCGTCGCGATGGTCGACAGCATCTGCTGCTTGTTTTCAGGGCGCGGCAATCCGCGGAAGTCATAGCCCATCATCAGGCCGAAACTATGGTCCGCATGCCGGTACATCACCCCTTTGGGCATACCCGTCGTGCCGCCGGTATACAGCATGTAGATATCGTCTTCAGAGCGGGCGATACGCGGGGCGGGCGCACTGCTTGCCAGAAAATCCTCATAGGCAACCGCGCCGTCGATCAGCGGCGTGTGGCTGTCGTCATCGACCTGGATCAGCAGTTTCAGCTTGGGCAGCTTGTCCTTTACTTCGGCGATCCGTTCGGCAAGCCGGCCATGAAACAGCACCGCCTCGCTATCGCTATTGTCGAGCAGATAGATCAGCTCTTCTTCCAGATAGCGGTAATTCACATTGATGGGGGACGCGCGCATTTTGAATGCGGCGTAATGCGCCTCGATATATTCGTTGCAGTTATAGAGGTAATGCCCGATTTTCGAGTCCGCCTTGAGCCCTGCCTTCTCGAAAGCGCCAGCCAGTCGCGCCGCGCGTTCGTCAAAGCTCTGCCAGCTTCGGGTGGTGTCGCCATGGATCAGCGCAGGCCGGTCGGGCACCGCATCCGCAATGGTTTCCCAGATCGAGGCGTAATGATACTGCATGGCATGTCCCCACCTTGCATCGCGTCTTGCGCGTGTCTTTATTTTGGTCTGCGGCGCGGCAGACCGGTTTTATTGCTGAATTATTCAATAAGTGGGGCAAACCGGCCAGCAATAATTTGTCGGCCCGAGCTGTCTTAACGTTTGCGACTGACCGCAGTCAGTCGCCGTTATCGATATTTTCCCAGACGATGCGTCGCTCCAGCACTTCCGGATGACGCTTTGCGAGATAGGCGTCGGAGCGGCCGAGAAATTCATCCATGATCTGCTGCGCGGTTTCCGCATCGCGCGCTTTGATCGCATCATATAGCCGCTGATAGGTGTTGATCTGATATTGCTGTTCGCGCTCGGAATAGTTCAGCCCGATGCCCGAACTGTTGGTCACCAGATGCACCGACGTCACGAGCAGCCCGATAGCCGGATTACCCGATGCCCAGGCGATCAGATCGTGAAATTTGCGGGTCTCGTAAATATAGATCGGCAGATCGCCGACATTCTTCTCAAGCTTGCTGATGCAGTCACGCATCAGGCGCAAATCATCCGCGGTCGCGTTCTTTGCCGCGCGTGCAGCCATGCCGGGGCTGAGATCCTGTCTGAGTTCGAGCAGCGAGCGGAAAGGTGCATCCATGAATTGCAGCATCAGTGCAAGGGTGCTGGCCAGATTCCGGGTATGCGGTTCACCGACAACCGGCCCGCCGCCCGGGCCGGGCTTGATCGTCAGCACCCCCTGCAATTCAAGAAAACGCAGCGCTTCGCGTAAAGTGGCCCGCGCAACGCCATAGCGTTCGACCATCTCATGCTCGGGTGGGAGTTTTGCCCCCGGCGCCATACTGTTTTCCGCAATCTCGCGCACGATACCCTGTGCGACCCGAATCGCCATTTTCCGGCCGCGCCGCCCGCGCGGTTTGGTCAAGCTGTCGTCGCTGTCCGATGGGGCGGGGCTGCTGGCGGTTGGGGGGCTGTCTGTCATCTCGAAATTCGCATCCTGTTTGTCGTCAGGCAACCAATCCGTTCAGGTTCTTGATGGTCGCCTCGGCTTCCGCCATCATCATGTCCATGATGTCGGCGACTGGCCGGATATCGTTGATGCCGCCAATTCCTTGCCCTGCCGGCAGGCAGGATTTGTCCGGATCGACATGCTGATCGGCACCTTGCGTGATCGCCATCACCCCGGCCTTGAGACTTGTTACCATCTGCTTGGGGAATGGCAACAAATCCTGCGGCCGCTGCGCCCAGTCATCGACATAGGCATTGCGGATAACGCGCATGGTTTTGCCCGAATAGCATTTCGTTACCGCCGTGTCGCCGCCATTGTGATCGAGCAGCGATTGTTTGTAGAGCTGCGGCGCGCGCGCTTCGGTCGAGGCGATGAAGCGGGTGCCGACCCAGACGCCTTGCGCGCCCATTGCAAGCGCTGCCGCCATGGTGCGCCCATCGACAATTGCGCCCGCGCCCAGCACCGGGATCTTCACCGCGGCGGCAATCTGTGGAATGACGGCCATGCCCGCGACCTGACCCGTATGGCCGCCAGCTTCGGTGCCCTGGGCGACAACCATGTCGCAACCGGCCTGTTCCGCCTTGATCGCATGTTCGACCTTGCCGCACATCACCACGACCTTGAGCCCGGCATTGTGGCATTTCTCGATCACCGCAAGCGGGACGCCCAGTCCGGCAATGAAGGACGACGCGCCTTCCGCGATGATAATATCAATCGCGGCGTCAATGGTCTCGGGCTGCGCGGCAAGCAGGTCGACACCGAACGGTTTGTCTGTCCTGGCGCGGACAGCCCGCATTTCAGCGCGGATTTCTTCCGGGCCCGCCGCCGCCATGCCCAATGTGCCATAGCCGCCTGCTTCCGATACCGCAGCGCAGATTTCCGAATAGGCAACGCCACCCATGCCCGCCAGGAAAATCGGCTTTTCAATCCCGAACAGGTCGCATACCGCTGTCTTGATACTCACAATCTTTCCCCTCGTAAAACTCCGGCTTTCCTCTGCTGCCGTGTTAATCCGCCAGTGACCGAACCGCGCACGCTACGAACAATCATTCGGTGCAGCAATAGAGGTTGTGTCAATAAATCGCTTCACTTAAAAACCCTTATCATATTTTGTGCATGACTGCTTATACTAGTTTGTGCTGATGCGGTAAGGTGGCAGTTTGTCGCCGGATGCATGCCTTGGGTGGCAGTTTTGTCATTCGGGGAATCCTGCGAAGGCTAAGATCGCGGTGTCAGCAAGTATGTTGCGTAGAACGGAGTAGATGGTGTCTCAGGAAGTCGTTTTGCGGTCGCGTCGGTTGAACTGGATTACCGAGGATAATGTACCGCTTGTGGCGGATGCGTGGGGCGATCCGCAGAACAGGACCGTCTTGTTTGCCCATGGCGGGGGGCAGACGCGACATGCCTGGGGCGGGGCTGCCCAACGCTTCGCGGCCGAAGGCTGGTATGCGGTGTCGCTTGATCTGCGCGGTCATGGCGATAGCGGCTGGCCAGAGGATGGAGATTACCGGCTGGAAACCTATGGGCGGGATCTGCTGCGGGTGGCGGCGAGTTTGGAAAGCAAGCCGGCGGTCGTCGGCGCATCAATGGGCGGTATTTCGGCAATGATCGCGCAAGGTGAACTGGCGCCTGAAAAGCAGCCATTCGCAAGTGTCGTTCTTGTCGACATCACGCCGCATATGGAAGAGGAAGGCGTTGACCGAATCCTGCAATTTATGGGCAGTAAATTGGAAGATGGCTTCGCAGACCTTGAGGAAGTAGCCGATTTTGTGGCTAGCTATATGCCGAACAGACCCCGGCCAAAGGATCTGAGCGGATTGGCGAAGAATTTGCGGCGCGGCGAGGATGGTCGTTACCGGTGGCATTGGGATCCGCGTTTCATTACCGGACCGATGCGGCCACGCGGCGATCAGGAACCGGAACGTCTGTCGGCGGCCTGTGCTGCGATTTCGGTCCCCACGCTTCTGGTGCGGGGGCGGATGAGCGACCTTGTAAGTGAGGAGAATGTAGAAAAATTTCTGAAAATTGTGCCGCATGCCGAATTTGCAGACGTTTCGGGGGCGGGGCATATGGTAGCCGGCGATCGCAATGATGCGTTCGTTGCGGCAGTAATGGAGTTCTTGAACGGTGCCGGGCGACCGGCACAATAAGAAGCAGCGGAGAGAAACGCGATATGACTGAATTGCTGAACTTCAGTGAGAAGGCGGCCATCGTCGGCATCGGCGAGACCGACTATGTGAAGGGGGCCAAGGTCACCGCCGTCGAGATGATGCTGGAAGCCGCACGCAAGGCAATCGCCGATGCAGGGCTGACGCCGCATGATATTGACGGCATGGTGCCGCCGCCCGTCTACACCACTTCAGAGGAACTGGCCGCCAATCTCGGGATCGAGAATTTGCGCTATGCCTCGACGGTGAATATGGGTGGCGCAAGCCCGACGGCGGCGATCCAGAATGCCGCCGCGGTGGTGTCGACAGGGATTGCCAAATATGTGCTGATTACGCTCGGCTGGAACGGTTATTCGGCGCTGCGGCCAAAGCCCGGCATTCCGCCGACCCGGCCGATGGGTATGAATACCCTTGCCAATACCATGGCGGATTTTTATTTCCCCTATGGCATCACCTCGCCTGTGCAGATGTATAGCTGGTTCGCTACCCGCCATATGAAGCTGTATGGCACCCCGGTCGAGGCGATGGGGCATGTGGCGCTGGCCGCGCGCAAGCATGCGCAGCTCAATGACCGCGCCTTCATGAAGGGCGAGGAGCTGACCATGGAGAAATATCTCAATGGCCGCTGGATTTCCGAGCCGTTCCGTCTGTTCGACTGCTGTCTTGAAACCGATGGCGCCTGCGCCATCGTGATCACGACTGCGGATCGGGCGAAGGATTGCGCGCATCATCCGATCACCATCATGGGCTGTGCGGAAGGCCATCCCTATCCGGCCGATGACATTGCCTCGCGCCCCGATTTCTTCAAATTCGGGCTGAGCTATGCCGCGCCGGAGGCGTTCGGCATGGCGGGCGTCAAGCCGAAGGATATGGATTTCGCGCAAATCTATGATTGCTTCAGCTATGTGGTGCTGCTGCAGCTTGAGGCTGCGGGCTTCTGTGAACGGGGCGAGGTCTATGATTTCGTCAAGGACGGGCAGATTGAGCTTGGCGGTAAAATGCCGATCAACACCCATGGCGGGCTGATGAGCCAGGCGCATGTCTGGGGCCTTAATCACACGGTCGAGGCCGTACGCCAGTTGCGTCACGATGCGGGCCCGGCGCAGGTAGAGGGCTGTGAAATGGGCCTTGTGACCGGCTGGGGCGATCTGGGCGATGGTAGTCTTGCGATTTTGCGGAGGTAATGACGATGAGTGACGCAGCAAAAACCGAAAAGAAAAAGCCGAAACGGCCAGTCCCGCATCCGATTGAGCCGATCAATGCCCAGTTCTGGGAGCAGTGCCACAATGGCGTGCTGCATTTCCAGCAATGCTCAAGCTGTGGCAAGTTCCGGCATCTGCCGCGTAATATGTGCGCATATTGCAGCTCGCCGGATTGGGAATGGAAGCCGTCCACGGGCAAGGGGACCCTGTTCTCCTGGACCATCGCGCATATGCCGATGCATCCTGCTTTCGTGGCTGAGGTGCCCTATGTCACCGGCGTCATCGAGCTGGAAGAAGGTGTCCGGATGGTCAGCCTTGTTCGCGGCGCGGTGATGGAAGATCTTGAGCTTGATATGCCTGTGAAGGTGGAGTTCGAAAAGGTCACCGATGACTTCACCCTGCCTTATTTTGTGCCGGCCTGAACCGGGCTGGCGCTGCGGTGAGGGTCTCACTGCGACAAAATGAAACGCTTTCGGGGGGCATAGCCGTTCCCCGAAAGCTTGTTTCGCCGGGTTTTTTGGCGATACGATTAAAACCGTAAAAAATATGCGGGAATTAGGGTGGCGCCAATCCGCGATTTTGGGCTGGTGCTGCTTTGTAAATAATAATCCGCACAATAGCGCCATTTGCCAATGCGGCAGCGCGGCGCTGTGTGGGAGGAGGAAGAGTGATGGCGACAGGAAACGGGCGGCTGATCGATTATGACGCGCTTGTCCGCGATGATGCCGTGCATGGTGATGTCTATATGCGGCAGGACATCTTCGATGAGGAGATGAAGCGGATTTATCAGCGCGGCTGGGTCTATATCGGGCATCAAAGCGAAATCCCCAACCCCGGTGATTTCAAGCGCAGCTGGCTCGGTCTCCAGCCTGTCATTTTCTCACGCGACAAGGCAGGCAAATATCATGTGCTGTTCAATCGCTGCACCCACCGCGCGGCGTCGATCTGTCAGGAAGACTGGGGCAATGCCAATGGCTTCCGCTGCGAATATCATGGCTGGTTCTTCCGCAATGACGGGGAGCTGGCGGCGGTGCCTTATGCGGATGCCTATGGCGATAATTTCGATAAATCGCGCCTGAATCTGCGTCGTCCGCCCCGGGTTGACGAATATCGCGGTTTCGTCTTCGCCAGCATGTCGGAAACCGGCTTGAGCCTGCTTGAGCATATCAGCGGGCCGGCGCGCGAACAGCTCGACTATTTCTGCGATCTGTCGCCGGAGGGTGAAATTCTCGTGCAATGCGGCGCGACGAAGCTTGCCTATGATGGCAACTGGAAGCTGCAGATGGAAAATACCATTGACGGTTATCATCCGAACTTCACCCATCAATCCTTCTTCTCCAGCATCGAGCGGATCACCGGCAGCAAACCCGGTATCTTCAAGGGAGATTCGCTCAGCGAGGTTCGCGATCTGGGGATGGGGCACACCAATATCGATACGCGTGCCTATAATCGCGCCGATCCCGCGGTCAAGGCGCGGCTCGATATGATGAAGCAGACGAGCTGGGGCAAGAAATATTACGATGATCTGGTGGAGGCGCACGGCAAGGAACGTGCCGAGGATGTGCTGACGGTCGGTGGCACGCATATGAATATCTTCCCCAATCTCTGCGTGCTGGGTCAGCAGGTGCGGACAATCCGGCCGATCAGTCCCGACCGGACCGAGGTATTCTTGCGCCCCTCGCTGTTGAAAGGCGCGCCCGATGAGATCAACACCATGCGCATCCGCCAGTATGAGGCCTTCTACAGCCCGCATGGCGGCGGCATTCACGATGATGTCGAGATGTTCAACCGCGTGACCGAAGGGCTGCGCTGTACGCTTGATCCCTGGTTGATATTCCAGCGTGGACTGCATCGCGAAACAGTCGATGAAGACGGTGTTCGTGTTGGTCAGTGTACAGATGAAACATCGCAGCGCGGGCAGTGGCGGCATTGGAAATCCGTGATGCAGGAGGAGATCAATACATGAGTTCCCTGCGCGATAAGGTCGAAAACTTCCTGTACAAGGAAGCGCGGCTGATGGATGAAAACCGTTACCTTGAGTGGATCGAGCTGTATGCGGATGAATGCCTTTACTGGATTCCATGCAATGAGGAGGATTACGATCCGACAAAGCATGTTTCGATGCTGTATGCGGATCAGAATGTGCTGAGAAGCCATGCGTTGCGGCTGGATGAAGGCAAGGCCTTCGCGCAGCAGCCCAAATCGCGTATGCGGCGCATCGTTTCCAACATTGAAATTGACGGGGCCGAGGGCGATGAGGAAATCGGCGTATTTGCCAATTTCACTGTAACCGAAATCCGCAAGCATGAGCAGCGGATGCATTCGGGGCGCAGTCAATATAAGCTTGTTCCCGAGAACGGATCGTTCCGGATCAAATATAAAAAGATCAATCTGGTCAGCATCGACGAAGCGCAGGATAATGTGACCTTCCTGCTCTGATGGCAAAAAGACGGGCCGGGAAAGCCGGCCCGATAAACGGGAGGAATGGGAATGGTGGAACGGGCGCGCGCGGCGGTTCTTGTCGAACCGCGGCGGATTGAAATCGAGGAGATCGCGGTACCTGAGACCGGGGCCGATGACGGCATCCTGAAGGTCGAGGCAACCGGTGTTTGCGGCAGCGATATCCCCTATTACACCGGCGAAATTCAGGGCGGAATGGGGCGGATGCCGATCATTCTTGGCCATGAAATCGTCGGCCGGGTCGACAGGATCGGCAATGAGGCAGCCGAAAAGTGGAATCTGCGCGAAGGCGACCGCATCATCGTCGAGGAACATATTCCCTGCGGCCATTGCGATCTTTGCTATGGCGGGCTGCACAAGATGTGCATCAAGCGGCGCTATGGCTCCATGTCGACCGATGTCTCGCCGACCCTGTGGGGCGGCTATGCGGATGCGATCTATCTCGACCCCAATGCTGTGATCTATAAGGCTGACCCCAAAGTGCCAGCCGAACTCGTGACCCTGTTCATCCCGATCTCCAACGGGATTTACTGGGTGCAGCAGGTGGCTGGTGCGGGCATTGGCAGCACGGTGGTGATTATCGGGCCGGGCCAGCACGGCATTGGTTGCTGCATTGCGGCGCGTGAAGCCGGTGCGCGCAATATTGTGCTTGTCGGCCTCAGCAACGATCGCGAACGGCTTGATCTGGGGCTGCAATTCGGGGCGACCCATGCGCTTGAATCCGACAAGGAAAATGTGGTCGAGATAGTGCGCGAGCTGACCGGCGGGCGGATGGCCGATTGCGTGATCGATGTGACGCCAGGGGCATCCGAACCGCTTGCGATGGCGCTTGATCTGGCGAAAGTGCGCGGCACGATCGTGCAGGCGGGCTTCAAGCATTTCAAGCCGCTCACCAACTTCCTGTCGGACAAGATGTTCATGAAGGAGCTGACCTTCAAAGGCGTCTGGGGCCGCAGCACGGAATCGGTGCCAATCGCCTTGCGGCTTATCGAATCGGGGAAACTGCCGCTTGAAAAGCTGTGCACCCATAAGTTCGATGTACAGGATACAGGCCGTGCATTGGAGGCTGCCAATCGCGAGAATGGCGAGCATTCCATGCATGTATCGGTCATTCCCGGCATCAGTTAGTGCCTGTGCCTGAATTGGGTGCAGGCATTTTGTCGTAACGGCAAGCCCCACCCCGATGGCCACACATCAAACAAAGCCCGCGACGGAGCAATCTGTTCCCCGCGGGCTTTTGTTTTTTTATGGCCTGCCCGCTGTGGGGGTCGGCTATATGTTCCTGTTCATGTCGCTGTTCCTGATGAAGTTCGCGACGGATGTTCTGCTGATCGCCCCGGCGGTGATGGGGGCGATATTGGGGGCATCGCGGATTTGGGATGCGGTGTCCGATCCGATCGTCGGCTATCTCTCGGACCGGACGAACAGCCGCGCAGGCCGCAGGCGGCCCTGGCTTTACGCGGCGGCCCCGTTGATTGGTCTGTCATTCCTGATGGTTTTTGCACCGCCTGACGGGCTGACGGGGGTACAGCTGTCGGTATGGATGGGGGTGGCCGTATTCGCTTATTTCACGGCCATGACTGTTTTTATCGTTCCGCATCTCTCGCTGGGTGCGGATTTGACGCCGCCCGGACATCCGCGCAACCGTGTTTACGGGGCGCGGCATCTGTCGTGGAATATCGGGTCGATCCTGGCACTCGCGGCAATGGCATGGCTGCTTCTCGCACCGGGTGAAGGGGATGGCGCGACGCGGCGCGGGGCCGCTTTGGTTGCAATCGTCAGCGGTTTGGCTGTTACCTCACTTGTTGTGCTCTCCAGCTGGTATTTGCGGAACTTTCATGCAGTACAGTCGGATCCAGGCAGGCAGCGTGCCCTTGCAGCCTATCGCGATGTGTGGCGCAACAGTCATGCAAGGTTGCTTCTAATCATCATATTCATCGACAATATGGGACTGGCCATCATCAGTGTGCTGACACTCTATGTGTCTGAATATGTCGTGGGGCGCGCGGATTTGGCGCCGCTCTTTATCCTGAGCTTTATGATCCCCGCCGTTGTGACGGTACCGCTTTGGGTGCGGCTTGCCGGACGCTTCGGTAAAAAGCCTGTATGGCTGTTGTCGATGATCCTTGCGGGGCTGAGCTTTGGCGGTATGTTTTTTGCCGATGAAGGGCGCGTGCCGCTGTTGATGCTGCTTGCCGCCCTGGCCGGTGCCGCGAATGGCAATGGCGGCGCGATCGGTCCCTCTCTGTTGAGCGATACGGTTGATTTTGACGCTGCCCGAACCGGTGAGCGGAAGGAAGGCGCCTATTTCGCAGCGATGACCTTTATGATCAAGCTGGCCTTCGGGGTGACTTTTCTGCTGACGGGCCTTGTGCTGCAATGGGTGGACTTCATCCCCAATCAGCCGCAGACAGACAGCGTGAAACTCGCCTTGCGCAGCTTGTACGGCCTTTATCCGCTGCTTTGCTATGGGGTGGGGGCGCTGCTGTTTCTGGGTTATCGGTTGCGTGAAGACATGGTGACGTCGCCCGCCCAAGCGGTGGAGTGAGACCGTTCTGTTTGCCCGTAATCACATGCGGGTCGGGTTGCGACGCGCATGTGCTGAACTCGCGCCCCACGCTACGATTCGTCGCATGCATTGCCCGGGCACTTGCTTTCGCCAATCCGATATGAGGCAATATCCCCAAACGACATGACGGGCGCGCATCGGGGCCCGGCAACGCGGAGAACAAGCAACACGCCTCGGATCTGTCGCGTCTGTCTGTATGACGCGATCAGAGGCGAAAAAGGGAGTGATGAACCATGCGTGTAGGTGTCACCATATTCAATCAGAACTATACGGATTGGGATCGGTATGAGGCGGAGGAACGGGGTGAAAGCGTATCCCAAACTCCTGCCAAACCGGATCGCGAGATTTTCTATGAAGAGCTTAATCTTGCGCGGATTGCCGATGAGGTCGGCTTTGATTCGGTCTGGACCATCGAACATCATTTTACGCCCTATACGATGGTCACAAATCCCATGCAGTATCTGACCTATATTTCCGCCATCACAAAGAATGTCGATCTTGGCACCATGGTCAATGTGCTGCCCTGGCATAATCCTGTCCAACTTGCCGAAGATGTCAGCATGCTCGACGCGTTTCTGGGACCGGAGCGGGAGATCATCTGCGGTGTCGGCCGCGGTCTTGGGCGGCGCGAATTTGGCGGGCTCGGTATCGACCAGGCGGAAGCGCGCATGCGCTTTGACGAATCCCTGCAGGTGCTCAAGCAATTGCTGGCGACCGGGCGGTGCGATTTTGACGGGGCGCATTACCAGATCGAGGGGCTGCGTCTCAGGCCGCAACCCGGCCGGGATCTCAGCGGCAATCTGTGGGGCGCGGGCGGCACCGATGAAAGTGTCGGCATTATCGCCAAGCATGATGTCAAGCCACTGGTAATCCCGACGACAAGCCTGGATGTCGCGCTGACGACGGCGCGGAAATTTGCCGGCCTGCGCGCTGAGGCGGGTCATCCGCCCTGCCATACCAAGCTTGCGCTGTGGACCTATGTCGCCGAAAGCGAGGCGGCGGCGCAAAAGGCCGCGCAGCAATATATGGTCGAATATGCCGATTCCGCGCTGCGCCATTATGAATTGCGCGGCAGCCATCTGGGCAGCATCAAAGGATATGAATCCTACGGCGCAATGCAGAAAGGATTGTCCGAGGATGCATCGCCCTTCCTCAATGGCTTTTATGGTTCCCATCCCTGGGGGACGCCCGAGCAGGTCATCGCGCGTGCCACCGAACTGGCGGAATTGTTCGGCACTGACGAGCTTGTCTTCGTCTTCAAATATGGTGCGATGCCGATCGAGGAGGCGGAGGCAAGCATGCGGCTGTTCGCCAAAGAGGTCATGCCCGCGCTCAAGGCGCTCGAGATGAAGCCGATCAGTGCCCAGATGGCAGCCTGAACGGGCTTTTTGAGCCGAATATGGGGGCGGGCAGGGTAAAGCTGCCCGCCCTTTTTGCTGCCCGATACAATTTATGCGTGATTGCTCATCTGTGCGCTTGTCGCGCATAATCGGATGTCCCGCCAACAAGACAAAATAAGGGAATCGCATATGAGTTATCAGCATCTGACAGTAGAGCGCACGGGCCATGTGCTGACCTGCGGCATGGCCAATCCGCCCTCGCATACATTGACTGCGGCGGAGGTGCAGGAGCTGCACAGACTGTTGAATGAGGTGGAAGCGGATCCCAATATACGGGTGCTGGTGCTGACCGGCGCGGCGGAAGGTGTTTTTATTGCCCATTATGATGTGGCGGAACTTGCCGATACGGCGGAAACCCATCACGGCTTGCCCGAACATATGACCCGCGGGCAGGGGGAGTTGCATGCGGTGCACCGCTTGTGCCTGCGGCTTGAACATATGCCGGCCATTACGATTGCCGCGCTGAACGGTAATGCGGCCGGCGGCGGGTGCGAGGTGTCGCTTGCTTGCGATTTTCGTCTGATGGCGGACGGCCCCTATAGCTATGGGCTGCCTGAAACAACGGTCGGAATCATTCCTGGCGCTGGCGGCACGCAGCGCTTTGCCCATATGCTGGGCACGGCGAAGGCGCTTGACCTCATCCTGCATGGCACCATGCTGACCCCGCAGGAAGCGTTTGATCTTGGCCTTATTCACCGGCTTTATCCTGACGCCGAATTCAGGCAGCGGGTCGCGGAATTCGCCGAAACCCTTGCAAGCCGTGCCCCCATCGCAATATCGGCCGCCAAACAGGCGATCAACCATGGCGCCTATCTGCCGCTTGAGGAAGGGTTGAGTTTCGAACAGCGCGCCTTTAATCGCACCATGCAGTCAGAAGATGCGGTTGCGGCCATGCGCGCCTGGCTGCGGGGTGAGGACTATCAGTGGCGCGGCCGCTGAAGCTGTGAGATTTGCTGAAGCCTGACGCGAAACAAGAAAGGGGCCGCCGTCACCAAGGACAGCGGCCCCGAATTTTTCATCGCAAAATATGCGGCTAGGCGGCCTGCTTCTGCGGGGCGAAGCGGCCATAGAAGCTGTCGCCCTTCGCCGCCATGTCGCGCAATAGCTGATTGGGGGTGAAGCGTTCCCCGTAAGCCTGCGCCATCCGGTCGCATTCAGCGACGAATTCCGCCACGCCGACCGTATCGATCAGCGATAGCGGGCCGCCGGTGAAGGGAGCAAAGCCCCAACCCTTGATCGCGCCCACATCGGCGTCGCGCACATCGGTCAGGACATTTTCCTCAAAACAGCGCGCGGTTTCGAGCGCCTGGATATAAAGGAAGCGTTTCTTCAACTCTTCCACATCGGGCTGCGCTGCGGCCTGCGGGATAATATCGGCAAGCCCCGGCCACAGCTTTTTCTTGCCGCCTTCGGGATAGTCGTAAAAGCCCTTGCGGTTTTTCTTGCCAAGCCGCCCTTGCTTCTTGACCATCTCTTCCATCAGATCGTCGGCGGGGGACGGTTTGTAGGCGGCGCCCAGATCCTTTTTCGTCTGTTCACGGATATGGTAGCCAAGTTCGAGGCTTACCTCGTCATTAAGCGCAAGCGGGGCAACGGGCATGCCGCTCATCCGCCCGGCATTTTCAATGAGCGCGGGCTTCACCCCTTCGCTCAACATGGCGATGCCTTCGCTGACATAGGTGCCGAACACGCGGCTGGTATAAAAGCCGCGGCTGTCATTGACGACGATCGGCGTCTTCTTGATCTTGCGCACATAGTCGATCGCCACCGCCAGCGCCTTGTCCGAGGTTTTTTCGCCCATGATGATTTCGACAAGTTCCATCCGGTCGACGGGCGAGAAGAAATGGATGCCGATGAAACTTTCCGGCCGTGCCGAACGTTCGGCAAGCCCGGTAATCGGCAGGGTCGAGGTGTTGGAACCGAAAATCGATGTGGCGGGGATAACCGCTTCCGCCTTGGCGGTCACATCGGCCTTTACCGCGCGATCCTCGAACACCGCCTCGATGATGAGATCGGCCCCCGCAAGCGCGGCAAAATCGGTCGTCGGCGTGATCCGTGCAAGGAATGCTTCTTTCGCGGCCGCATCCATCCGCCCCTTTTCGACCGCTTTCGACAGCAATTTGTCGGAATAGGCCTTGCCCTTTTCAGCATTTGCCTGATCGGTATCGAGCAGCACGACCTCCATCCCGGCCTGGGCGGACACATAGGCGATCCCCGAACCCATCATCCCCGCGCCGAGTATGCCGACCTTGCGAACCTCGGATGCCGGTTCGTCTGAGGGACGGCGTGCGCCTTTCGCCAGTTCGCCGCTCGAAATAAACAGCGACCGCACCATATTGCCCGATGCCGGGTTCATCAAAAGCTGGATGAGGTAGCGGATTTCGATCCTGAGCCCCGCATCGATGGGCACCTGGGCACCTTCATAAAGGCAGGACAGGATCGCTTCCTGCGCGGGATAATTGCCATAGGTTGTCTTGCGCAGGGTGGCGATGGCGGGTGTGAACATTTCGGCCGCCGGGCCCCCGTCATACGGGCCACCGCCCGGAATCTTGTAGCCCTTCTTGTCCCAGGGCTGCACCGGATCGGCGTCTTCCCTGATCCAGCGCTTGGCCTCGGCAATCAGATCGCCGGCGGGCACGACCTTATGGATAATGCCCATCTTTGCCGCCTTGTCGGGTGACAGGCTTGTCCCCTGCAACAACAGGGGCATAGCCTGGGGAATGCCGATCAGGCGCGGCAGCCGCTGGGTGCCGCCGCCGCCGGGCAGCAGCCCGACATTGGCTTCGGGCAGGCCGATCTGCGCCCTGGGATTATCCGCTGCAACCCGATAATGGCAAGCAAGGCAGATCTCGAGCCCGCCGCCAAGTGCCGTGCCGTTGATTGCGGCAGCCACCGGCTTGCCGCAGGTCTCAAGCACACGCAGCATCTTGTTAAAGCCGATCAGCTCCCCATCGAGCAGTTCCTGTGCCCGCTCTTCGCGCGTTTGTCCTGCCTTTGGCCCCTTGGCGGTCTGTTCGACCATCATCAGATCCGCACCGGCAAGGAAGCTGTCCTTGCCGCTGGTAATAACCGCGCCCTTGACCGCATCATCGCTCGCGATGCGCTCGATTGCCTGCTTGAACTCGGCAAGCGAGTCCGATGAGAGCACGTTCATCGACCGGCCGGGCATATCCCAGCTCACCGTGGCGATCCCGTCCCCGTCTATTTCAAATGTCATTTGTTGCATGTGTCAGTCCCCGCAATTCGCGGCCTTGCGCCGCGTCATGTTATTTCCGGTACGGAACGCCGGTTTTGGTGAGAAAGAAGCTGCGTCCCGGCGCGCGCAGAACCTGCATGTCGACATCGCTATAGTTGACATAATCCTGCGCGGCGCGGGTGCCGATTTCGAGATAGACGACCTCGGCATCGCTGTTGTTGACTAGCTGATGGCCGTCTTCATCACCGGCGGGAAAACCCGCCGCGTCGCCCGGATTGAGCTGTTCTTCCCCCGCATCGGTGATCAATGTCGGGGTGCCTTCCAGAATGTAGATGAATTCATCTTCCGAAATATGCCAGTGGCGCAGGGCCGACGCCGCCCCGGGTGCAAGCCGTGTCAGCCGCACCCCGAACTGCGTCAGTCCCGCCGCATCGCCGAGCGCCTTACGCGCCCGGCCTTGCGTGACATGCCGAAATTCGGCCGGATAGTTCGTACCCGTATCCACCGGAATCCGGTCGATGTCGATCCGGGGCAAAGCTCAGACCCGTTCGATGATCGTGGCCGTTCCCATGCCCGCGCCGACGCACAGGGTGATCAGCGCGGTATTGAGATCGCGCCGTTCAAGCTCGTCGAGCACGGTACCAAGGATCATGGCACCCGTCGCGCCGAGCGGATGGCCCATGGCAATGGCGCCGCCATTCACATTCATGATCGAATGATCGATGTTGAGCTGATCCATCATCCGCAAGACGACCGAGGCGAAGGCCTCGTTCAGCTCGAACAGGTCGATGTCGGCGACGGTCATGCCGGCACGCTTCAGCACCTTTTCGGTTACCACCGCGGGTCCGGTCAGCATGATGCAGGGTTCGGTCCCGATCGAGCCGAAGGCTCTGATCCGGGCGCGCGGCTTCAGCCCCATGGCATTCCCAGCCTCACGCGTGCCAAGCAGAACGCCGGCCGCGCCATCGACGATGCCGCTGCTATTGCCCGCATGGTGTACATGGTTCATTTCTTCCACATCCGGGTAACGCTGCATCGCGACCGCATCGAAACCGGCCATCTCCCCCATCATCGCGAAAGAGGGGTCGAGCGCAGCCATCGACTGCATCGTCGCGTCGGGACGCATATGCTCATCATGATCAAGGATGGTGAGACCGTTAATATCCTTCACCGGAATAACGGATTTGCTGAAATAGCCACTATCCCAGGCCTGCTTTGCGCGGCGTTGGCTTTCGAGTGCATAGGAATCCACATCCGTGCGGCTGAACCCGTCGCGCGTGGCGATGAGGTCAGCCCCGATCCCCTGCGGCGCGAAATAGGATTTCAGCGCGATCGACGGATCGGTCGACCAGGAACCGCCGCTTGCGCCCATGCCGACACGGCCCATCGATTCCACACCGCCGCCAATGGTCATATCCGCCTGACCGGACATCACCTGACCCGCGGCCATATTCACCGCCTCAAGCCCGGAGGCGCAGAAGCGGTTTACCTGCACGCCGGCGACGCTTTCGGCGTAATCGGCATTGAGTACAGCAAGGCGGGCAATGTCGGAGCCCTGTTCCTTCACCGGGTCGACGCAGCCCAGCACCACATCGTCGATGGCGGAGGTATCGAGATTGTTGCGCTCACGCAGATTTTCGAGCACCTGCGTCGCAAGTTCGAGCGCGGTTACCTCATGCAGGCTGCCGCTTGCCTTGCCCTTGCCACGCGGGGTCCGCACCGCGTCGTAAATATAGCAGTCGGTCATTGGTTTGCTCCCTTACGCTGTCTTTGCCGCGCCGCCTAAAGCGTGCGTGAGATAATCAGCTTCATAATTTCGCTGGTGCCGCCGTAAATGCGCTGCACCCGCGCATCCGCATACATGCGGGCGATCGGATACTCCGTCATGTAACCATAACCGCCGAAAAATTGCAGGCATTTATCGACGATGCGGCACTGGGTTTCGGTCGTCCAGAGTTTGGCCACCGCGCCCTCGTCGGCGGTCAGTTCCCCGCGCATCAGCTTTTCGACATAGGCATCGACAAAGGTGCGCGCGACCACGGCTTCCGCCTTGCATTCGGCAAGCACGAACTGGGTGTTCTGGAAATCCAGCAACCGGTTGCCGAAGGCCTTGCGTTCCTTGACATATTCGGCGGTGACCGCAAGCGCGGATTCCATGGCGGCAACCGCACCCACCGCGATGATCAGCCGTTCGCGCGGCAATTGCTGCATCAGCTGGAAAAAGCCGCGCCCTTCTTCCCCGCCAAGCAGATTTTCCGCCGGCACGCGCACATCGTCGAAAAACAGTTCCGAGGTGTCCTGCGCATGCTGGCCGATCTTGTCGAGATTGCGGCCACGCCGGAAACCATCCGCCTTGTCTGTTTCCACAACGACGAGCGATACACTCTTCGCGCCGCCCGATACATCGCCGGTTTTGCAGATCACGATGATCAGATCGGCCTGCTGACCGTTGGTGATAAAGGTCTTCTGGCCATTGATGACATAGCTGTCGCCGTCACGCTTTGCGGTGGTGCGCACCGCCTGCAGATCCGATCCGGTGCCCGGCTCTGTCATTGCGATGGCGGCAACCATCTCGCCGGTGGCGAGCTTGGGCAGCCAGTTCTTTTTCTGCTCCTCGGTGCCGTAGGCAAGAATGTAAGGGGCGCAAATGCCGCTGTGAACGCCGTTGCCCCAGCCGGCAACCCGGTGGAAATTCTGTTGCTCGACGAGGATTGCCTCATGCCGGAAATCGCCGCCGACCCCGCCATATTCCTGCGGAATGGTGATGCACAGCAGACCGGCCTCGCCCGCCTTGTTCCAGAAGTCGCGATCGATCTGGCCCTGTTCGATCCAGCGTTCGGTGTGGGGTACGGCTTCTTTTTCAAAGAATTTACCGACCGAGTCCTGAAATATCTCGAGCTCTTCATCCATCCAGGGGCGTTTTACGGCTTGCATCTGTCTTTCCCTTTATCAGCCTTGTTCGGCTTATCTGATGTCAGCGCCAGTGCGGCGCGTTGTTGGGGGTTGTTTTAGAACGCTTCCGTCGGCAAGGCCATCATCGAATCCGCGCCGCTTGTGAGTTTGGCAAGATGGCCGGCGCTGTCTGGCAGCACACGCTGCATGAAGTAGCGTGCGGTCACAAGCTTGGCTTCGTAAAAGGCGGGCGCCTCGCTTGCCGCCTCCGCGTTGGCAAGCGCTTGCTGCGCGGCATCGGCCATCTGGGTCCACATCCAGGCAAGCGCTGTCAGGCCGACCAGATGCAGATAGTCGGTCGATCCCGCTGCCAGATGATCGGGGTTCTTTGCGCCGTTCTCCAGAAACCACATGGTTGCCTGTTCAAGCCGGTCGCGCGCCTGTTTCAGGGGGGTGCAGAATTCCTGCATCGCATCCTTATCGGCATGGCTTGCGATCAGCGTGTCGATCTCGCCGAAAAAGGCGAATATCGCCCGCCCGCCATCGGCAGGCAGCTTGCGCCCGACAAGATCAAGCGCCTGAATCCCGTTCGCGCCTTCATAAATCATGGCAATCCGTGCATCGCGGACGAACTGTTCCATGCCATGCTCGGCGATATAGCCATGGCCGCCATAGACCTGCTGCGCCTCGACGCAATGCCGGAAACCGCGATCTGTGAGATAGGCTTTCACCACCGGCGTCAGCAGCGCCAGAAAATCATCCGCCTTCTGGCGCGTGCCGGCATCGTCATCGCCGCGCAGAATATCGGCCTGCAGTCCGACCCATAAATAAAAGGCCCGCGCGCCCTCATTGAAGGCGCGCTGATCCATCAGCATGCGCCGCACATCGGGATGCACGATGATGGGGTCCGCCGGCGCATCGGGTGCGGCGGGGCCGGAAAGGGCACGGCCCTGTTGCCGCTCGCGCGCATAATCGGCGGCATTTTCATAAGCAATCTGGGATTGCGCGAGCCCCTGCAGCCCCACGCCGAGCCGTGCCTCATTCATCATCGTGAACATGGCGCGCATGCCCTTATGCGGTTCGCCGATCAGATAGCCCGTCGCATCATCATAGTTCAGCACGCAGGTCGCATTGCCATGGATGCCCATTTTTTCCTCAAGCGCGCCGCAGCTTACCGCATTGCGCGCGCCCGGTGTGCCGTCTTCACCGACCAGGAATTTCGGCACGATGAAAAGCGAAATGCCCTTGATCCCCTCCGGCGCCCCCTCGATCCGCGCCAGAACCAGATGAATGATATTTTCCGTCAGATCATGCTCGCCAGCGGAAATAAAAATCTTCTGTCCACTGATTTTATAGCTGCCATCGGCCTGTTCGACCGCCTTGCTGCGCATCAGGCCAAGATCGGTTCCGCAATGCGGTTCGGTCAGGTTCATGGTGCCCGTCCATTCACCCGAGGTCAGCTTGGGCAGATAGGTCTGCTTCTGTGCATCCGTACCGTGCTGATGCAGCGCTTCATAGGCCCCATGGGTCAGCCCGGGATACATGCCGAATGCCATATTCGCCGAAGAAACGATTTCATTCAGCGCAAGCGACAGGGTGACGGGCATGCCTTGCCCGCCGAACTCTGGATCGCAGGCCAGTGCGGGCCAGCCCCCTTCGACATAGGCGCGGTACGCATCCTTGAAACCCTCGGGCGTCGTGACGCTGCCATCCTCATGAAGTGTGCAGCCCTGCCGGTCGCCTGGGATGTTAAGCGGGTGCAGCACCTCCTCGCATAATTTCGCAGCCTCCCCCAGCACCGCGTCGAACAGCTCAGGCGTTGTTTCGGCGAAGCTTTTCAGGTTGCCGTAACGCTCAAGCCCCAGCACCTCGTGGAACAGAAAGCGAAATTCGGTCAGCGGCGCGGTGTAGCGTGTCATTGCCATCTCCATTCATGCAGGCGGGGGCGGATCGGGGATGCACAGAATAGTGCGGCCCTTGCATTCCATAAAGCCCTTGCGATATTGACTTACCCTTGGGCGCAATGCGTGCGGTTGCGGTTGGATCTGCCTCAATATGCAAATTTACCTGCCGGTTGCCGAACTTTCGGTGAATATTTTTCTGCTGCTGGGGATGGGAGCGGCCGTCGGTTTTCTGTCTGGCATGTTCGGTGTCGGGGGCGGCTTCCTGATGACGCCGCTACTGATCTTTGCCGGGGTGCCGCCGGCGGTTGCGGTGGGCACCGAGGCCAATCAGATCGTTGCCGCCTCGTTCTCGGGGGTGCTTGCGCACTGGAAGCGGGCTGTTGATTTCAAGATGGGGCTTGTGCTGCTGGCTGGCGGCGCCATGGGCTCGACGATCGGGGTGACCGTTTTCAGCTTCCTGCGTGGGCTCGGGCAGATCGATCTTGCAATTTCGCTCGCCTATGTTCTGTTTCTGGGAACCGTCGGTGCGCTGATGCTGGTTGAAAGCGTCAATGCCATGCGGCAGTCCGCGCAAGCCGATGTCGGCCGCAGAAAGCTGCATCGGCATCTCTGGATGCATGGTCTGCCGTTCAAGATGCGGTTCCGTAGATCACGGCTGTATATCAGTGCCATCCCGGTACTGGCGATCGGGATGGTCGTCGGTTTCCTGGCCGCCATCATGGGGGTTGGCGGTGGGTTTATCATGGTGCCCGCGATGATCTATCTGCTCGGCATGCCGACCAATGTGGTGATCGGCACCTCGCTGTTCCAGATTACCTTTGTGACCGCGCTGACGACGGTCCTGCATTCTGTGACGAACCAGACTGTCGATGTGGTGCTGGCGCTGATCCTTTTGGCCAGTGCGGTGATCGGGGCACAGTTCGGCGCGCGGATGAGCGGGCGTCTGCGGGGCGAGCAGTTGCGCGGCTTGCTGGCGCTGCTTGTCCTGCTTGTCTGCGTGCGGCTTGCTTACGGGCTTGTGGTAACGCCCGATGATCTGTTTGTGATCGGGGGGGCAGGGGGGTGATGCGGCGATATCACGGATCGCGGCTGCTGCTGATTGCATTTACGCTTTCGCTTGTCAGCCTGCCGGTACAGGCGCAAGGGCTTGTGACCAGCCTGTCGGAGCATCTTGTCTCGATCACATCGAGTTTTACCGGCGATAATATTCTGGTGTTCGGCGCGGTTGGCGAAATTGACGATCCTTCCATGTCGCCCTTTGAGAAATATGATGTGGCGATTGTGGTGCGCGGGCCGGTCGAACCGGTGGCGGTTTGGCAGAAGGGGCGTATTGCGGGCATCTGGGTGAACCAGGAATCGGTGACGTTTCGCAATGTGCCGGGATTTTATGCGGTGGCGACGACATCCCCCCTGCGTGAGATGGCGAATGCGAACCTGCTGTCGCGGCATCAGCTCGGACTGGACTATCTCGATTTTGCGCGCGCGCCCGCAGATGAGCGGAAACAGGATACGCCAGTGCATCAGGCCAAAGAACGTCAGCTTGACGATCTTGCGGCGGCGCCGTTTCAGGCTGCGCTGATCCGCAACCGCCAGCGCGAAGCACTTTATCTGCAGGAAGAAAGCGCGATTAATTTTCTTGGCGAGCGGTTGTTCCGCTGGACCGTCAGCTTGCCGGCCACGGTGCCCGTCGGCAATTACAAGGTTGAGGTCTATCTGCTGCGCGGCGGGCAGATCGTTGCGGCGCAATTTTCGCCACTTTTTGTCTATAAAGCGGGACTTGAGCGGCGGATTTACGGTTTTGCCTATGATTGGCCGCTATTGTACGGGATCGCGGCGGTGCTGATCGCATTGAGTGCGGGCTGGCTTGCCAATGCGATTTTCCGGGAAGAATAAGCGCTGTTTGCATCCTCGCCCGGCCGGCATGATGGGCGGGCGATCAGCGGGGCTCGCGTAAAATTGTCATGCACGGGCTTGAAGTGCATCCGCATTCAGGTAGATAGGGCATTATGACAGGCATCGATATTTCCTATATGGGGGCGGCGCTTGGCGGGTTGGTCAGCTTCCTGTCGCCTTGCGTGTTGCCGCTTGTGCCAGCCTATCTTTGCTTTGTCGCAGGCACCTCGCTTGACAAGCTTACCGAAGGCGATGTCACAAATCCTGAATTGTTGCGCCGGGTCATGTGGGGAGCGATGGCGTTTGTCGCGGGGTTCACCACGGTGTTCGTGCTGCTTGGGGCATCCGCATCTGCCATTAACCGGTTGCTGTTGGCGCATATCGATTTGCTGGCGCAGATTGCCGGGATCGTGATCGTTATTTTCGGTCTGCACTATACCGGACTGTTCCGGCTCCGTCTGCTCGACCGGGAGGCACGTTTCACACCGCATGTGCGCGGGCGTGGCCTTGTCGGTGCCTATATTGTGGGGCTTGCCTTTGCCTTTGGCTGGACACCCTGTATCGGCCCGATTTTAGGCGCGGTGCTTGCAGTGGCGGCAAGCGAGGAAACGCTTGGTTATGGTATGTCGCTGCTTGCGGCCTATTCGCTTGGCCTCGGCATCCCGTTTCTGATTGCCGCCTTCGGGATACGCGGCTTCATGGCGTTTATGCGCCGTTTCCGCCAGCATATGCACAAGGTCGAGATCGCGACCGGCAGCCTGCTGATCCTGACAGGGCTCGCGATCTTCAGCGGCCAGCTCCAGTCATTCAGCTATTTCCTGCTCGAAACCTTCCCCGCCCTCGGCGAGATCGGCTGAGGCGTCCGGAAAAATGCGCATTAATTGGCTGGTGCGTCGAAGGGGACAAAAATCAAGCTTTGTCGCCTCGATGAGCTTGGTACACTTGGCTATGATGTTCGAGACATAACGGATGCTTTCGATGTGGATAAGACCGCTGCCACTTGGTCTCCGCACGCTGGGTTCTGGAATCATGACGCCGACGAAGTGCGGACAATTACTCAAGAGCCAAACGCTACTCTGATTGCACGAACAAAAGCCCTTCCGGGAAGAAAGCTCAAAGACGCTACCGCCGTTTGGTCGAAGGCGGGGAAAACTCTTCTTGTCTCAAGGCTTCGAACAAACACGCATCGCTTAATTGCGACTGGCTACGACAAAGAGGTTCTCGGGAACATTTGCATCCATGCGCCCTC
>CALAQW010000148.1 GCA_937888955.1 uncultured Alphaproteobacteria bacterium | reverse complement strand
GCGGCAAATATGCGATTGTTTATGCCATCACGCCGCCATTTCTTGTTCGGGCTTGCAGGCGCGGGCACAGCCAGCATCGCAATCGCAGCGTTACCGGCTTTGGCGGCACAGCATCTGCCTGCCGTGACGATCTATAAATCACCCAGCTGCGGCTGCTGCGTTAAATGGGCCGCACATCTGCGCGACCACGGGTTTCAAACTGTTCTTGAGGATCGTGACGATCTGCAAACGATCAAATCGGCGCGTGGTGTGCCCACGGCTTTGCAGTCCTGCCATACAGCCATCGTCGGCGACTATACGATCGAGGGGCATGTACCGGCGCGCGATATCGAATTACTCCTGACGCTCGCGCCACAGGCGCTGGGCCTTGCGGTGCCCGACATGCCGATCGGCTCCCCGGGGATGGAGATGGGGGCTGAAAAAGAACCGTTTGCGAGCTATCTGTTCACAACAAACGGATATGCGGTATTTGCGCAGCACTAGGCGCAATAGGGCTGCCTGGGCCTGGGCGGCGGCTCACGCCTGGTCCGATGGATCCTGCGATTTTTCGGTGAATTGCTGCTTCATGTCGCGGCCCGGTTCATCGGATCCCGCGCAACCGACGATTTGTGCCGGAACACCCGCTGCCGTGCAGTGGGCGGGCACATCGGCAAGCACCACGCTGCCCGCGCCGATACGGGCGCATTCGCCAACTTCGATATTGCCCAGAATGGTCGCATTCGCGCCGATCAGGCTGCCTTTGCGGATTTTTGGATGCCGGTCGCCGGTTTCCTTTCCGGTCCCGCCAAGGGTTACCCCCTGAAGCAGCGACACCCCGTCTTCCACAACTGCGGTTTCGCCAATCACGACACCGGTACCATGATCGATCATAATGCCACGGCCGACCTTCGCCAACGGGTTGATATCAACACCGAAAACTTCCGAAATCCGGTCCTGCAGATAAAGCGCAAGCCCCCGGCGCCCCTGGCCGATCAGCCAGTGCGCGATGCGGTAGCCCTGCAGGGCATGAAAGCCTTTGAAATAGAGGAGCGGCTCAAGATAGGAACTGCAGGCCGGATCGCGGTCATAAACCGCCACAATATCGCAGCGCGCAGCCGCCGCGATCTCGGGATCAGCGTCATAAGCGGCCTCAAACACCTGCTGCACCAGCAATGCCGGCACCTCGAGCGTGCCGAGCCGCTGCGACAGATGATAGGCAAGCGAATCTTCCAAACGATGCTGGTTGAGGACCGTCGCATAAAGCAGGCTCGACAGCACCGGCTCGGTTTTTGCCAGCTCTTCAGCCGCCGACCGGATTGTCGTCCAGACCGGGTCGTGGGTTGCGACCTTTACCGATGTTTGCGACATGCTGCGCTCCCTTACTTACTACTGCCCCGTCATGACAACAGGCCCTGCGCATATTTATCCTCATCAACCGAAGATAGGCAGACCAAGCCATACGTCAAACCATGCTCACGCAAATGCGATGATGTCCAATTTACCGCACACTTCGCAAAGAATAACAAGCCTTTGATGTGAATTAACCGCGATCCCGCAACAAACGGGCCTTTTGCCGGTCCCAATCGCGCTTCTTCTCGGTTTCCCGCTTATCGTGCATTTTCTTGCCGCGCGCCAATCCCAACGCCAGCTTGGCCATACCGCGATCGTTAAAATACAGCCGCAACGGTATCAGCGTCATACCTTCTTTCTGGCGCAATCCGGCAAGTTTGCCGATCTGCCGGCGATGCAGCAATAATTTACGCTTGCGGCGCGGTTCATGATTGTTATAGCGCCCGGCATGGCTGTAGGGGGGTATATAGGCATTGATCAGCCAGATCTCGTTGCCCTCTTCCGAGGCATAGGATTCGGCGATATTGGCGCGTCCCTCGCGCAGGGATTTCACCTCAGACCCGGTGAGTGCGATCCCGGCTTCCACCGTTTCCTCAATCTGGTAATTGTATCGCGCTTTTCGATTTTCCGCGAGAAGCCGCCCAGTGGCATCGCCCTTGGCCTTCTTGCCCCGGTTCTTACCCGCCATCGCTCAGCCCAAGCCCTCGCATTGCATCGGCCAGCCTTTGCTCTGTATCCGGCAGAACGGTCGACAAGGGCAAGCGAAGCTCATTGCGGCAAAGCCCCAACAAACTGGCTGCATATTTCACGGGCCCGGGGCTTGTTTCCACGAACAGGGCATCATGCAAGGGCATCAACTTGTCCTGCCAGGCCAGTGCCTGCTTGAAATCGCCTGCCAGCAGCGCGTTCTGAAATTCCGCGCATTGCCGGGGCGCAACATTGGCGGTCACCGAAATGCAGCCATGCCCGCCATGCGCCGTATGAGCGAGCGCCGTACCGTCTTCACCTGACAGCTGGATAAAGTCGGGGCCCATGGCCGCGCGCTGCAGGCTGGTTCTTGCCAGATCGGCGGTTGCATCTTTCACGCCGATGATGTTGGGCAGTTCCGCCAGCCGTGTCATTGTGTCGATCTTCATATCGATCACGCTGCGGCCCGGGATATTGTAAATGAAAATCGGCAGATCAACTGCCTCAGCAAGCGCCTTGAAGTGCAGATACAGACCTTGTTGGGTGGGCTTGTTGTAATAGGGGGTAACGACCAGTGCCGCATCGGCGCCAGCCTGCTTGGCATGCACTGTGAAATCAATCGCCTCAGCCGTTGAATTCGAGCCCGTTCCGGCCATCACCGGAACCCGCCCCGCTGCTGCTTCAATGCAAAGCTCGACGACCCGTTTATGCTCATCATGGCTGAGCGTCGGGGACTCGCCGGTTGTCCCGCAAGGCACAAGCCCGTGGGTGCCCTGGCCAATCTGCCATTCGACAAATGACTGAAACGCCTGCTCATCCACCTTCCCGTCGCGGAACGGTGTGATAAGCGCCGTGAAAGATCCCCGGAATTTCTGCTCTGTCGCCGACATTTTGCACGCTTTTTAAACTGTGGGGCTTGAAGGGGCTGGAAAATAGCGCTACCGCCGATCCGAGGCAAGCATGACATTCAGTCATATATTGTTCACCTATTCGCATGATGCTGGCGTTGGACGATATATCAATGTGGTTTATGGTTAATTTCCATGTTGAGGTTGCGCATCATACGGGTGGGAACGATGTGGTCGGGAAATTGGGTTAAACTGGTTATCGTTGGCCTGATTTGCAGTTTGGCCAGCATGACGGCACATGCCGCGATGCCGTCACCCAGCCCAAAGCCTGCAATTTTGCGCTCAAATATCGTCTCAGCGGAAGATTTCGCACGCCTTGACCGGGCACTTTACGCGGTCAACCAGAAAGAGTGGCAGGTCGCGCAACGAATAGCGGCAGGCGCAACTGCACCGCTGATTGAACAGATTATTCTGCACAAGACCCTTATATCGCCCTACAGCACACCCACATTCGAAACGCTGAAACACTTTCTCACGCATTATCCTGGCTGGCCGCAGGAAGATATTCTGACCCGAAAGGCCGAAGCTCAGCTAACGGAAGAAACTCCGCTATCGGTTCGCCGCGACTGGTTCAGCACGAACCCGCCAATCACGGCCGAAGCCCGGCTGCTTGCCGCCATCACCGCCACCCAAGCAAACGAGGGCACCACGCTGCCGGCGATCATACGCGATACCTGGCGCAAGGGCGGCTTTTCACACAAAACCGAACGGCTGATTCTGGAAAATTACGCGAGCCTGCTGACAAGCGAGGATCACGCGGCACGCGTCAACGGCTTGTTGTGGCGCGGACAAGCAGCCGCCGTCGAACGCATGTATCCCTTTGTCAGCAAGCAGCACCGGTTGCTTGCCCAGGCGCGGCTGGCGCTGCACCACCGCAAACCGGGTGTGGATTATGCCGTCGCGCGCGTGCCTGCTGAACTCAGTTCCGACCCGGGCCTTGTGTATGACCGGGTCCGGTGGCGGCGGCAACATGGGCGGACCGAAGCCGCACTTGATCTGATCCGCGACCATTACACAGCAACCGACATTGAGGCGGCAATTCAGGATCGCTGGTGGCGCGAACGTCATATCCTCGTACGCACCGCACTTGGAGTAAAGGATTATCAAACCGCATATAACTTGTCCGCACACCATAATTTCTCGGCTGAAAACAACCGCGGATTGCTGGCCGAGGCGGAGTTCTTAGCCGGCTGGATCGCATTGCGCTTCCTTGATGATCCTGGTTCCGCACAGCGCCATTTCGTAACAATGTATGAGGCGGTTACTTATCCCATCAGCCTGGCGCGCGGCGCCTATTGGTCTGCACGCGCAGCCGAAGCTCTAGGCGACTGGGCGGCGGCTGCGCGATGGTACCATCTCGCCAAGCGGCATCCCATGACCTTCTACGGACAGCTCGCAGCCGCCAAACTACGCAGCACCCCCGATATCGCTGCAACACAGGCCGCCATAACAGGACATAACGCAGTTGATATCCGGTTTTCGGGCCCGCTTGCGCAGGCAACCGAGTTAATGGAAGAAGCGAAAGAAGATGCCACCGTCAGACAATATTTCGCTGCTTTGGTCCGGGAGCTGACAACAGCCGAAGACTATCTGGCGGCAACCCGTTTCGCGACCCGCATCGGTCGCCCCGATCTGTCGCTTTGGGCCGCCAAGCGCGCTGGCCGCGACGGCATCTTCCTGCTTGCGCAAAGCTATCCTGTGATTTCGCTGCCCGAGGAAATCGGGCAATTGTCGGAAATCGAGCCGGCGCTGATATTCGCGGTGACACGGCAGGAAAGCGCATTCGACAGTGGCGCGATCAGCTCCGCCGGCGCGCGCGGTTTGATGCAGCTCATGCCCGGAACGGCACGGCAGGTCGCACGCAAGCTGGACATTTCCTACAAGCCGCAATGGCTTATTCAGGATCCTGCCTATAACGCATTGCTCGGCAGCAGCCTGTTGAGCGAGCATGTCGCGCAATTTGACGGATCCTACATTCTGGCGCTGGCAGCCTATAACGCCGGTCGGCACAGGGTTGCAGAATGGCGGACCAGATATGGCGACCCACTGGCCGCAGATACCGATATCATTGACTGGCTGGAACTCATTCCGTTCGGGGAAACACGCAACTATGTACAGCGCGTGCTTGAATCCCTGCCCTTCTATCGCCTGCAGCTAGGTAGCAGCGACAAGTATTTTCGGCTTGAGGAAGATCTGGCCCGCGGCAAACAGGCGAAGGCATACGCGCCTGTGCCACTGCCACGCCCGAACAAGGATAGCTGAGCGCGGCAACGGCCGACAAGCCCGACTGCTGACCGTAATGCGCCGTCCGGATGCTGCTTATCCGGTTGCGTTTTCTTCCTGCCGCAAGCGGCGTGAAATTTCCACCGACGCATGAATGATCATCGCCTCTGTAACAATGCCGGCAAGTTGCTCATCGTCATCATCACTCAGCACGGGAATTGTTTCGCCAACAAAGTCGGCCATTCCTTCCATAGCGTCCCAGATGGTTGTCTGCAGGGAAAACACAAGTTGCGGCGGCGCAAGATGCGCTGACACCGTCTCTTCCATGGCATCGGCCCGGTCACTGAGCGCCAGCAGATGGCTCGATTGCAGGACGCCCAGAAAACGGTTGTCCGGCGCGATCACATATGCTTCGCCGACATTGCGCGCGCCCATGATCTGGCGTGCCTGCGCAATCGTCATATCGGGTGCGACGGCAACAAAATCGGATTGCAGATATTCGCGCAGCATATGCTGCTGCAGCAGAACTTTTTCGCGCCCCTGTGACAGATCGATCCCGCGCTGCAATAGCTGTACATCGAAGAAGGAACGCCCGAAAAACCGCCCGGCCACAAGATTGGCCAGCACGACACTGACCATCACCGCCGTCGTCAATTCATAGTTCCGCGTCAGCTCGAACACGATCAGGATCGTCGTGAGCGGTGCGCCGACAACAGGACTTGTCACCGCTGCCATGCCACAAATCGCATAAAAGGCAGGCTCTGCCAGATCGCCGCCAAGCGCGCTTGTTGCGATACCTCCGATGATGGCGCCGAAAAAAGTGCCGATAAAGAGAGCTGGCGCAAACGCGCCTCCGATCCGGGCATAGCCGACACAAACCGCGGTTGCCAAGAGCTTTGCGATCAGGATCAACAACAATTCAGCCAACGGAAAATCCGCCGAACCGATGACAGATTGCATCGCCTCGACGCCAAGCCCGGTGACCTGTGGCACCCCAAGCGCAATCAGGCCAAGCACAAGCCCCGCAATGCCCGGTTTGAGAGAATCAGGCAGCGGCGTTTTGTCGGCAAGCTTTCCCGCTTGCAGCAAGGCCCGCATATAAAGGAGTGACACAATCCCCCCCAACAACCCAATCGCGACAAATCCGCTATAGGCAAGCGGATGTGCGCCCGCTTCGACAGCGACAGCAAATAAAGGCGGCCGCCCAAACAGCCAGAAAGAAACCAGATAGCCAACGGTCGCGGCAATCGTCACCGGCGCGAAAGCGCGCAACGAATAATGCCGCAACACCACCTCATGGGCAAAAACCACCCCGGCGATGGGCGCACTGAAAGCGGTCGCGATTGCCGCCGCGACACCACAGCCAAGCGCCACCGGGCCAGGCAGGCGAAAGTCTTCTCGCAGCCATTTGTCTACCCGGCCAAGCGCGCCGCCGATGGTGGCCCCAAGATGCACAAGCGCGCCATATTGCCCAGCCGATGCACCTGCCCCCAACCAGACAAGGTTGGACAAAGCGGTAAAGACGCCGTTACGCAACGGTATGTCGCCCTTGCCCAGCTGCGCCAGTTCGATCACTTCGGCAGGGCCGTGTGCGCGTCCACCATCGACCAGCCGCCGCAATTGACCCGCGACAAGGCCGCCCGAAACAGGAACAGAGATGATCAGCAGAACTGTCAGCCAGTCGATCCGACCGTCGCTCATCCAAACTTCCGGCAACAGAAAGTGATTCAGATAAGTGATAATGTCGACAAAGAAAACCGCGCCAAAAGCCGCGACAAGACCGATTGCAAGCGCTGCCCCGCTGACCAGCACAATACGCAAGATCGTCTGCGAAATATCCGGCATAGGCAGGCCCGCACCCCCCTTCAGAAGAAAATCCCGACTCAGCCCCGCAAGGAACCTACTGATAGCACAAACGCCTGTTTACTAAAGGACAATGCAGACAGGAAATCATCCACCTTGCTGCTTTGCATTGCCTGGGTGGCTACTTGTGCTTATCCTGTCGCAAAGCAATCTCTGATCATGGATTAAACGCATGTCATACCCCGCTGTCGAGATGATCGACTATCCGCTGATCGACTGCGATCAGCATTATTACGAACCAGATGACTGTTTCACCCGACATATTGCCCCTGCATTCCGCGACCGGGCAATTACCGTGGTCCGCGGACAAAGCAAATTCGCCCAGGTGCATTTCAAGGGGGAGCGCATCGGTTTCTTCAGCGCACCGCCCGGCGAACATGCGGGCGAGCCTGGCTCGCTCAAGGCTTTTTTCCAGAATCCGACAGGCGGTGGCGGGCTGACCAGCGGCAAGACGGTTTCCTGTTACGATTTTCCTGAATCCATGGATCGTGACGTGCGGATGAAGCGGTTGCGCGCACAGAATGTGCAGGCAACCATCATGCTGCCAAGCCTTGCGGTCGGGGTCGAGATGGCATTGCGTGATGATGGCCCGGAAACCGTTTTCGCCAATCTGACCGCCTTCAACAAATGGGTGGCCGAGGATTGGGGCTGGGACTATCAGGATGCGATCCTGAGCTGCGCCATGCTGTCGCTTGTGGATATCGATCTTGCAGTGGCCGAACTTGAGCGCGTGATCAAGGAAGGGGCGAAGATCGTGCATCTGACCCCGACCCCGGTCATGGGCCGTTCCCCGGCCGATCCGCATTTCGATCCGTTCTGGGCACGCTGCGAGGAAGCAGGCATCCCCGTGGCCTTCCATCTTGGGGACGCAGGATTTGAGGAGCTGTATTCGACGGTCTGGGGTGAAAGGGCACGCCCGCAGCATCACCGCATGTCCGCATTCCAGCGGGTGATCAGCTTTGCCGAGCGGCCAATCGTCGACACGATGGCAGCGCTTGTCATGCATAACCTGTTTGGTCGTTTCCGCAAATTACAGGTCGTCTCGATTGAAAACGGTTCGGCCTGGGTCGCGCCGCTTTTAAAGAAGATGGACGCAACAGTCAGGCTTGTCGAACCGCGCGACTTTACCTTCGGCCCGATCCATGACCGGCCGCGCGAAATCTTCAGACAGCATGTCAGTGTGGTCCCCTTCCCCGAGGATAACCTGACCGATCTTATCGCCGCGCTTGGCCCTGAGCGGGTACTTGGCGGGTCCGACTGGCCGCACCCGGAAGGGCTGGCGGAACCAAGCGAATTTGCTGAAGGGCTCAACGGGCTGAATTACGAGCAAGTGCGCAAGGTGATGCGCGGCAATGCCGCGACCCTGCTTGGCCTGCCCGAGACAGCACCGGCAAATTTACAATCGGCGGGCTGATTGCAGCCCCTGGCGGTGCGGCTGAAGCAAACGCGAAAATATAATACAGCCAGCAGGCAAATGCCGCACACCGCAAGGAGGCAGCAACAGAATAAGAACGAGGGAGGAACGCGCGATGAGTTACGCCAAGCCTTATAAGGGAATTCGGGTCATTGATATGAGCCAGGCGATTGCGGGGCCTTATGCGGCCGCCATCCTTGCCCGGCTTGGCGCCGACGTCATCAAGATCGAACCTGAACGCGGCGATTGGGGGCGCGGGGTCGGGAAAACCTATGCCGGCGGGCAGACCGTGCATACGCTGCTTGCCAATCTGGGCAAGCGCAGCATCTGTGTCGATCTGAAAAACCCGAAAGGCCCCGATGTGGTGCGCACCCTGCTGCGCGACGCCGATATCTTTATCGAAAGTTTCCGCCCGGGCGTCACCGAACGGCTGGGTTTTGGCTATGACGCGGTCAAAGCGATCAATCCGCGCATCATCTATCTTTCCGTTTCGGGTTTCGGGCAGCGGGGACCATTTGCCGAACGCCCGGGTACCGACGGCATTATGCAGGCTTTTTCGGGCTTCATGGGTGGCAATAAGGGGTTTGACGGCCTGCCGCATCGTTCAAACGTCGTTCTGATGGACTTATCCGCCGCGCTTTACAATGTGCAGGCCTTGCAGGCAGCGCTTTGGGCCCGCCAGTCCGAGACGGCAGGCCGCTATATCGATAACAGCCTGCTGCAATCGGCAACCGCTTTCCAGAATATCAATCTCGCGGTACAGGTCCTTGAAGGCGAGCGCAGCCAGCCGCCGGCCTATCCGGTCGCCACCTTTGAAACCGCCGATGGCTATGTCGTGTGCGGTGTTCTGTTCGACAGGGAATTCAAACCGTTTATGGAAATGCTTGGCATCGGTGACATCGCCGATGACGAAAGGCTCACCACTGGTCTCTTGCGCTATCAGAACCGGCAATTGATCGATGAACCGATCCGGAAGGCGGTCGCCAACTTCAAGGCCGATGATCTGTGCGCGAAATTGCGCGAACTGCGCATGCTGCACGAGCGCATCAACAGCTATGAGGATTTCATGGCGCATCCCCAAACCGAGGAGATGGAAGCCATCTACTGGCATGACTATCCCGGTATCGGCAAAATTCCGCTGGCCAATATTCCAGGCACCGCAAAACTGGGCGAGGAGCCCGAGATGCTGCACGCGCCGCTGCTCGGCGAACATACCGACGCAATTCTAAGCGAAGCCGGCCTTGAACCGGCCGAGATCGACGCGCTTGAGGCAGCCGGCGCGATCAACCGCAAACTTGCCAAGGCTAGCTGATCGCCACACCCTGTGGCACGGACGCGCCGGTTTACGGCTGCACAAAATATGACTTCAGCTTCAGCGGCAGGACTGTTAAGCATGTCAGCGTTTTTTGGGCTATTGATATAATGATAACGGACCCGAACTGTCGTGCACGAGACTGAACAGCCAACGATACGCCTGCAAGGCGTTGCCAAACGTTTTGGCGGCAATCGGGTGCTGGAGGATGTGACGCTCGATGTCTATCGGGGTCAGCATATGGCACTGATTGGCAGTGCCGCGTCGGGCAAGACTGTTTTACTGAAATGTATCGTCGGGCTTCACAAGATCGATGCGGGCAGTATCGCGATCGACGGTAAGGAGGTTTCGCGCCTGTCCGCTTCCGAACGCGAAGAAATGCTCGATAAATTCGGCGTGCTGTTTCAACGCTCGGCCCTGTTTGACAGCCAGACTGTTTGGGAAAATATCACTTTCAAGCCGCTCAATCGCGGGCATGTCAAACGCCGTGTCGCCCGTGAACTGGCGATCGAAAAACTGCGCCAGGTCGGCATGAAGCCGGAAACCGCAGACCTGCTTCCTTCCGATCTGTCAGGCGGCATGCAAAAGCGTGTGGCACTGGCCCGCGCCATCATGGAAGAACCTGATATCCTGCTGCTCGATGATCCGACAGCGGGGCTTGACCCCATTCTGACGCGGGTGATCAATCAGTTGATCGGCAGGCTCGCGGATGAAACTGGCGCAACGATTCTGTCGGTGACAAGCGACATGGATGCGATGCGCCGGGATTACGACCAGACCGCCATGCTGCATGAGGGGCAGATCATCTGGATCGGTGCCACAGCCGATATTGAAACAGCGGATAACCCCTATCTCGCGCAACTTGTGCATGGCCGGGCGGAAGGGCCAATCAAGATGCGCGTCCGCCACCCGGACCTTGTCTAGCTTCGCTCGGGGTGCGATCAGTTCAAGGCTGATTTTTCGGGTTTGAAAAAGGGCGCATCGCCATCGATGCTGACCCGGTGCATGAGCCGCCGTTCCGGCCAGTAATCGGCCAGTGCATAATGCTGCGTGCAGCGATTGTCCCAGAAGGCGATGGAATTTCGTGCCCAGCGGAACCGCACCTGAAACTCCGGCGTCTTCATATGCTCGAACAGGAATTGCAGCAGCGCATCACTTTCGGCTGTTTTCATATCGTTGATCTTCACCGTGAATACCGAATTCACGAACAAACCGATACGACCGGTCTCGGGATGGGACCGCAACACGGGATGTACGGCTTCGGGCATATTCTCTGCTGCCTGGTCGGCCCCCCGGCTCTGGCTGTAGCCGCCGCCCCGCCCGAATATATGACCCGACGAATGCAATGCGGTCAGCCCGCTCAGGAATGACTGCATCTTGTCAGACAAGGCCTCATAAGCGGCATACATGGAAGCCCACATGGTATCGCCGCCTGATTGCGGCATTTCGCGCGCATAGAGAACGCACCCCATCGGCGTGTTTTTCTGAAAGGTGACATCGGTATGCCAGGCATTGATATTGGGCGGTCGCTTTTCATCATTTTCCAGCACCACAATCTCTTCATGGCCCTCAAGATGCGGAATATAGGCATGCGACTGCAACGGACCGAAGCGGCGCGAAAAATCCTTATGCTGATCGGGAGTCAGGTTTTGGTCGTGAAAGAAGATCACCGAATGACGCAGCAATGCATCATGGATCTCATCAAACTGTTTATTGCTGAGTGGCGCGGACAAATCGACATTGCTGATCGTCGCGCCAATAGCCGGGGTGTTTTTTTCTACTTTGATTGTCTGATAGTCCATTTGCCTCACCTCCCAATCCAACCGAATTTATCCTAGTTTACGATATCCCCCATATATTGATGCAAACTTTCTTCCGCCTGTTCGTCGATTTGCGTGATCAGACTTTCCACCAGACGAAATTTCTCCAGTGCCAGCATATTCAGCGTGATATTCTGCGACGTGGTGAAAAAACCTTCCGCCGCGGCCTCGACGAAGCTGTGCGGCGCGACCTGCCCCGGCAGGCGCCGGACAATACGAACCTGCATTTTCCCGGTATATTTCCAATGCTGCTCATCCTTGAACAGCCCCGAAAGACCGCCGTCTTTGTTATCTGCAATCACCTGCCGCGTCAGCTGCGCCTCAACCAGCTGCACTTCAAAGACGCCCGGCGTTCCGTCGGCAACAAATCGACTATCGACCCAGATATTGAAGGCATCGCGCAAATTGGGCGAAAATTGTCCACTTACATCGCCCGGCGGCAGCTCGCCAGGCAATGCGACGGTTTTCTGAACCGCCTCGGCGGTGATCCGTATCGGCGCCTTGTGGGCGAAAGTAACAGTTGGCAGGCGATTGCCCTGCGGCGGCAAAGTCGGCTGACAGCCGGCAACCGGCACCACCAAGACAGTGAGCGGCAGGCAAATCATAACCTGCCGCAGCCATGCGCCAATATGGGAGCCGCGCGCGCGTCTAACCGGTAACAAGCTCTTCCATGTCAAAATGGTAATCGGCATTACAGAACTCACAATTCGCTGAGATTTTGCCATCCTCAACAAGTTCCGACAGGGTTTCACGCGAATATTGCCGCAATACATTCTCAAGACGCAAGCGGCTGCACCGGCAGCCGAACTTCAGCGCCTGCGGTTCAAAGACCCGCACGCCATCTTCGTGAAACAGTTGGTACAACAGCGTTTCGGACGCAATCGCGGGATCGGTCAGCTCCAGATCGGTTGCGGTCTCCATCAGCATCCGGCTACGCCGCCAGTCTTCGGGCTCATCAAATTCCGCATCGGGCGGCAAATTCAGCCTGCTTTTGGGCAGATATTGGATAAGCATACCACCCGCGCGCCAGGCACCACCGGTCGCAGTTGGCGCATCCCTGCCTTGCGGCCGCTCAAAAAGCTGACTGACCGCAAGATGAATGGCTGTCGGGATTTGTTCGGATGTCTGAAAATAGGCCTGCGCGCAAGCAGCCAGGCTGTCGCCTTCCAGCGCGACAATACCCTGGTAACGCTCCATCTGCTTGCCCTGATCGATCGTCATGGCAAAATGGCCTGCACCGATTAAGCCGCGAAACGACAGATCGGCATTGCCGAAATCCCTGTCCTTGTCATAGATCGCATAGCCGCGCAATGTGCCGCTACCCGATTTGGCATGCGAAACATAATCGGCAATCAGGGCGGAAACAGGCCCGTCGCTTTTCGTCTGCAGACTGAAAATTCCGTCGAATTTCAGCGCACTTCCAAGCAGTGCGGTCAGCGCCAGCGCCTCACCCAGAAGCGCAGAAACCGGTTGCGGATAATCATGCCGGCGCAATACATCATTGACCAGCGGGCCAAGCCGGACGACCCGACCGCGCACATCAGCGCCCTCGACAGCGAAAGGCACAATCCTGTCGTCATCCAGTATCGCAATATCTGTCACTGTCGCTGGCACAGCTCGCGTCCTATCCCAGACACCAGTTCAGAATGCTTTTCTGCGCATGCAGACGGTTTTCCGCCTCGTCGAAAATCACCGATTGCGGACCATCGATCACACCGACTGTTACCTCTTCCCCGCGATGGGCAGGCAGGCAGTGCATGAAAACCGCATCGACCGCCGCCAGATCCATCAGTTTCTCATTCACCTGATAAGGGGCAAGTAATTTGTGCCGCCGCTCGGCATCTTTGTCGCCCATCGACACCCAGGTATCGGTCACGACGCAATGGGTTCCCTCAACCGCGGCTTGCGCATCGGCAGTTACATGCACCTTGCCCCGCTGATCCGCGGCCCAGCGCAACACCGCCGGATCGGGCGCAAATTCGTCAGGACAGGCAAGACGCAGCTCGAATCCAAATTGCACCGCCGCATGGATCCAGCTTGTTGCGACATTATTCCCATCCCCGCACCAGGCGACGCTGCGGCCGGCAATCGGCCCGCGATGTTCTTCAAATGTCATCAGATCGGCGATAAGCTGACAGGGATGGCTGAAATTCGTCAGCCCGTTAATCACCGGTACTTCTGCATATTCGGCAAGTTCAAGCAGCTTGTCATGCCCGCTGGTGCGGATCATGATCGCATCGACATAACGCGACAATACCCGTGCCGTATCGGCAATGGTTTCACCACGCCCGAGCTGCATCTCGCCGCCGCCAAGATTGAGCGTCTGCCCCCCCAGTTGTCGCATACCGGCATCAAACGATACCCGCGTCCGGGTTGAGGGCTTTTCAAAGATCATGGCAAGCAGCTTGTCCTGCTGCCGCGCATCGGGATCGGGTGCTGCCTGGCCAAGACCGCGCCGCGCGGCCTTCAGCCGGTGCCCTTCATCAACGATTTTACGCAGGGCTTCGGCTGCAATCACATGCAGATCAAGAAAATCCTGTTTCGATACCCCGGCCATTACGCCCCTCCCGCCCGGTCCGGCGCGTCTTTCAGCGCATGGCATGCCGCATCAAGCAGTTCAATCGCCTCGTCAATCTGGGCATCCTCAATATTCAACGGCGGCAAGAACCGCACCACATTATCGCCAGCCCCGACAGCGAGCAGTTTCTGCGCCATCAGCGCCGCGACAAGCTCGGTATTAGGGACCCGGCATTTCAGCCCCAGCATCAATCCCTCGCCGCGAATAGCTTCGATAACCTCCGGATGATCATCTGCGATCCGCGCCAGCTTCTGCCGGAAAACAATGGCCCGTTGCTGCACCGCCTCTAAAAACCCGTCTTCCAGAACGATATCAAGAACCGCATTCCCAACCGCCGCGGCAAGCGGATTGCCGCCGAATGTCGAGCCATGTGTTCCGGCGGTCATGCCTTTGGCCGCTTGCTCGGTCGCAAGGCAAGCACCCAGCGGGAAACCGCCACCAATCGCTTTTGCCACTGCCATGATGTCGGGGGTAATGCCCGCCCATTCATGCGCAAACAACTTGCCTGTACGGCCGATTCCTGTCTGCACCTCATCCATGACAAGCAGGATACCTTCCGCATCGCATAAAGCGCGGAGCTGCCGCAGATAATCCGGCCGGTTAGGCAGAATGCCACCTTCCCCAAGCAGCGGTTCGATCAGAATACCGGCGGTTTCCGGCCCGATTGCCGCCTTCATCGCATCAATGTCGTCGAACGGAACATGGTCGAACCCGTCAACCACAGGGCCAAAACCGGTCAGATGCTTTTCCTGCCCGCCTGCGGCGATGGTTGCAAGCGTCCGCCCGTGAAACGCCCCGGTGACCGTGATCAGCCGGTAGCGTTCAGGCTGACCATTGGCATGGTGATAGATGCGCGCCATCTTGATCGCGCATTCCACTGCTTCAGCACCGCTGTTGCAGAAGAAAACCGTGTCAGCAAAGCTTGCCGCCACAAGCCGCTCGGCCAGCCGCTCCTGCGCCGGAATATGATAGAGATTGGAGACATGCCAGAGCTTGTCGGCCTGCGCCTTCAATGTCTCGACAAGATGTGGATGCGCATGCCCGAGCGCATTGACCGCAATACCACCACCGAAATCAAGATATCGCTCGCCGCCGGTCGTGAACAGATAGGGGCCCTCGCCCCGCTCGAAAGCAAGGTCGAACCGTCCATAGTTCGGAAGTACCGGCGTGATCATAACTGCCCCCCGAATAAATAAGGACAGCGGCGGGATTGCAACTGTCCGAAAGCGAATTTGGGAAGCGCGGGATTATTATCGGCAAGCAGGCAACTGTCAATGGCGTTTAGCAAGGCAAGCAGAATGGCCGTTCACCTGCACCCCGCATGCCCGAGCGCCTGTTCCGCGCTACGCCACCGGGCTGACCCGTGCCGCGCAATATTTCACTTCCGGAATCTTGCCATAAGGGTCAAGCGCGGGGTTCGTCAGAAGATTGGCCGCAGCCTCACGATAGCAGAAGGGTATGAACAATGCCCCTTCAGGCACGGCAGGATCGATGCGGGCAGCGATTTCGATCCGGCCGCGCCGGGTCACAACCTCGATCTTGTCGCCCGGCACGATGCCGATCCGCTGCAAATCCGCCGGATGCAGGCAGGCGACCGCTTCCGGCTCCAGCGTGTCAAGCATGCTTGCGCGTCTTGTAATCGCACCGGTATGCCAATGTTCGAGCACCCGCCCGGTTGTCAGCACCATCGGATAGTCGTGATCGGGCTGTTCATCGGGCGGCACAATCGCCACTGGCACGAATTTGCCACGCCCGCTCGCGGTGGGAAATTTCTCGTCGAGAATAACTTCATGCCCCGGCACATCTGGCGCATCGCATGGATAGGTCACGGCACTTTCGGCCTGCAACCGCTCCCAGCCGATATTATTGAGCGACGGCATCGCGCGCATCATTTCCGCATGGATGTCTGCCGGGCCGTCATAGTCCCAGTCAAGGCCAAGCCGCCGCGCAATTTGCTGCGTAATCCACCAGTCGGGCCGCGCCTCCCCGGGCGCATCAAGCGCCTTGCGCCCCATCTGCACCTGCCGGTTGGTGTTGGTCACGGTGCCGTCCTTTTCAGGCCAGGCGGTAGCGGGCAGGATCACATCGGCATAGATCGCGGTTTCGGTCAGAAAAATGTCCTGCACCACCAGATGTTCGAGCTTGGCAAGCGCGGCCCGCGCATGGCCCGCATTGGGATCTGACATGGCGGGGTTTTCACCCATGATATACATGCCGCGAACAACATCCTTGTGGATCGCTTCAGTGATTTCGACAACCGTCAGACCTGGTTCGGGATCGAGCGGCTGTCCCCACAGGGTTTCGAATTTCGCGCGCTTTTCCGCACTGTCGACAAGCCCGTAATCAGGGAACATCATCGGAATGAGCCCCGCATCGGACGCGCCCTGGACGTTATTTTGCCCGCGCAGCGGATGCAGACCGGTTCCAGGCCGCCCGACCTGCCCGCACATCAGGGCAAGCGAAATCAGGCAACGGGCATTATCGGTCCCGTGCACATGCTGGGTGACGCCCATCCCCCAGAAGATCATGGCCGTGCGCGCCCGGGCATAGCTGCGCGCCACTGCGCGGATAATATCGGGTGCAATGCCACAGATTTCTGCCATCGCCTCCGGGCTGAAAGCGGCCAGATGTTGCTTCATCCGCTCAAACCCTTCGGTGCGGGCCTGAATGAACTGCGTGTCGTAAAGCTCTTCCTCAACGATCACATGCATGATCGCGCTGAGCAGCGATACATCGCTGCCCGGGCGGAATTGCAGCATATGGGTCGCCTGCTTGCGCAGCGCCTGACCGCGCGGATCCATGACGATAAGCTCCGCCCCACGCTTGGCCGCCTGCTTGAAATAGGTTGCGGCAACGGGGTGGTTTTCGGTCGGGTTCGCGCCGATCACGATGATGACATCGGCCTTGTCCGCATCATTGAAGGGAGCGGTCACAGCGCCGGTCCCGATCGTTTCAAGCAACGCCGCGACCGAGGAGGCATGGCAAAGCCTTGTGCAGTGATCGACATTGTTATTGCCAAAGCCTGTGCGAACGAGTTTCTGGAAGAGATAGGCTTCCTCATTGGAACATTTCGCCGAACCGAAACCGGCCAGCGCACGATCACCCTCACCTTCGCGCAGTCGCCCGAGCCCGGCTGCCGCGCGCTCAAGTGCCTCGTCCCAACTTGCAACCCGGAAATGTGTCAACGGGTTCGCGGGATCAATGACCGCGTCAACGACCTTTGGCGCATCCTCGCGCCGGATCAGCGGCCGGGTCAGCCGGTGCGGGTGGCTGACATAATCGAAACCAAACCGCCCCTTGACGCATAACCTGTTCTCGTTCGACGGGCCGTCCCGACCATCGACAAAAGCGATTTCGCCATCGCGGATATGATAATTGATCTGGCAACCGACACCGCAATAGGGACAAACACTTGCCACCACACGATCCGCAGCCCGGTCCCCCCTGCCCGCCTCATCCAGCAGATTGGCCGGCATCAGCGCGCCGGTCGGACACGCCTGCACACATTCCCCGCAGGCAACGCAGCTGCTTTCCCCCATCGGATCGTCAAAATCAAAGACGATCTTGGCTGCCGCCCCGCGTCCGGCCATGCCAATCACATCATTCACCTGTACCTCACGGCAGGCGCGGACGCATAAATTGCAATGGATGCAGGCATCAAGATGCACAGACATCGCGGGATGCGATTGATCGGGCGCGGGAGCGGGCCGGGCCGGCATGCGGCTTTGCGTGACGCCTGTGCGATCCGCCCAGTCCCAGAAGCGTGACGTTCGGTCATGGGCCCGCGCGCGCGGCGGTTGATCGGCGGCCAGCATTTCAAGCACCATGGCCCGCGCGCTTCGCGCCCGGGCGGTCGCTGTGCGGACCTGCATCCCTTCGGACGGCTTGCGAACACAGGAGGCGGCCAATACGCGCTCCCCGTCGATCTCGACCATGCAGGCGCGGCAGTTGCCATCGGCGCGATATCCCGGTTCCTGACTATGGCAAAGATGCGGTATCTCGGTTCCCTGACGTTTTGCGACCTGCCAGATGGTTTCACCGCGCGCGGCCTCGACCGCCTCCCCGTCCAGGAAAAAACGGATCCGTTCGCTCATCATGCCCCCTCCCCGGTTGGCGCCGCTTCCGGAAAAAAGCGCATCAGGCAGGAAAGCGGATTTGCCGCCGCTTGCCCCAGCCCGCAAATCGACGCATCCGCCATCGCCGTCGCAATCTCGCGCATCAACCCCGCATCCCATTCCGGCGCTGCGGTGAGAGCGAGCAACTTTTCGGTTCCGACGCGGCAGGGGGTGCACTGCCCGCAGCTTTCCTCGGCGAAGAAATGCAAGAGATTGCGCGCGACAATCCGTAAATCGTCGCGATCCGATAACACGATGACAGCACCCGAACCGACAAAGCAGCCTTCCGCATCGAACGCCCCGAAACCGAGCGGGGTATCGGCTTTCGCCGCAGGCAGGATGCCGCCCGAGGGGCCGCCCGGCAAAAATGCCTTCAGCCGGTGCCCCGCCGCCATACCACCACAATGTTGCGCGATCAGTTCATTGAGCGTGATGCCGTTAGGCGCGATCTTGACACCGGGTTCAGCCACCCGCCCCGACACCGAAAAGGCACGCAGCCCCTGATAACCGTTCACTCCCTTTTGCGCGAAGACTTCGGGTTCTTGCGCGAAAATCTCCGGCAGCCAATACAGCGTTTCCACATTCTGGATAAGGGTGGGCCGTCCGAACAGACCGACCTGCGCGGCAAAGGGCGGTCGGTGACGCGGCAGCCCGCGCTTGCCCTCGATACTTTCGAGCATCGCCGATTCCTCACCGCAAATATAAGCACCCGCACCGCGCCGCAGGTGGATATAGCCCGCCGGCACAAGCCCCTCATGCTCCAGCCAGGCAATCTCGCGCATCAATATATTGCGCGCCGCCGGATATTCATCACGCAGATAGATATAGGCGGCGGCCGCCTCGACAGCCCAGGCCGCGAGCAGCAACCCTTCGAGTACCCGATGCGGCGTCGTCTCGAGAAACAGCCTGTCCTTGAATGTCCCAGGCTCCCCCTCATCCGCATTCATCACCACATAGCGCGGCCCGGGTTCCGCACGCACAAACTCCCATTTCCGTGCTGTCGGAAACCCGGCACCGCCGAGCCCGCGCAACCCCGATGCGTGCAGATCGGCGATCAGCTGCGCGGCCGAGACTTCGCCGGCGCGGCATTCGCGCAGCATGTGATAGCCGCCCTCCGCCTCATAAGCCTCGAACGTCTGGAAGCGCGGCAGTACCGGATGTGTCCGCTTTTTGGCCACAAGCTCCTGAATCTGTTCAAAATCGGCGTGATCGACGAAGCGTTGCCCGACTTTGACGGCAGGCGCGAAATTGCAATGTCCCATGCAGGGCGCGCGCAGCACCCGCACATCGGGCCAGGCTTCCTCGGCAAGCCGGTCGTGCAGCGCATCCGCCCCGGCAAGACAGCAACTCAGACTTTCACATACCCGCACAGTGACGGGCGGTGGCGGCGCCTCCGCCTCGCGCAGCACATCGAAATGCGCATAAAAGGTCGCAACCTCATAGACTTCCGCCATCGGCAGGTGCATCTCCTCGGCAAGCGCCGCGAGATGCGCCGCCGAAATCGCGCCGAACTGATCCTGAACAAGATGCAAATGCTCGATCAGCAGATCGCGCGACCGCGATGCATCGCCAAGCAAAAGCCGAATGTCGTGGCGCGCTTGCGCTGTGACCTGACGGCCACGCGGGCCAAACCGGCCGCGCCTCTTGCCACCTTCAGGTGCTGCGGTCTGCGCATTATCGCTCATCGCTCAACTGGCCCTTATCCGTTCACACCACGCCAAGCTCAGTGAAAGGAATGAATTTTACCAATTCCCCCTGCGCCACGCGCGTGACATTTTCGCGCAATTCGATCAGCCCGTCAGAAGCGGTCAATCCCGTGATAATGCCCGATCCCTGTCGCGCGAAACGCCGCACAACGGTCTGGCCGTCCGGACTGTCCACCACACTACCACGCAGCCACTCAAGCCGGCCCGGTTTTTTCGTGAAATCGAAATCCGCCCGCAAGGCATAGCCGCGCGGTTCACACCAGCTGCCGCCCCCCAGAAGCCGCAAGACAGGCCGCACAAACATCAGAAAACAGACCATCGCGGCCACCGGATTGCCCGGCAGGCCGATAAATACCGCATCACCCAGCCGGCCAAAGGCGAGCGGCCGCCCGGGCTTGACCGCAATCGACCAGAAATGCAGCGCACCCAGATCACTGACCGCGCGCACGATATGATCCTCATCCCCGACCGATGCGCCGCCTGATGTCATGACAACATGATTTTGCCGCGCGGCAACCCGCAAGGCGCTGTGCACCTTGCGCGGATTATCAGGCAATATCCCCAGATCGCTTACGATCACGCCGCGATCGCCCAGAAGCGCGGACAACAGATAACGGTTCACATCAAATGCACCGCCCGGCGCAAGCGGGCCGCCAGGTTCGCACAACTCATCCCCCGATGAGAAAAGCGCGATGTGCAGCGGCGCGAACACCCGCAGTTGCGCATGGCCAAGCGCGGCAGCCAGACCGATATGCTGCGGCCGCAAGACGCTCCCCGCCCGCAGCGCAACCTCACCCTTTTTCAGATCTTCTCCGGCAAGCCGGCGGTTGGCGCCCGCACGCAAACCATGCGGGATGATGACATGATCGTCATCCGCCATCACATCTTCCTGCATGACAACGCAGTCTGCGCCTTCAGGCATCGGGGCACCTGTAAAGATACGCGCGACCGCCCCCACTTGCAGCAGCCCGGGCGGCGGATCGCCGGCCGCCACCCGCATGACCACCGGCAATCGGATTTCCCCCCCCTCGGCAAGATCGGCGGCACGCAGCGCATAGCCATCGACCGCGCTGTTATCCGCGTTGGGAATATTGCGTTCGGCCACCAGATCCTGCGCGAGAATCCGCCCGCATGCCGCCCCGAGCGGCACTGTTTCCACATCGACAATGCAATTGAGCCGCGCGCGCAGCAGTCGCAATGCCTCATCAGCACGGATCCGTTCCGGCCCCGTGGCGAAGCAATCATCCTCAAGCACCGCTACCATTGGCCGAGCCCGTAGCGTTTCTCGATAAAATCGGCAATTCCCGTAACATCATCATGGGCAAAGCGTGGCAAATCGGGCAACCATTCGCCACCATCGCAGGCAAAGGCCACCACCTGCTCGTCCTGCTCGGCCAAAATCGGCGCGCCCTTTTCGCTCAGCCTGATTTCAAGCTTTTCGTGACTGCCCTTCTTGAAGCCTTCGACAAGCACGATATCGACATCCGACATATGGCTCAGCAACGCATCCAGATCAGGCTCGGGCGCATCCCTGTTCTCATGCATCAGGGCCCAGCGCCCCGCCGATGAGATCATCACCTCCTTCGCGCCAGCCTCACGATGCAGGAAACTGTCCTTGCCCGGCTGGTCGACGTCGAATGCGTGATGCGCGTGCTTGATTGTGGACACCCGATGGCCACGCGCGCTCAACTCTTTGACCAGCCCTACGACAAGGGTGGTTTTTCCGCTATTCTTCCAGCCAACGATCCCGAATATTTTCATCGCCTCACCCACTCGCTTACCGGAAGGCAAGGATATGACCGACAGGCGCAAAACGCCAGACCATGCCGCACAACCGAGCCTTATTCTTGGGCCAGACCCCGATGACCCGTGGCTGACCCGGCCGGTCACAGGCATCGATCATACCGGCCAGCGAATCGAAACACGGGTGGTGACCGAACGCGCCCTGACGCTTTATCTGAACAGTCAGGAGATCGTGACCCTGATGACGATCGGCGATCATCCGGAATATCTCGCCCTTGGCTATCTGAAAAATCAGAACATGCTGCTGCCTGATGACGAGATCACCGAGGTGGAATATGACGAGGAGGTCAATGTCGTCGTCGTGCGCACGGCCCGCGAAACCGACTATGAGGAAAAGCTGAAAAAGAAGGTCCGCACCTCGGGTTGCGCGGTGGGGACGGTGTTCGGCGACGTCATGGAACATTTCGAGAAGGCGGCGCTGCCCGAGGACGCGCTGCTCAAAACCTCCTGGCTTTATGCGCTGACCAATCAGATCAACCGGCTGCCGAGCCTGTATCTTACCGCCGGCGCCATCCATGGCACCGTGCTGTGCGAGAGGGACCGCCCGCTGATCTTCATGGAAGATGTCGGCCGGCACAATGCGGTGGACAAGATCGCGGGCTATATGCTGCGCCATGACATGCCCGCCGAGGGCAAGATTCTCTACACCACAGGGCGGCTGACCAGCGAAATGGTCATCAAGACCGTGCTGATGAATATTCCGATCCTGATTTCGCGTTCAGGCTTCACCGCCTGGGGGGTGGAGCTGGCGCGGCTCGCCGGGCTGACGCTGATCGGGCGGGCGCGGGGCAAGCGCTTCATGGCCCTGTCGGGGGAACAGCGGATCATCTTCGATGATGACGAAGCGAGCGACGATGATGCCCGCGACCCGTGAGCCCATCGTCGGCGTCCTGCTGGCGGGCGGTCAGTCGCGGCGCATGGGCGGCGGCGATAAATGCCTGCAGATGCTGGGCGGGAAAACGCTGCTTGCCCACGCCATCGCGCGGGCGCGGCCGCAGGTGGATGTTCTGATCCTGAATGCCAATGGCGATCGCGCCCGATTTGCGGCCTATGACCTGCCCGTGGTGCCTGATGTCATCGACGGACATGCCGGACCGCTGGCCGGGGTGCTGAGCGGTATGGAATGGGCGCGCGCGCACCGCCCCGACTGTGCCACGATTGCAACCTTCGCGACCGATGCGCCGTTCTTCCCGCGCGATCTCGTCCCCCGGCTGTCGGCCGCGCGCAAGGCGGCGCATGTACCGCTTGCCTGTGCAAGCTCGGGCGGGCGGACGCACCCGGTATTCGGATTATGGCCTGTGGAGCTGGCCGGCGATCTGCGCCGCGCCATGACCGAAGAAGATATCCGCAAGGTCGATATCTGGACCGCGCGGCATGGCATCGCCCATGCGGTATGTCCCGATACCCCGCATGACCCCTTCTTCAATATCAACCGCCCCGAAGATCTGGCCCGGGCCCAAACAATCGCGGCACAGCAAGGCTGAACCCGCGATCAGCGCATGCCGGTCTGCGGCAAATTGCGCGATTGGGGCAAAGCCGCTACAAGACTATGATCATAGTTAGACAAACCCTTTGCAGCACATAGCGCAGGACATAGCGTTGTCAGTGAGAGGAAATGAGTGGCATGGCGGATAAACGGGAATTGAGCGTCGCAATCATCGGCGCGGGCGCGGGCGGCATCATGTCGGCGATCAAATTACGCGATTCGGGCATCAAGAAAGTCGTCCTGTTCGAAAAAGCGGCCGATCTTGGCGGCACCTGGCGCGACAATACCTATCCCGGGCTTGTCTGCGACGTACCCTCGCATCTTTACCGCTTCTCCTTCGCGCCCAACCCGGACTGGAGCCAGACCTTTTCGCCCGGTTCGGAAATCTATGCCTATGTCCGCAAGGTGGCCGAAGACAATAATGCCGAAGAGATGATCCGCTATAACAGCGAGGTTACCAAACTCGAATATAACAACAAGCGCTGGCGCGTCACCACGACCCAGGGCGATCAGGGTGAATTCGATGTGGTGGTGAGCGCGGTCGGCATCCTGCACCACCCGGTCTATCCCGATATTCCGGGGCTCGACAGTTTCAAGGGCGATTGTTTCCACAGTGCGCGCTGGAACCATGACGTGTCGCTCAAGGGCAAACGCGTCGGCATCATCGGCACCGGCTCGACCGCGGTGCAGATCGTCGGCGCGATCGTCGATGATGTGGCGCATCTGTCGATGTTCCAGCGCACCCCGCAATGGGTGATGAATGCGCCGAACCTGCCCGTGGCGGAAGAGGACAAGGCGCATTACCGGGCGCATCCCGAAGAAATGTCCGCCATGTATGACCAGCTTGCCGCGACGATGAATCACGGCTTTGCGGCCGCCATCGTCGGCGATAATGCGATGGCGCTGGAGAAGATCCAGGAAGGCTGCCAGCAGAGCCTTGACCAGGGCGTGCAGGATCCCGAACTGCGCGCGAAGCTGCAGCCCGATTATTCGGCCGGCTGCAAGCGGCTGATCATGTCTGATCGCTTCTATCCCGCGATCCAGAAACCCAATGCAGAGCTTGTGACCGACGCGATCGAAAGCATCGAACCCGAAGGTGTGCGCACCAGGGATGGCCGCCTGCACGCGCTTGACGTGCTGGTACTGTGCACAGGCTTTGACCCGCACCGCTTCCTCGCCGATGCCGAGGTGGTGGGCCGCAACGGGCAAACCCTGAACGAGGCATGGTCACAAGGCAATTACGCCTACAAGACCATCTGTGTGCCGAACTTCCCCAACCTGTTCTTCCTTGGCGGTCCGAACAGCCCGATCGGCAACTTCTCCTATCTGATGACGGCGGAACGCCAATTCGGCTATATCGAAAAGCTGATCGGCCTGCTGCGCGAGGGCAAACTTGAAGAGGTCACGCCCAAGGCCGACGTCACCGCAGCATTCAATCAGTCGATCAAGGACGCCATGCCGCAAACCGTCTGGGCATCGGGCGGCTGCCAGAGCTGGTATTATGACCGCTTCGGCAATGTCGCCTCCTGGCCCTGGACCTTCGCCAAATTCGAGGAAGATCTGAGCGCTCCGGCACTTCAGGATTTCGAGGCGGCCTGACGCCGCCAAATCCCGCATCCGGCGGGGTGCGCGCGCCAATCATGGCCGCGCGCCCGCCCGACAGGGGCGTTGCCCCAGAAATTCGATGATCGGGGAAAGTTTTCAGCTTGTCCAGCCCGTCCCCGATCCGGAAATAGCGGTACACATGCCGCCGCATCCGTTTTCGCCAATCCCCTGGCACGTGAAGCTCAGTGGCAAGAGCGCGTTCCCGCTGCTGCAGTAAAGGAGGATTTGCGACTGAAATATCTGGCAAAGTGCAAGCACCGGTTATTCCGTTTGCAACAGTTTGATTACCTGATTGGTCACCTGATATTTCAGCCCCCATTTACAGCCAGACGTTCCTGCTCAACACGAACCGAAAATGCAAAAGTTGAGCACCGGGCGATCAATAATTGGCTTAAACAAAACAAAGTGGCAAATGGACAAATAAAAAAGAATATTAGTACTCCAGAACTCCTAATATGCGGGCAATAAGCCCGAGCAGAACACCCATCAAAGCTAATATTTTGAAACAACACCATTGTTGTTGCTAAAATAATAACAATAATAGAAAATTTCATCATGAAAAAAAATTCTATTTTACCTGTTTTCTTTAATGATTCGCGATAAGAATTCGCATCCTTATCTGTCTGGTAAAATTTCTTCAAATACAGTATCTGCCACGTGTTACCGCCAACGCCGATCAGGAACGGGACACTCATCATGATGAGCGCCGCAACCGTTTCGACATGAATCAGAAACGGGATGCGTTGCGCATAACCATGCGCGATCAAATCGGCGCTGTGCCGCCCGGCGATAGCAAGATGCGCCTGCATCCAGTCGTGCAGAGGTGCAAAAAGAGCGGTATAGGCAGTTAGAATACCGGCGGGCAGCAGCAGATCGAGTAGGAAGAAAATAACGATGTAAATGGAACTGCCGATAATGACCGGTTTCTCCCAGCCGCAATACCAGCGTGAGAAAGCATGTTCAGCCTTCGCGTCCCATTCATCGTAATAGAGATCAACCCAGCTCTCGAGTGGCACCTTCAGATCGGGCGCAAACCTGAATCGCAGCAAATCGCCAACGACACCGACGGTAATCAGGGCACACTCCAGCGTCTCGCCCACAAATGCAGTTCCCGCCATCAGCCAGTAGACAATGGTGAGCGGCATATATTGAAAGGCGAAAAAGACCACCCGGGTCAGCCGCCCCACCCGCGCGCGGTAGGCGGCCTTCGCGTCGATCGAGCTGACCGGCGGGAGCGTGGCGGGATCAGGGGTGACGCTTGTTGTTTTACGCTTCCAGAACATCCCTTCTGCCCCCATACACTTGCCAGATACGCGACCCCGCCGGATAGGGGCGTTGCCCCACATCAATAATAAAACTGTTGCCGGTTCCGCTGTGAAATATTGAACATGTATTTTTGTGCCGGGTCATAGAACCAGATCATCGGGTTCTCCCGGAAACTTTCGCGCACCCCGGACGTGTCGACACGTTCCCCCAGAAATTCGATGATCGGGAAAGGTTTCAGCTTGTCCAGCCCGTCCTCGATCCGGAAATAGCGGTACACATGTCGCCTCACCCCGTCATAGGCCCAAATTCCGTCCCCCTTATAGGAAAGGCTGGTCATGAATACATTTGGGCGGTCAGTGCCCGAAAGGTTATGGAATTTCGGATCAGTACCTCTCGACCCGTAGGTGAAGGGCGATGCCCCCGGCACCCCTCTCAAAGAGGGCTCGGGCGATTTGAGCTTCTTCGCATAAAGCGGCGCAACCGCGGGCATGGAGGGGAGCAGCAGGGTCGGCTTGTCCAGCGACAGCAGAAAACTGTTCAACGGCTCAATATGCCGCCATTTCGCATGCGGATACGCAAAAAAAAGCAATGCCCGGAATGGATAATCCGGGTTCGGTATGAATTTGTACTGATGGTGAAATATCCTTTTGAGCCGGTCATAAAGCGGTTGCGGCACATTGTCGGAGGTGGCGGAAAACCGCCCCACCTCCTCAAGCCGCATGCGCGACTTCGTCATATCGATATGACCGCCGAACGAATATCCCTCCGTATAATTTGTTTCATAGGTTTCAAAATATTTCGCCTGTTCGATATCCGCATTCTCAAGATAAAGCAGGCTGGGCCATTCCCACGAAATCGGCGGGGAATATTCGCTGGGCATCCGGTCCCGGTAACAATAATTATTGCCGAGCAGATCGACCGCGATGGCCGCGCCATTAGGCAGTTCATGAAAAATATATTTCAGCCGATGCGCCCCCACATAATCGTTGAACAGTCGCCCGGCCCCGCCGCATTTATAGGTGCGGACGATCTCCACCGGCGCCCCGTCCACCACCAGCGACAGGGTCATACGCACCTTGAACCCGCCGACAAAGGCCTCCGCCCGCGGCGCAGACGCAAGCAACGCCGCACATAACAGGCCCGACACCAAACCGAACCGCAAAAACCTGTTTGTCATCCCCAACCCTCTTCTGCCCCTTTTTCAGCGCGTGGCTCATTAAATCCTGTCGACAGCCATGTTCGCAACACTCTTTCCTGACGGTAGCGCGGCGGCGACATTCACCTTGCGCCGCGCCTGTGCTATCGAATAGCGCATAAAAACAAGCAAACAGGGGAGAGACACGGCCATGCGCATGCATCTGGCATCACTTTGGGAGATTGTGGCCGATACGGTGCCCGATCATCCCGCGCTTATCCATGCGCAAACGCGGCGCAGCTGGGCCGAATTCGACCGGCGTGCGGCGCAGCTTGCCAGCGCTTTTGCCGCGGCGGGGCTCGGCCCGGATTCGAAGATCGGACATTATCTTTACAATTGCGCCGAATATACCGAGGCGCATTTCGCCGCCTTCAAGATGAGCGCCTCCCCCATCAATGTGAATTACCGCTATCTGGATGAGGAGCTGCGCTATCTGCTCGACAATAGCGATAGCGAGGCGGTGCTGTTTCATGGCCGGCTTGCCGAACGGATCGACAGGGTGCGCGGGCAGCTGCCCAAACTCAAGCTGCTTGTGCAGGTGGATGACGGGGAGGCGCCGCTGCTTGACGGCGCGGTCGACTATGAGGCTTTCCTGAATAGCGGCGATCCAATGCCGCGCAGGGACCGTTCGGAAGACGAGATCTATATGCTCTATACCGGCGGCACCACCGGCATGCCGAAAGGGGTGATGTACAGCCAGCGTGATCAATGTATGCGGCTGATGCGGCTTGGCTTTGACTTTCGCGATGTGCCGCGCCCCGCAAGCGAAGCGGAAATGGCCGCCAACATCAAACGCATGGCGCAAAATGGTGAATTGCCCATCGCATTGACCGCCTGCCCGCTGATGCATGGCACGGGCATGTGGGCGGGCGCGATGGGGCCGATGACGGTGGGCGGCTGCGCGGTGACGGTGCCCAATCTGCACTTCGATGCCGATGCGGTGTGGGCCGAGGTGACCCGGACAGGCGCGACCGATCTTGTCATTGTCGGCGACGCATTTGCCAAACCGCTTGCCGATGCGCTCGACCGCGCCAAGGCAGCCGGCACGCCCCACGATCTGTCCAGCCTGAGACTCATCGTCTCCTCAGGCGTGATGTGGACGATGGAAGTCAAGGAACGGCTGCTTGCGCATCATGATATGACGCTGATCGACGCCATGGGCTCGACCGAAGGGACGACGGGCCGCTCTGTCATGACCCGCGCGACAAAGGCCGCCACAGCCCGTTTCGAACTTGCCGATACCACGAAGGTATTCAGTGAGGATGATCAGGAAGTGGTGCCCGGCTCCGGCGAAAAGGGGCTGATCGCAACGGGCGGTGTGGTGCCCATCGGCTACTACAAGGATCCGGAAAAATCGGCGAAAACCTTCCGTACCGTGAATGGCGTTCGCTACACCTTCGGCGGCGACTGGGCAACGGTGGAAGCCGATGGCAGCATTACCCTGCTTGGGCGCGGTTCGGTCTGCATCAACAGCGCGGGTGAGAAGATCTTTCCCGAAGAGGTGGAGGAGGCGGTCAAGCTCAACCCCGCGATCTATGACTGTCTGGTTGTCGGGGTGCCTGACGAACGCTTCGGCGAACGGGTGGTTGCCGTCGCCGCACCACGCCCTGGCGATACACTGGACGAGGCAGACCTGATCACCTTCCTGCGCGACAAGCTTGCGGGCTACAAACTGCCCAAACATGTGGTGATGGTGGACAAGGTGCAGCGCGCGCCCAACGGCAAGGCCGACTATAAATGGGCAAAGGCCGCAGCGCATGACGCGCTGGGCCTGGCGTGAAGCAGAGCGCGGAAAGAACGACACCCAGCGCCTACCCCGGCAAAAGAAAAACGCCCGTCTTTATTGCAAAAGACGGGCGTTGCTTCTATTCGGCAATGCGCGGGCAGCTCAGCCTGCGATCCGCACCGGCAGTTCGAGATAGCCGTGGATCAGGTTGGAATTGGTCCGCACCGGATCGCCCACCACCTCGATAAAGTCGAAGCGTTTCATCGCCTCTTCCCAGATGATGCGCAGTTGCATTTCCGCCAGCCGGTTGCCCACACAACGGTGGATGCCAAAGCCGAAGGACAGATGCTGCCGCGGGTTCTTGCGATCGATGATGAAGCTGTAGGGATCGGGGATCACCTCGTCATCCCGGTTGCCCGAGATGTACCACATGATCACCTTGTCGCCCTTCTTGATCTGCTTGCCGCCAAGTTCGGTATCGGCAAGCGCGGTGCGCCGCATATGGGTCAGCGGCGTCTGCCAGCGAATGATTTCGGGCACCATGGTTTCGATCAGCTTGTGATTTTCACGCAGCTTCCGATACTGATCCGGGTTCTGATTAAGCGCAAGCAGGCCGCCGGTGATTGAATTGCGGGTGGTATCGTTACCGCCCACGATAAGCAGCAGCAGATTGCCGATGAATTCGCCCCGATCCATGTAACGGGTCGATTCCCCATGCGCCAGCATGGAGATCAGATCGCCACCGGGCTCGCGCGCATTGACCCGCTCGTTCCACAGCCCCATGAAGTAATCCGCGCATTCAAAGATCTTGGCGCGGCGCGCTTCTTCGAGTTCGGGGGTCTTCGCATCCTCTTCCGAGGTTGCGGCATCGGACCATTCGGTGAGCTTGCGCCGATCCTCAAACGGGAAATCGAACAGGGTCGCGAGCATCTGGGTCGTCAGTTCGATGGAAACCAGATCGACCCAGTTAAAAGTTTCATTGCGCGGCAGGGAATCGAGAATGCGGCCCGCACGTTCGCGGATCGTGCTTTCAAGCTTGGCCAGATTGGACGGGGCGACGATCGGCTGCACCACCTTGCGCTGGGCATCATGCTTTGGCGGGTCCATGGCAATGAACATGGGCAGCGCGGTTTCTTCGGGCTGGCCGCGCATCACCACCCCGCCAAGCTGCGAATCGGAGGAATAGATCTGGTGATGGGTGTCGACATACACGATGTCGTTGAATTTCGTCACCGACCAGTAAGGGCCATATTGGCTGTCAGCGCAGTAATGCACAGGATCCTCGCGGCGCAGGCGTTCGAAATACGCGTCCTGCTTGTCGGCGCGGAATAACTCCGCCCCCGAAACATCGATGTCGGAAAGCGGGATCGAATAGGGATCTGGAATATCTGTCGCGGGCGCCGCCTTGTTGATCACCACCGCATCACTCATCTGAACTCTCCTCAAACTTTTCAATAGCCGGACGACGCCTATTATAGACCGCAGCCCTTACGGATTCCATCATAAATGATACACCAGTATTAATTCATATTCTTGTAAGCTTGCGGATGTTACCGGTTTCCGTGGGGTATATTTTGCGCAAGCGCATGAATCCAAATAGATTGGCGATCGAAAAAAGCTGTTCATATCATTGCGCTATATTCTCGCTGTGTTCAGCTGCCTTTCGGTAGCTTGTCACACACAGCACATCCTTGAGCCGGGGAAAAATTAACTGATGCCGTATGAGAAAATTGCATTTGTCGCCAGCGAGTCCCGCCAGGCCCGCGACGCACTGCTGATTCTGAAAGACCGCTACGATAATGTGTCACCGGCAGAAGCCGATGTGATCGTCGCACTGGGCGGCGATGGTTTCATGCTGCATACGATTCACGAGAATATGGGCCGCAACATCCCTATTTACGGGATGAATCGGGGATCGCTTGGCTTTCTCATGAACGAGTTTCTCGTTGACGAACTGTCCGCGCGATTGGCCAAGGCCGAACGCAGCGAATTACACCCCTTGCGGATGCTGGCGACCGATATTCACGGCAACAAGTTCGAAGGACTTGCCATCAATGAGGTGTCGCTGCTGCGCGCGACCCGGCAGGCGGCAAAAATCCGGATCACGGTCGATGGGCGGGTGCGGATGAAGGAACTCAATTGCGACGGCGTACTTGTCGCCACACCCGCCGGCAGCACCGCCTATAACCTGTCAGCGCATGGGCCAATCCTGCCGATCAAGGCCGGCGTGCTTGCCCTGACCCCGATCAGCGCCTTTCGGCCGCGCCGCTGGCGGGGTGCCTTATTGCCAGACAGCGCTGTTGTGCGCTTCGATATTCTGGAAAAAGACAAGCGCCCTGTCAGCGCCGTTGCCGATATGCTGGAGGTGCGCGAGGTCAACCATGTCGAAGTGCAGATCGCGCATGATATTGCTGTCCCGATCCTGTTTGATGAAGGGCATGAACTCGATGAACGTATATTGATGGAACAATTCACCGACTGATCGCAATGCCCATGGCCTCTGAAAATTCTTCAGCGGCTGACCGCGCCGCTGCTGGCACCGGACCCGCGCTTGGGGACTTTCCCCCCACCAATTGCGGCACGCCCTATGTCTGGCGGTTCGACAGCCCCGCGCCCGGTCCTGTTCTGATGATCAGCGCCGCCGTGCATGGCAATGAAGTTTGTGGTGTGCATGCAATCAAGACCCTGCTTGACTGCGCGATCACGCCCCAGACGGGAACCATCATCCTGGCACTGGCAAATCCCGATGCCTATGCCGCGCATCTGGCGAGAGGTGGCGTCAACCGCTATGTCGATCAGGACATGAACCGGCTGTGGGCAGACGATATGCTGGCGCAACCGGCAGGCGATTGCGAAACCCGCCGCTGTCAGGACTTGCTGCCTTTTTTGCAGGCGACCGACTTCCTGCTCGATCTGCATTCGATGACACTTGAGGGGCCGCCGCTTGTGCTGACCGGGCTGATGCCACGGGCGCGGCAGTTTGCCGAACAGCTTTGCATCGGCGACTATCTGATCGCCGATCCCGGACATGCCGCAGGCCGCCGGATGCGTGACTTTGGCCGATTTTGCGGACCAAACGCGCATCATACAGCGCTGCTGCTTGAATGCGGGCAGCACCAAAGCCACAGTGCTGTCGCGGTGGCGCTGCGTGCCTGCTTGCGCCTGCTCGG
>CALAQW010000147.1 GCA_937888955.1 uncultured Alphaproteobacteria bacterium | reverse complement strand
ATGCGGCAGCAGCGCACGCAGCATTCTGCCTGCATCCGCCCGGTCGCTCTTGCGAGTGGATTCGACCTTGGTAATCGCGCGGGCGAGGGCGCGCCTTTCCCCTTTCAGGAGGCGCGCGGCAAGGGCGTCAGGCCCGTTTGCTGTTGGTTTTTCAGCTTCGCTCATGCCTGTCTGCCTAACCTGCTTTGGCCGCCCCTGCAAGGCCCCCGCGCACGGATCTGTTTTGCCGTTTGCAAGCCAGGGGCGGGCAGGTTCTAATAGAAAAGGGCAGGCAATGGGAGTGGATCGATGCTGCTGCGGAAAATGCGTGTTTTTCGAAAACTGGGCGGTGCTGTGTTGTTGATGTGGCCGCTGGTTTATCCGGCGATGGCATCGGATGCGCCGGCGGCGCGGGATGCGCAGGTCGCGGAAGATACGCTAACCGTCGATCTGGGGTTTGAATTTTACTTCGGCGGGCTGCATGTATTGTCCCTTGCGGCAGAGGGGGCCGTGGGGCCGACGCGTTACCAACTTGAATCCGAATTGCGGACGCGCGGTCTGACCAACTTGTTGTTTCGTTCGGTGATCCGCAGCCACAGCAGCGGCAGCTTTGCTGCTAAGGCTGCTGAAATTGCTGCGACAGATATTCTCAGGCCCGTGCCGCAGACTTTCGAAACCGCCAGCGATGGCCGGTGGGGCGCGCGCAGGGTCACGATCGCATATGCCGATGGCGATCCGCAGCAGGTCGCCGCCGAACCGCCCTACAGCCAGGATAATCGTGCGCCTGTGGGCGACGCATTGCGGCGCGATACGGTGGACCCACAAACCGCGGCGCTTTTATCCATTGCCACCGGAGCGGGCGAACGAAGCTGCGGCGGTTCAGTGCCGGTATTTGACGGGCGGCGGCGCTACAACCTCAATTTCACCTATCTGGGTACTGATGAGTTGCATGCCGACAAGCAAGGCTTTTACACAGGCCCGGCAATGCGCTGCCGGCTGGTCTACGAGCGGATAGCGGGTTTCGACGAAGCCTATGCCCGCGAGCATGGCGATGGCCGGGAGCATGAAGTCACAATCTGGATTGCCGCATTTGCCGATGGGCGGCTGCATCTGCCTGTCCGGATGATGGCCGATACCCGTTTCGGCAAGGCGCTTGGCCATCTGCGCTTTATCGATATCGACGCGTCCGACAAGCCGGTGCGCGCGGCCGGGCTTGATGCAAATGGTTGATTGCACCGCCCGGCTTCTGTACGCAGTCCTGCCGGTTCGCGGCAGCATGATTGTCTCAAAAAGGTCGATGCAATGAAGTTAGGGGTAATTGGCGGCAGTGGCGTCTATGACATAGACGGGCTTGAAAACCCGGTGTGGGAGCATGTGGAAACCCCCTGGGGCGACCCGTCCGATGCGATGTTGAGCGGCCGTTTGAACGGCACCGATATGGTGTTCCTGCCGCGCCATGGCCGCGGCCATTATCATGCGCCCGGCAGTATCAATTATCGCGCCAATATCGATGCGCTGAAGCGGCTCGGCGTGACCGATATTCTGTCGATTTCCGCTTGCGGCTCGTTTCGCGAGGCACTGGCGCCGGGGACTTTCGTGATCGTCGATCAGTTCATAGATCGCACTTTCGCGCGGGAAAAGAGCTTTTTCGGCGAAGGGCTTGTCGCGCATCTGTCGATGGCGGATCCGGTTTGCGGCCGGCTTGGGGATCTGCTCGACAGTGCGATTGCCGAGCTTGGGGTGCCGCATCGCCGGGGCGGGACCTATCTGGCGATGGAGGGGCCGCAATTTTCAACCCGTGCGGAGTCGGAGCTTTATCGCAGCTGGGGGTGCGATGTGATCGGGATGACCAACATGCCCGAGGCCAAGCTTGCGCGGGAGGCGGAAATCTGCTTTGCCACGGTTGCCATGGTGACGGACTATGATTGCTGGCATGAACATCATGAGGCGGTTGATGTGAGTGCCGTGCTTGAAGTCCTGACCCGCAATGCCGCGCATGGCCGCGCCCTTGCCGCACGGATGGCCGAAAAGATCGCGCCACGCCCGGCGGTCTGCCCGCATGGCTGCGATCGCGGGCTTGATACCGCGCTCATCACCGCGCCGGAAAAACGCGATCCGGCGCTTGTTGCAAAGCTTGACGCGGTGGCGGGACGGGTGCTCGGCAATCAGCCGCACCAGGATCGCGCTCGGTAAGGGAGTACAAGATGCTTGAAAGCTATATCCGGTCGATCCCAGACTATCCGAAAAAGGGGATCATGTTCCGCGACATCACCACATTATTGTCGGATGCGCGGGGTTTTCGGTGTGCGGTGGACGGGCTTGTGCAGTTTCATGCGGGCGTCCGGATCGATCAGGTCGCAGGGATCGAGGCGCGCGGCTTCGTGCTTGGCGGGGCGGTGGCGCATCAGCTGTCTTGTGGTTTCGTGCCGGTGCGCAAGCCCGGCAAACTGCCCGCGGCGGTCATCCATCAGGACTATGACCTCGAATATGGCACTGACCGGCTGGAGCTGCATGAGGATGCCATCGTCGAAGGGAACAAGGTGCTGCTTGTCGATGATCTCATCGCCACCGGCGGCACGGCGGAAGCCGCGATACGGCTGATCGAACGGCTGGGCGGCGAGGTTGTGGCCTGCAGCTTCGTGATCGATCTGCCTGATCTGGGTGGTCGCGCCCGACTGGAGGCGCTGGGCAAGGAAGTGCTGACGCTCGTGTCGTTCGAGGGCGAATGAAGATCGACGGTAAAAGCTGGCGTCCCATCTGGGTCGAACCGGATGGCTGGGCGGTCGGGATTATCGATCAGACCCGTTTGCCGCATGCTTTCGAGACCTTGCGGATCGAGGATCTTGATGGCGCCGCCCGTGCAATCCTGGATATGCAGGTGCGCGGGGCGCCGTTGATCGGGGCGATGGCGGCTTACGGGGTTTGTCTTGCCCTGCGCGCGAACCCGTCCACGGCGTCGCTCGATGCGGCCTGCGCGCGGTTGCTCGCGACCCGGCCGACCGCGGTTAATCTGCGCTGGGCGCTGGCTCAGATGCGCGAGGCAATTAGCCGCCAGGCCGCAGGCACCGGTGCCGAAGAATTGGTGCGTGCGGCCTATGCGCGCGCCGGCGAAATTTGCGCGGCCGATGTTGCGGTCTGCCGCGCGATCGGCACGCATGGCCTTGCGCTGATCCGCGAGGTGGCGGCGCGGAAAGATGGCGCACCGGTGCAGATACTCACCCATTGCAATGCAGGCTGGCTTGCCACCGTGGATTGGGGGACCGCGCTTGCCCCGATCTATATGGCGCATGATGCGGGGATTGCGGTGCATGTCTGGGTCGATGAGACCAGACCACGCAATCAGGGAGCCGCCCTGACCGCCTGGGAGCTTGGCAAGCATGGCGTGCCCCATACGGTGATTGTCGACAATGCAGGCGGGCATCTGATGCAGCGCGGCGCGGTCGATCTTTGTATTGTTGGTACGGACCGGACGACGGCAAGCGGTGATGTCTGCAACAAGATCGGGACCTATCTCAAGGCGCTTGCCGCGCATGACAATGGGGTCCCCTTCTATGTCGCGCTGCCTTCAACCACCATCGACTGGACGATTTCCGACGGGCTCGCCGACATTCCAATCGAGGAGCGTTCAGGCGATGAGGTCACAACCCTGACCGGCCGTGACCCCTCCGGCGCGCTGACGGCGGTTATGATCGCCGCCCCCGGCAGCAAGGCGGCCAACCCGGCCTTCGATGTCACGCCGGCGCGGCTTGTCACGGGGTTGATTACCGAACGCGGGGTTTGCCCGGCAACCGCTTCGGGGCTTGCTGGGCTGTTCCCCGAGCTGGCCGGCGGCCGAGGGGCGCATGGATAGGCGTGATGAACAGAGCCTGCGGACAGCGCTTGTCGATACGGCTTGCGCCATGGCTGATAGTGGGCGGAGGCCGGGGGAGGCGGGGGACGTCTCGGCCCCCACCCACACACACACAC
>CALAQW010000146.1 GCA_937888955.1 uncultured Alphaproteobacteria bacterium | reverse complement strand
GGGGAGCGCGCTTTACACCGCCGCGCGTTCCGCGAAGCGCCCGCTGTAGCCAAACCCGACCCCCTCCCCCGCCGCATCGGCGACGAACAGGCGGTAAGGCCCTGTCAGCGAAAACCCCTCAAACCAGGCGGTGCGGTCATCAAGATCCTTCTCCGCGATGTCGAAGGTCGCCGGCGTCTCGCGGATATAATGGTTGTAGATCGCGGCAAGTGCCGGAATATCGGCATGCGCGGCAGGGCGGATGGCGCTCACGGGGCAAGCTGGCTTTCATCAAGCGCATATAGCGCATCCGCCCCCGCCGTTACCGGCGTCACCAGCCCCAGCGCACCGGGCAGAATGTTGCGCGCATAAAACAGCGCGGTCGCAACAGCCGCCTCATCCTGCACCGTTGCGCCGGCTGCACCGGCCAGCGCATTCTTCGCCATGAAAAAACCGCCGCTCACAAGCCCGGACAGCTCAAGATAGGGCGTCGCCCCGGCAAGGCAATCATTGGGCGCGTCGGCTGCCCGTTCCAGCAACCATCGGGTGGCCGCTTCCCACGCATCGGTCGCACGGGCAAGCTCTGTGCCGATTGTCTGAAGCTCGGCGCGGTTGGCATTTTCGCAGGCTGCTGCTGTCTCACGGATCTCGGCAATGAAGTCGCCGATGACCGCACCGCCCTGCATCGGCACCTTGCGGCTGACCAGATCCATCGCCTGAATGCCGTTCGTGCCCTCATAGATCGGTGCGATCCGCGCATCGCGGAAATGCTGCGCCGCACCGGTCTCCTCGATATAGCCCATGCCGCCATGCACCTGGATACCGAGCGAGGCGACCTCGACCCCGATATCGGTGGACCAGCCCTTGGCGATGGGGGTCAGCAGGTCGGCGCGCGCCTGTGCGCGTGCCCGCGCCGCATCGTCGGGCGATTTGCGCGCCAGATCGATCGCCGCCGCATTGGCGTAGCAGACGCCGCGCGCCGCCTGTACCAGCGCGCGCATCCGCAACAGCATGCGCCGCACATCGGGATGGGTGATGATCGGCACCATCGGCACATCCGCATGCTGCTGGCCGAGCGGTTTGCCCTGCCGCCGCTCCTGCGCATAGGCCAGCGCCTGCTGATAGGCGCGCTCCCCGATCGCGACGCCTTCAAGCCCGACATTGAGCCGCACATTGTTCATCATGGTGAACATGCAGGCCATGCCGCGATTTTCCTCGCCCAGCAGAAAGCCGATCGCGCCCTCATTCTCGCCATAGGCCATGACGCAGGTGGGGCTGCCATGGATACCGAGCTTTTCCTCAAGCCCCACGCAGCGCAGATCGTTGCGTTTACCCGGCTTGCCATCGGCGTCGGGCAGATATTTCGGCACGATGAAAAGCGAGATGCCGCGCGTTCCGGGCGGTGCGTCGGGAAGCCGGGCCAGCACCAGATGCACGATATTGCCCGACATCTCGTGCTCGCCATAGGTGATGAAGATCTTGCCGCCGGTAATCGCATAGCTGCCATCGCCGCGCGGCACCGCCTTGCTGGTCAGCGCGCCGACATCGGACCCCGCCTGCGGCTCGGTCAGGTTCATCGTGCCGGTCCATTCCCCCGAAATCAGCCGTGTCAGATAGATGCGCTTTTGTTCATCGGTCGCATGCGCCTGCAACGCCTCGACCGCCCCATGGGTGAGGGTCGGGGCCAGCGCGAAGGCCATGCAGGCGGAAATCACCATTTCATCGACCGCATTGGCAAGCAGCAGCGGCAGCCCCTGCCCGCCCTGTTCGGGGTCGCAGGCAACCCCCATCCAGCCACCTTCGACATATTGGCGGTAGGCCTCGGCAAAGCCGTCGGGCATTTTCACCCTGTCATCGGCCAGCCGCACGCCCTGCGTATCGCCCACCCGGTTGAGCGGCGCGACCACATCGCGGGCGAATTTTCCCGCCTCCTCCAGCACCGCATCGGCAAGTTCCATGCTGAGCTCGCCAAATGCGCCGGTATCGCATAGCTGCTCCATGCCTCCCGCCACCTTGAGCGCCAGACGAATATCGTTGAGCGGTGCGGTATAGTCGGACATGAAATACTCTCCTCGACCCTGGACATGGTTTATTCTATGCGCCCTATGTTAATGAGGATGATGAAAACGGCCAATATCAAACCCGCGGACGAGCGCGCGATCGCGGAAGCGGCGGCATTTTTGCGCGCCGGGCGGCTTGTCGCCTTCCCGACCGAAACCGTCTATGGCCTCGGCGCCGACGCGACCAATGAACGGGCGGTGGCTGAAATCTTCGCCGCCAAGGGCCGGCCGCAATTCAACCCGCTGATCGTGCATGTCGCGGATCTGGCCTCAGCGCGCAAGATCGCCCGGTTTGACCCACTCGCCGAACAGCTTGCCGCCCGCTTCTGGCCCGGCCCGCTGACGCTTGTGCTGCCGCGCCGCGCGCAAGCCGGGCTGTCGCTGCTGGTCAGCGCGGGGCTTGATACAGTGGCGGTGCGGGTCCCCGCCCATCCGGTCGCACAGGCCCTGCTGCGGGCCACAGATCGCCCCGTCGCCGCGCCAAGCGCCAATCCGTCCGGCCGGATCAGCCCGACCCGCGCTGCGCATGTGGCGGAAGGGCTTGGCGACAAGGTCGCGCTGATCCTCGATGGGGGCGACTGCGCGGTGGGGCTTGAATCGACGGTCGTCGCGATCACCGCGGGGCAGCTCCATCTGCTGCGGCCCGGCGCCGTCACGCGCGAGGATCTTGCCGCCCTCACCGGTGAGACCCCGGCGGGCGGGCAGGACGCGCCCGATGCGCCACGCTCCCCCGGGCAGCTTGCAAGCCATTATGCGCCGCATCTGCCGGTGCGGCTTGGTGCGCGCACCGCGCGCGCCGATGAGGCGGCCCTCGGTTTCGGCACGGCGGTGCCCGAAGGCGCGGCGGAAACCCTCAATCTCAGCCCTTCGGGCGATCTCAAGCAAGCGGCCGCCAACCTGTTTGCCATGCTGCGCGCGCTTGACCGGCCCGGCGACTTTTCAGCCATTGCCATAGCGCCGGTGCCCGAAACAGGCCTTGGCGCGGCGATCAATGACAGGCTGCGCCGCGCCGCGGCAGACCCGGCAGCGGCAACGGCAACGGCAACGGCAACGGATGAGCAGCCATGAGCGCGGCACTCAGGCAACGGCTTGAACGCGCCATCGCCCGCCACGGGGTGCCCGGGGCAAGCCTTGCGCTCTGGCACAAGCAGGAGCTGCATGAAGCTGCCGCCGGCAGCGCCAATCTGCGCGCGCAGATCGCCGCAACGCCCGATACGCTGTTCCAGATCGGCTCGATCACCAAACTGTTCACCGCGACGCTGATCCTCGGGCTTGCGGCCGACGGCGCGCTTGCCCTCGATCAGCCGGTGGCCGAACTGTTGCCCGGTTTTGCGCTGGCCGACACGGATGCGGCGCGGCAGGTAACGGTGCGGCAATTGCTGTGCCATAGCGGCGGCATGGACGGGGATTTCTTCAAGCCGCATGGCCGGGGGGAGGATCGCATTGCCCGCTATGTGGCCGATTGCCGCGATCTGCCGCAGCTTCACCCGCCCGGCGCGCTGTTTTCATACTGCAATTCCGGCTATGTCATCCTTGGGCGGATTATCGAGCTTCTGACCGGCACCCATTGGGACCGGGCACTGAAGGAACGGCTGCTGCGCCCGCTCGGGCTGCGCGAAACAAAGAGCCTGGCTGAGGAGGCGATCCGCTTCCGCTGCGCCATCGGGCATGCGCCGCACCCCGATACCGGCGCGATGGATATCACCCCCATCGCCTATCTGGCGCAGTCGAACGCCCCGGCCGGATCGACAGTGATGGCGACGGCGCGCGATGTGATTGGCTTTGCCCGCGCGCTTTTCGGCATGGACGGGGCGCTTGTCCCGCCGCTGCCCGCCGCCCTTGTGCAGGATATGCAGCAACCGCAAATCGCGGTGCCGCCGCATTATCCGATGCGCCATTGGGGGCTTGGGCCAAAGATCTTCGACTGGAACGGGGTGCGCGGTTTCGGCCATGACGGGGTGACGATCGGGCAGCAATCCTTCCTGCGCGTGATCCCCGAGCGGGATCTGGCGATCGTGTTGCTGACCAATGGCGGCGATGCCAATGGTCTGTATGAGGATTTCATCGGTACGCTGCTGAGCGAGCTTGCCGATATCGGGCTGCCGCGATTACCCGCCGCACAACCGGGTGCGGTCACCGACCGGACGGCCTATACCGGGACCTATGAAAAGCTCAGCGCGCGCATCCATATCACCGAGGCGGACGGGGCGCTTCAATCCCGTTCGGAAGTCAATATCGATTTTCTGGGAGGGTTTCGTCCCATGACCCTGCGGCTTGAACCGGTCGATGCGGCGTTATGGCTTGCGCCGGTGCCCGACAGTGCCATGCCCTATCCGATACGGTTTCTCGATTTCGGCGCGGATGGCCGCCCCGCTTATCTGCATATGGGCCTGCGTGCCTATCGGCGGGTCGCATGAGCGCCCCGCTTGACGCGATCCGCGCCGCCGTCGGACCCGGGGGCTTTTCCGACACGCCTGCGGATATCGCCCCCTTCCTGCGTGAACATCGCGGTCTTTATCAGGGGGAAACCGCACTTTTCGTACAACCCGCCAGCACCGAAGCGGTCGCGAAAGTCGTCAGCATCTGCGCACAGGCCAAAATCGCCATCGTGCCCCAGGGCGGCAATACCGGGCTTGTCGGCGGGCAGATCCCGTTTCCCGGCGATCACGCGATCCTTCTTAACCTGTCGCGCATGAACAAGGTCCGCGCCCTGGACCCTGACAATGACACGATCACGGTGGAGGCGGGTTGCACCCTTGCGGCGCTGCAACAGGCGGCGGAAGCGGCTGACCGGCTGTTCCCGCTCAGCCTTGCCTCCGAAGGCAGTTGCCAGATCGGCGGCAATATCTCGACCAATGCGGGGGGCAATGCGGTGCTGCGTTACGGCAATATGCGCGATCTTGTGCTGGGGATCGAGGCGGTGCTGCCGGACGGGCGCATCTGGAACGGGCTGCGCGGCTTGCGCAAGGATAATACGGGCTATGACCTGAAGCAGCTTTTCATCGGCGGTGAAGGCACGCTTGGCATTGTGACGGCAGCCGTATGCAAGCTGTTTCCCCGGCCGCGCACAGTGGCGACCGCGCTTGTCGCGGTGCCCGATGTGGCGGCGGCGGTCAGCCTGTTTGGCCGGCTGAAGCAGACAAGCGGCGACCGGCTCACCGCGTTTGAACTTATCCCCCGTATCGGCATCGATTTCGTCACCCGGCATATCCCCGGCGCGCGCGATCCGCTGACCAAAGCCGTTGACTGGTATGTGCTGGCGGAGCTGTCTTCCGCGGGCGAGGAGGATTTGCGCCACAGGCTGGAAGCAGCGCTTGCCACCGCGCTCGAGGAAGGGCTGGCCAGCGATGCGGCGATCGCGGAAAGCGGGGCGCAGGCATCGGCCCTGTGGGCGCTGCGCGAAAATCTGTCGGATGTGCAGAAACTCGAAGGGGGCAGTATCAAGCATGATATCTCCGTACCGATTTCGGCGATCCCCGCCTTCATTACCGAGGCGAGCAAGGCGGTTACCGCCGCCCTGCCCGGCATCCGGCCAGTACCGTTCGGCCATATCGGCGATGGCAATGTGCATTTCAACCTGAGCCAGCCGCCGGCGATGGATCGCGACGCATTTCTTGACCGGTGGGCGGAATTCAACCGCATCGTGCATGATATCGCAGCCGGGCTTGGCGGCAGCATCAGCGCCGAACACGGGCTCGGCTTCATGAAACGCGACGAGATCACCCATTACAAAAGCGCTGTGGAAATCGACATGATGCGGGCGGTCAAGCGTGCCCTCGACCCCCAAAACATCATGAATCCGGGAAAACTCGTGCTGCCATGAC
>CALAQW010000145.1 GCA_937888955.1 uncultured Alphaproteobacteria bacterium | reverse complement strand
AACCAGATTACCCGCTTCACGCGCGGTGTGTGCGAGGGCGAGCTTGTGCCCTTGCGGGTTGTTCTGCAAGGGCCTTGGATCACGCTCATTCGCGGCGAGGACGGCCGCTTCGGATTGGGGATCGCGGTGCCGGAGCCGGGTGCGCAGGGAGCGGCGGAGCCATCCAACCGTTTTTCCGATCTGACGGGCCGTGTTTTCACCGCATTGTCGTCGACGCCGGAGGCCAATGGCGCGCTGCTGCAAAGTTTTGCCATACGCGATGCGCAGGTGGTTTATCGCGATGCGCGGCTCGGGACAGTTTGGCGCGCCCGGCAGGCGGGGTTTGAATTCGAGCGCGCGGTGGATGGCGGCATTCTGGGGGAAGGCGCCGCCAATATCGAAATAGACAAGCAGGTCTGGGCACTGGGCTTGAGCGGGCGTTTCGATCCCATGCTGCTCGAAACCCGCGTCGATGTCGCATTCGCCGATGTCGAGCCATTTCACCTGGCGCAGGAAAATGAAGGTTTGAAATCCCTGGACCGGTTCCGCCTGCCGGTCAGCGGCACGGTAGGGCTGGTGCTTGGTCAGACCGGTGCGCTGCGTTCGGTGCGTGCGAAAATGGTCGGCGGGCCGGGCCATTTGCTTGCGCCCGAGGTCGAAGGCGGTGTTGTGCCCCTTGAACGTCTGGCGGTTGATCTCAATTACGATACGGTCGTAAAAATATTATCCGTACACAGCTTTTCCATGCGGGATGAAGGCTGGCGGTTGGGCGCGCGCGGGCAGGTTGACCTAGCCGGCGACAGTCCGGCTGTGCGACTGTCAGGCAGTATCACGGACTTGCCGACCGAACGTTTCAAACGGCTGTGGCCCGAGCAGCTTGCGACCGGCTCGCGTCGCTGGTTTCTTGACAATATGGCGGACGGGATTATCGATCGCGCGGAAATCGAGGCCGATATCCCAACAGGTGTGATCGGTGTCGGGCCTTTGCCTGATGAGGCATTGCGCCTGACGATGAAATTCCGCGATGTCACCGCACATTATATGCGGCCCATGCCGCCTTTGCAGGCCGCGCGGGGTGAAGGGCTCCTGACTGGGCGCAATTTCACCGTAAATGTGGAGGAAGCGACAGTGCTCGAGCGGCTGACGGTATCTGAAGGCACGGTCGAGATCACCGATCTGCATCTGCCCGACAAGCCCGCGGCGGTAGGGCTTGTCCTGCGCGGGACAGCGGCGGACACATTACGGCTGATCGATCATGAACCGCTGCAATATCCGACAAAATTCGGGATCGATCCCGACAAAATCGACGGCGTAGCGGCCACGCGGTTGCGGCTTGATTTGTTGCTGGCAAAACAGACAAATCTTGAGGATATCAATTTCGCCGCCGCCGCAAACCTGCAGAATATACGCATACCCGAGGTGTTGAACGGAACCGCACTTGATGATGGCGAATTTTTGCTGCAGGTGAACCGGGCGGGTCTTGAGGCGAACGGAACGGCGCAATTTGGTGATGTGCCGGCCGATATCCGCTGGCGGCAGGCTTTTGGCGCACCGCCCGATACCCTGTCGAGTACATTTGATGTGAACACAAGCGCCGATGAAACGCAGCTGGCCGCGCTGGGCTTCCCGACGGTTGGTCTTGTCGAGGGGCCTGCCAAGCTTGCCATACAAATGTGGGGTAATGGTGCGAAAATCGTCCATGGCAAGCTGCAGGGGGATTTGACCGGTGCGGTCCTGATTGCCGATCCGCTGAGCTGGCGCAAACCGGCCGGAGAGAAGGCAGAAATTACATTCGACTTTTCGCTGCCCGATGATGATGGCAATGCCGGAAAACTGAGCGATATCAGGCTGACTGGTGATGAGATCGCCGTTGCCGGCAATATTGTGCTTGCCGCTGGCGGGCCGCCTGCGAGCATTACGCTCGATCGCTTGCAACTGGGGCCTGAAAACAATTTGTCCGGACGCGCCATATTTGCGCCTGACGGCTATTACCAGATTACCGCGCGTGGTGTGTCCGCCGATATTGCCGCGCCGCTTGCCGAGCTGCTGCAGCCTGATGACAAGGCAAAGGATACAGAAACCCTGCCCTACAGGCTGGACGCAGAAATCGACCGGCTGCATATCGGTCAGGGCGTCAAATTGCAGGATGTATCGGCAACGGGCGAATTTGATGGCAAAACGTTCCAGGTGCTGGCGGCGCGGGGGAATTTCCGGCCTGATGCGCCGCTTGCGGTGAATTTGACCCCGATCGACGGTGAGCGGCATTTGACGCTGACAAGCCAGGATGCGGGGCTCAGCCTGAAGGCGCTGGATTTACTGCGCGAAGGGGTCGGGGGCAGCTTGCGTTTTGACGCGGTATTTCGTGATAAAACACCGCGTGACAAGCCCGGCAACCCACCGATGGACGGGCAGGTCAATATAAAGGGAATCAAAATCCGCAATACGCCGATACTAGCGCGAATTCTTACGGTCGGGTCGTTGACGGGCATGCGCGATCTATTGACCGGCAGCGGCATCTCTTTCGACCGCGTCATTGTGCCGTTTTCCTACCGTGATGCGATGATAGCGTTTACCGATGCCTATGCATCGGGGTCGGCATTGGGGATTACGGCGAATGGCACGTTCGATCCGGCCAGGGATCGGTTCGACCTGAAGGGGACCGTCATCCCCGCCTATACGCTTAACAGCGTTTTTGGAAAATTGCCGATTCTCGGCCAGGTGCTGACAGGCGGCAAGAATGAAGGGGTGTTCGCAATGAACTATACGCTGAGCGGCCCATCCGAGAATCCAAAGATTGGCGTCAATCCCCTGTCAGCCTTGACGCCCGGATTTCTGCGCCGGATTTTTGATATTGGTGATGCGATACCGGGTGCGGCCTCACCTGACGCCACGCCAGCAGAAGCGCAAACAGCGCCTGCTGCCCCGTCACCCACAGAACCTGAAGCAATCGACACTCCCCAGTGATTTTGCCTCCCTCATGCGGTCCTCTTACCCGTTCATATGAAAATGTCCGGGGCAATTGACAGCCATGGCGGTTCGTTGAAAGCTGCCCGGATAAATATAGCCTGCCACCCAACGGCGGGTGCAGAAATGTTGCGTGGCCCGGGCATCATGTGATGGCGCTGCGGCAGGCGCATAATATCGCAAACAAATATGCAGGGAGAATGAAACAATGGATGATGCAGCAAAGAAAACGGCGCTTCGGATGATTCCCTACGGGATCTATGTCCTGACGGCGAAATCTGGCGATAACATTGCGGCGGCGACCGTCAACTGGGTTACGCAAACCGCATTCGAGCCGCCGCTTGTGGCGGTCGGGGTCAAAACCGATTCGGGTGCTTATGGGCTGATCAAGGAAACCAAATCCTTTGCACTGAACATGCTTGGCAAGGGACAGCAGGGAGTTGGCTTCACATTCTTCAAGCCGGCGGAACTTGATGGCGACAAGATCAGCGGTGAGCCGTTCACAGCGGGCGAAAACGGCGCGCCGATCCTGAGCAATGCGATCGCGTCGGTTGAATGCAAGGTGACCGATATCGTCGAGCAGGGCGATCACCATATCGTGGTCGGCCAGGTGACCGCGGCCAATGTCGCAAAGCAACCCGATGGCCGCCCCGATGAGGCGATTCTGGAAATGAAGGATCTGGGCGACAAAGTATTCTATGGCGGCTGAGGCCGGGAATTGATTGTCGGTGGAGTTATTTCCGCTTGGCGCGAAAAAGCAAAAGCAGATGCACCGCCTGCCCGGATGCAGGCGGTGCATCTTTGTCTTCATACAGATGAAATCCCGGATGTTGCCCTAACTGGCCATCCCTGCCGCCCGGTGGTCGGGTCGCGGGGGCAGTGGATCAGCGCGACCGGGCAAGCGCGGTCTTGGCCTCCTGCCACAGCGCCTCCATCTCCGAAAGGCTTGCATCGTCAACCGATCGTCCGGCATCGCGCAATGCGGTTTCGATATAACGGAAACGCATTTCGAATTTTCGGTTCGCGTCGCGGGCGGCCTGTTCCGGGTCGATCTTGAGGTGGCGCGCCATATTCGTCACTGAAAACAGCAAATCGCCAACCTCTTCCGCAATGTTGTCTGTTGCCGCTCCCGATATGATGGCTTGTTCCAGTTCATCGGTTTCCTCACGGATCTTGGCAAGCACAGCTTGCGTCTCGGGCCAGTCGAAACCGACGCGTGCGGCGCGTTTTTGCAGCTTTTCCGCCCGCATGAGCGCGGGCAGCGCCTGCGGGATACCGTCCAGCGTACCGGCAGGGGCGCCGGCGTCTCCAGCCGCGTTGCGTTCGGCTGCCTTGATGGTTTCCCAATTTTCGCTATGGCTCGGCTTCGCCGCACCGCCGGGTGCGGTGTTCCCGTCCGCTTGCGGGTCTTGCCCGAAAACATGCGGGTGCCGGCGGATCATCTTATCGCAGATCGCATTTACAACATCGGTGAAATTGAAAGCCTCTGCCTCATCCGCAATCTGGGCGTGATAGACGACCTGTAACAGCAGATCGCCAAGCTCGTCCTTCAGTGCCGGCATATCGTCTGTCGCGATCGCATCGGCAACTTCATAAGCTTCTTCGATCGTGTAGGGGGCGATTGTCGCAAAAGTCTGCACCTGGTCCCATGGGCAGCCATCAGGACCGCGCAATCGCGCCATAATTCGCAGCAGGCGTTCGATATCGTGGCCGACGGGATCGTCAGAAGGTGACATATCAGGATAACGGTCCCTGCCAGTCCGTGACGATCGTCTCCAGTTCCGGACGCGGGCGCTCCTTCGGCGGTTCGATCGCAGTACCGATATAGATGAAACCGGCAAGTTGTTCGTCCCCTGTCACTCCCAGCGCGTTCAGCACCTTTGGATGATAGGCGCACCATTCGGTAATCCATTGCGCGGCGAACCCCAAAGCATCCGCCGCATGCAGAATATTCTGGCAGGCCGCGCCGCAGGACAATTGCTGTTCCCAAACCGGAACTTTATGCGATGCCAGCGGGCTTGAGACCACGGCGATCACAAGCGGCGCGCGGGTGAATTTCTCACCCTCCAGTGCAAGCTTTGCATCGCTGGCATCTGCCTCGATATCGCGATAGGCATCGCGTAACACCGCGCCGAGCTTCTGCCGTCCCTCACCGCGCAACAGGATAAACCGCCAGGGCGCGATCTTGCCGTGGTCTGGGACCCGGGCAGCTGCGGTCAGGATCTGTTTGATTTGCGCCGCATCGGGGCCGGGCTCGGTCATATTGCGTGCAAGAACCGATCGCCGCGTCAGTAGCCGTTCGATTGCCGTATTGCCCATTTTGCGATCCCTGTAGCTGCGTGATCCGCACTGTCTGGCGGTTTGTTATTATCAGCGGATAGTAAGCCAGCTTGCCATGCTGTTTCCAGTTTCCTTGCTCTTACGCGGCGGCTATCGGTTTTGAGTGGCCGCCGCATAAAGCGCGATGGCCGCGGCGTTCGACACATTCAGGCTCGGAAAGCCGGGTTCTGTCGGCAGGCGGAGGAGATAGTCGCATTTCTTTTGCGTCAGGGCGCGGATGCCACTGCCTTCGGCCCCCAGGACCAGGGCGATATTGCCTTCAAGGGCCGCGCTTGTGATCGGCTGGCTTGCCGCGGAATCAAGACCGACGCGCCAAAAACCCAATTCGGCAAGTTGGTCTAATGTACGTGCAAGATTGGTCACTTTCACCATCGGCACATGCTCCAGCGCGCCGGACGCGGTTTTTGCCAGAACCGCGCTTTCCCCCGCTGCGTTGCGGCCCGTCACGATCAGCGCGACCGCGCCGAAAGCCGCGCAGGAGCGTAGAATCGCGCCGACATTATGGGGGTCTGTCACCTGATCGAGGATACAGACGATCTGGCGTTCCTTATCCTGCTTGCGCGATACAAGCGTTTGCAGATCGATGTCGGGTAATGGGCTGACGGCAAGCGCAACCCCCTGATGTACCGCATTTTCGGGCAACAGACGGGCGATTGCATCGGCTTTCGCGATTTCCGGGGTCAGTTTTGACTCCGCAATTTCGCGACCGAGCTGATTTGCGCCATTTTCGGTGGTCACAAGCCGCCATTTGCGCCTTGCGGGATTGCACAGGGCAGCAGCCACCGCATGCAGCCCATATAACCAGAACTGGTTCTGATTGCCCCCGGTTTTGGGAGCATGGGATGCCTTGGATGATATAGAAGGGCGCTTGCGTCTGACCATGGATATTTTATATGGTGGCTTTGGCGATGACGCAATCTATGCCGGTTTCTGCATGCCGCTGCCGGATCGGAGATTTTATCAGTCAAATTACACCGGAAATGGGTTGACATTGACGGCTGTTAGCACGTATTCGGACTGCCCCAGACATGGCGCGTGCGCAGGCTTATGCTTTGCTTCGCGCCTTTGTTTGTGTCTGCTGTATTGGTGCCCGGAAGGTGCGAATTGGCGGCGATCTTGCGGTGTGCTGTGGTGAGAGCAGTGCAATTGCCCCGGATGGAGGGGTGCCCGAGCGGTTAAAGGGGACGGGCTGTAAACCCGTTGGCTATGCCTACGTTGGTTCGAATCCAACCCCCTCCACCATTCTCCCCTCGGTCGGGAGCTTGGACATCGCGATTGGGCGTGATGGGAGAGCGGTGCGGGTGTAGCTCAATGGTAGAGCTCCAGCCTTCCAAGCTGGCTACGCGGGTTCGATTCCCGCCACCCGCTCCATTTGAGGGCGGGTCGGAAGTCCTGGGATCGCTTGGGTTTCGGGCTGAATCGGACCGTATATAGAGACCGGGATCCGGATGTCAGGGTCAAGACACGGGGGTTCCGGCGGCGCGCGTTGAGAGGACGACAGGAACAATAGGGCTATGGCCAAGGAAAAATTCGAACGGACGAAGCCGCACTGCAACGTAGGCACGATCGGCCACGTTGACCATGGGAAGA
>CALAQW010000144.1 GCA_937888955.1 uncultured Alphaproteobacteria bacterium | reverse complement strand
GGCCCGGCGGTCACGGCGGCCTTTGCCGGTGCGGATGTGGATTCCGATGATGATACGGCGAGCCTGACTTATACGGTCCTGACGGCCCCGTCTGAAGGGACGGTGGTCAATAATGGCGACGGCACCTTTAGTTTTGATCCCGGTGCGGATTTTCAGGATCTGGCGGCAGGCGAAACCCGCGATGTGAGCTTTGATTATCAGGCCGCCGATTCCCAGGGGGCGCAAAGTCAGATCGCAACCGCCACGATTACCGTTACCGGTGTGAATGACTCGGTTGTCGAATTGTCGGACATACAGAATGGCGATGGCAGCCAGGGCTTTGTGATCAGTGGCATATCGGCAGGTGATTTTTCCGGCAGATCGGTAAGCGGTGCCGGTGATGTCAATGGCGACGGGTTCGACGATGTCATCATTGGCGCATATCTCGCCAGTCCGAACGGGCAGAGTTATGCGGGCGAAAGCTATGTTGTATTTGGCGGTCCGGCGGCTTCGGGCCCTGAAGTTGCCCTGTCCGATATCAAGAGCGGCGATGGCAGCCAGGGCTTTGCCATTTCCGGCATTGATCCTGCTGATTATTCAGGCTTCTCCGTCAGCGGTGCCGGCGATGTCAATGGCGACGGGTTTGACGATGTCATTGTTGGTGCCTTTTTCGCCAGCCCAAATGGGGTGGGTTATGCTGGTGAAAGCTATGTTGTGTTCGGCCGTGGCGATGGCTTTTCTCCCTCAATTGATCTGTCAGCAATTGCAAGTGGTGATGGCAGCGAAGGGTTCGTGATCAATGGTGCGGATTTCTATGACTATTCGGGTATTTCGGTCAGCAATGCGGGCGATGTGAATGGCGATGGGGTCGACGATCTTCTGGTCGGGGCCTTCCTGGCTACCCCTGATGGGCGGGCCTATGCCGGCGAAAGCTATGTCGTATTCGGCAGGAATACGGGATTTGGCGCTGCTGTTGAATTGGCGGATATCGAGAATGGCGCTGGTACGGACGGCTTCGTCATCAATGGTATCAATAGTTATGACCTGTCGGGCATCGCGGTCAGCGACGCGGGCGATATAAATGGCGATGGTATCGGCGATCTGGCGATCGGCGCATCGGAGGCCAGCCCGAACGGACAGCCGGGCGCGGGGCAAGGCTATGTCGTGTTTGGCCGCAATGGCGGATTTCCGGGCAGTATTGAATTGTCAGATATTGAAGCAGGCGATGGCAGCGACGGCTTCATAGTCAATGGTGTTGATTCCTTTGATTGGGCCGGTTTTTCCGTCAGTGGCGCGGGCGATGTGAATGGCGATGGTTTTGACGATCTGCTGATCGGCGCACCCCGTGGCAATCCGGGTGGTCTGGATTATGCCGGTGAGAGTTTTGTGATTTTCGGCCGGAGTTCAGGCTTCTCCCCGGTTATCGAGTTGTCGGATATCCAGAATGGTGATGGCAGCGACGGCTTTATGCTGATCGGCGCCGATTCCGATGATACGTCAGGCATGTCTGTCAGCGCCGCTGGCGATGTGAATGGCGATGGCTTTGACGATCTGCTGATCGGTGCCGTCGGGGGAAGCCCGGGGGGACGGGGTTATGCGGGCGAAAGCTATGTTGTTTTCGGACGACTGGGCAGCTTTGGTGCAACTGTCTCCCTATCAGACATTGAGCTAGGCGACGGAAATGGCGGATTTGTCGTAAATGGCGTGGATGCCTATGACGCGTCTGGAACCGCGGTCAGCGCTGCGGGCGATGTGAATGGCGATGGTTTTGACGATATTCTGATCGGTGCGCCGCAGGCTGATCCAGGCGGTCAGTATGATGCCGGCGAAAGCTATGTTGTGTTTGGCAGGGGATTCCCCGATTTCGTCGAAACACTCACCGGTGGACCGAATGACGATGTTCTTGCGGGTGGTCCGGGCGATGATATCCTGAGTGGCGGCGCCGGCGATGACCGGTTTGTGTTCTTCGATGGTGATGGCGACGATATTGTGCTGGATTTTGTCGCAGGTGCCGGAACCGATGATGTGCTGGATATACAGACTTTCGCCTTTGCCAATTTGGCCGACGTGTTAAGTGCATCGACCGAAATCGGCAATGATGTACTGATTGCGCTTGATGCCGATGACAGCGTAACGCTTCTGGATGTACAGCTTGCCGACTTGCATGGTGACGACTTTATCTTCACATGATGGCGTTCCCTTGAGCGTTGAAAAAATCGGCGTTTGGTGACAACGTCGACAGCAAACGACGATCGAAAGGATGTGACGGCGGATGGAAGAGGGGCGCTTGCTGGCGATTTATCGGCGGTCTCAGTCCCGGTGCGCCGTCCGGATGCCGTTATGACGCAGCCACCCGCAAAGTTCGAGCTGACAAGTTCACGTCAGTTTCCCGCATGGCTTGCCGAGCAGAATGCAAGTCTTGCTTTTACAACCTATCAAGCAGGAAAGCTGATCTTCATCGGCACAGGCCCGGATGGGCGGCTGTCGATCTTTGAGCGGACATTCAACCGGTGCATGGGCCTGCATGCAGCGGGTGATACATTGTGGATGGGGACCCTGTATCAGCTATGGAAGTTCCGCAATACGCTGGAGCCCGGCCAGCTTGCCGGCGGCTTTGACCGCCTATACGTCCCTCGTATTGCCTGGACGACGGGCGATATCGATATTCACGATATCGCAGTGGATGGCGACGGCCGGGTGGTATTTGCGAATACGTTGTTTTGCTGCCTGGCAACGGTGGATGAAGATTACAGTTTTCGCCCTTTGTGGCAGCCGCCATTCATTTCCAAATTGGCCGCTGAGGACCGGTGCCATCTGAACGGGCTTGCGATGCAGGATGGTCGTCCCAAATATGCCACTGCCATCAGCCGTTCCGATGTTGCCGATGGCTGGCGCGACCGGCGGGCCGATGGCGGCGTGGTCATCGATGTCGATCGGAATGAAATTCTGGTCGACGGTCTGTCAATGCCGCACTCGCCGCGTATGCATAATGGCAAGTTATGGGTGTGCAATTCGGGGACGGGCCATCTTGGGACCATTGACCCGGTTGCCGGTGTCTTTAACCCGGTGACTTTCTGCCCGGGCTATCTGCGTGGGTTGAGTTTTGTCGGCGATTATGCGGTTGCGGGTCTTTCCCTGCCACGGCACAAGACATTTTCGGGCCTGGCACTTGACGATAATCTGGCGCGGTCGGACGCTGAACCGCGCTGTGGATTGGTGGTGATCGATACGCGCACGGGGGATCTTGTGCATTGGCTGCGGATCAGCGGCGTTGTTCAGGAATTATATGATGTCGTAGCCTTGCCCGGTGCGCGGCGGCCTTCCGCGCTTGGCCTCAAGACGGACGAGATACGCCGCGTGTTGAGTATTGCGCCCGCAGCTGACGCGGGTTAGGCGGTCGGGGATGCGACAAATCGATTTCGCTGCAATTCTATCGGCGGCCAGGCGTGTTGTCTGGCTTGTCGCCTTGTTCAGCCTGGGGATTAACATCCTTATGCTGACGGCACCGCTTTATATGCTGCAGGTCTATGATCGGGTGCTGACGAGCAGAAGCTCCGAAACCCTGCTTTATCTGACACTCGCAGCGGCGATTGCGCTGCTCACGCTGGGTTTGCTTGAAGCGGTGCGCAGCCAGATCATGATCCGCCTTGGCAGTTGGATCGACCGGCAATTAAGCGGCGTGGTGCTGGGTGATGCCATCCTTTCGGCGCTGCGCCAATCATCCGAGCCGTCTGTGCAGGGGCTGCGTGACCTGTCAGCATGCCGTGTTTTCCTGTCCAGCCATGCGCTTTTTGCGTTTCTCGATGTACCCTGGATGCCAATCTTCATCGCGGTCGTCTTTCTATTGCACCCTGTGCTTGGCTGGATCGCGGTCGCAGGTGCGTTGACATTGGTGATTTTCGCTATTGCCAATGAGATGGTGACCCGTGTCCCGTTGCGGCGATCGGCCGATATGCATGTGCGGGCAACCGAAGATGCCGCTGCCGCGGCGCGCAATGCCGATGCAGTTCAGGCAATGGGAATGCTGCCGGCCATATTGGGGCGGTGGGAGCGGCGCAATAATACCCTGATCGCGCTTCAGGAAGTGGCAAGTCTGCGCAGCGGGCGGATATCCGCGCTGGCTAAATTCCTGCGTTTCATGTTGCAGGTGGCGGTGCTCGGTGCCGGGGCGAAACTTGTGCTGATGAATGAGATCACCCCCGGTGCCATGATCGCGGCCTCCATCCTTGTCGGTCGGGCGCTGGCACCGATCGATATGACGATCAGTTCATGGAAGAATGCGGTCGCCGCATGGCAGGCCTGGCGGCGGGTATCAGCCCGGACGCGGCTTGCGCAATCCAAAGAAGAGGCCATGCCGTTGCCTGCCCCCCGCGGCGTGTTGAAGGTCGAAAAGCTGATGTTCGGCTGGCCGGGGGCGACAGAGCCGCTGCTGCGCAATGTTGATTTCAGCCTCGCGCCCGGGCAGTTTCTTGGTGTTATCGGGCCGACCGCTGCGGGCAAGACCACCCTGGCGCGACTGATCGTTGGCAATCTTAAGCCGACAGTCGGGCATGTGCGGCTTGATGGCGCGGATGTCGCCGATTGGGACGCGGATCATCTGGGGCCCTATCTTGGCTATTTACCGCAGGATGTGGAGTTGTTCAGCGGTACGGTCCGCGAGAATATTGCCCGCATGCAGGACGCGGATGCCGATGCGGTGATCGCGGCCGCGCGCCGCGCGATGGTGCATGAACTGATCCTGTCTTTGCCGCAAGGTTATGAAACCGAAGTCGGGCCGGCGGGTGCTGTGCTGTCCGGCGGGCAGCGTCAGCGTATCGCTTTGGCGCGCGCATTGTTTGGTGACCCCAGATTGGTCGTGCTTGATGAACCGAGTGCCAATCTCGATACCGATGGCGAGGCTGCTTTCATGAATGCGGTCGCGCAACTCAAGGATCGCGGGGTGAGCATTGTCATCATTACGCACCGGCCCAGCATTCTGCGGCTCGCGGATCGGGTTCTTGTTCTGCGCAATGGCATTGTGGAACGGTTCGGGCCGCGTGATGAGGTCATGGCCGCCTTTGTCCGTCCGCGTGGCCAGGCAGGACAATCGAGTGCTGCCGCCGTGCCCCCCGCTGGCGCGCTGCGGGATTAGGGAGGGATCGCAATGCCCGAGACCGGCAAGCGCTTTGTCCCG
>CALAQW010000143.1 GCA_937888955.1 uncultured Alphaproteobacteria bacterium | reverse complement strand
ACTTCTCTCCGGCTCATCCACTCAGCCCACTAGGGCGCCGGGGCCCTTATCGCCGCGTTCAAAGTACGGATTGCACTGCCCGCTTTGCCATCACGGTAACAAGATTGGCCCGATATTCCGCGGATCCGTGCAAATCTTCCAGCAATCCCTCGGAAGGCACGGCAATATCCGCAATTGCCTGCGCTGAAAAATCCGATGCGAGCGCGGCTTCCATCTCCCCCACCCGGAACACCCCGGGCGCTGCGCCGGTTACAGCCACACGCACCGTCCCGCCCGTCTGTGCGACGAACACCCCGACCATCGCATAGCGCGATGCGGGATTGGGGAATTTTGCATAACCAGCCTTTTGCGGAACCGGAAATGCAACTGCGGTAATAATTTCATCCTCTTCAAGTGCTGTTTCGAACATGCCGAGGAAAAAATCATCCGCCGCGATTTCACGTCTGTCGGTGACGATCGTCGCGCCAAGCCCGAGACAGGCCGCCGGATAATCTGCTGACGGATCATTATTGGCGATCGACCCGCCCAGCGTACCACGATGACGCACAAGCGGATCACCGATGCCGCCCGCAAGCCTGGCAAGCGCGGGGATTGCCTGTTTGACCACCTCTGAGCCAGCGACGGCCGCATGGCGGGTCATGGCTCCGATCCTGAGCTTGTCGCCATCGCGTGCAATGCCCGCCAGATCGGCGATCTTGCGCAGGTCAATCAAATCAGATGGCGCCGCAAGCCGTTGCTTCATGGTGGGCAGCAGGGTCTGCCCGCCAGCCAGCAATTTGGGGTCGTCCCGTCCGGACAAAAGCGACCGTGCATCAGCAAGGGTCTGTGGCGTGTGATAGTCGAATTCATACATGGCGCTGCTTCCTTCCCTGTCACCTGCCTAGCGGTTGATGGCGCGCCAGACGCGCTCGGGCGTCACCGGCATGGCAATATCGCGAATACCGAGCGCATCTGTCACCGCATTGATGATCGCAGCAGGTGCGCCGATCGCCCCTGCCTCCCCGCACCCTTTGATACCGAGCGGATTGGTCGTGCAGGGCGTCTCAGTCATGCCGACGACAAAACGCGGCAGATCGTCAGCCCGCGGCATGCAGTAATCCATGAATGAACCACTCAAAAGCTGCCCGCTTTCAGGGTCATAGGCACAGTTTTCCAACATTGCCTGACCAATTCCCTGAGCGACACCACCATGTACCTGCCCTTCCACGATCATCGGATTGATCACCGTGCCGAAATCATCGACAGCGACGAAATTCTCAATCCGGGTAACACCGGTTTCAGGGTCGATTTCCACCTCGGCAATGTGACAGCCCGCGGGAAAAGTGAAATTAACCGGATCGTAAAACGCACTTTCCTTCAGGCCAGGCTCGATCTCGCTCGTCGGAAAGCCATGCCCGGTATAGGCCTGCAGCGCAAGATCGGCGAAAGGCACCGCGCGGTCGGTCCCTGCAACCTGAAAACTGCCCGCCTCGAAGGTGATATCTTCCTCTCCCGCCTCAAGCAGGTGTGCGGCGATCCGGCGCCCCTTGGCGATTACCTTGTCGAGCGCGACCTGTATCGCGGACATGCCAACCGCGCCCGAGCGCGAACCATAGGTGCCCATTCCGAACTGCACCTTGTCGGTGTCGCCATGCACGACTTCCACATTATCGATGGGGATACCGAGCCGGTCGGACACAAGCTGCGCGAAGGTCGTTTCATGCCCCTGACCATGACTGTGCGCGCCGGTCAGCACTTCGACACTGCCGGTTGGATTGACCCTTACTTCCGCCGATTCCCAAAGGCCGACCCCCGCGCCGAGCGAACCCACCGCCTGTGACGGCGCGATACCGCATGCCTCGATATAGGCGGAAAAGCCGATGCCGCGCTTTTTGCCACGCGCGGCTGAGGCCGCACGGCGCGCCGCGAACCCCGCATAGTCGATCAGCCGGCACGCCTCATCAAGCGAGGCATCATAATCGCCAATATCGTAATTCATGATGACCGGCGTCTGATGCGGAAATTCGCGGATGAAATTGCGCCGCCTGAATTCCGCCGGATCCATACCAAGCTCACGCGCCGCTGTTTCGACGATCCGCTCGACAAGATAGGTGGCTTCGGGCCGTCCCGCCCCGCGATAGGCATCAACCGGCGCTGTATGGGTGAAGACGCCATCCACCTCCACATAAATTGCTGGGATGTCGTACTGCCCGGACAGCAAGGTGCCATAGAGATATGTCGGCACCGAGGAGGCAAAGGTTGACAGATAAGCCCCGAGATTGGCCTTTGTATGCACCCGCAGGCCAAGCATCCGCCCATCGGCATCGAGCGCAAGTTCCGCATGGCTGACATGATCGCGCCCATGCGCGTCGGACAGGAAGGATTCGTTACGCTCCGCTGTCCATTTCACCGGCCGGCGAACCTTGGCCGCAGCCCAGACGCAAACCGTCTCCTCGGCATAGATGAAAATTTTTGAACCAAAGCCGCCCCCCACATCAGGCGCGATCACGCGCAACTTATGCTCGGGCGCGACCCCGACAAAGGCAGACAGGACAAGCCGCGCGACATGCGGATTCTGGCTTGTCGTATAAAGCGTATAATCGCCGGTGCCCGGGTCGTAATCACCGATCGCCGCGCGCGGCTCCATCGCATTGGGGATCAGCCGGTTATTTGCGAGCGTCAGCGTAACGCGCCGGGTAGCGCGGTCAAATGCCGCCTCGGTCGCGGCCTTGTCGCCAAGCTCCCACGCAAAGCAGAGATTGCCCGGCGCTTCTTCATGTACCTGCGGTGCATCGCCGGCCAGCGCAGCATCGACGCCGACCACCGCATCACACGCCTCATAGTCAACGTCAATCAGCTCAGCCCCAGCCTTTGCCGCAGACAGGGTTTCGGCAATCACCACGGCGACATGATCGCCGACATAGCGCACCCGGTCGAGAGCCAGGACCGGATGCGCCCCCGCCCGCATCTCGCTACCGTCCTTTGAATGGATCATCCAGCCGCAGATCAACCCGCCAAGATCATCTGCGGCAACATCCTGCCCGGTAAACACGGCGATTACGCCGGGGCTTGCTTCCGCGGCCGTGGTATCGATCGCGACAATCCGGGCATGTGCATGGGGCGAGCGCAGAAAATAAGCGTAACTTTGCCCTGGCAAGGCGATATCGTCGGTATATCGCCCCGCGCCGGTAATAAAACGAAAATCTTCCTTCCGGCGCACGGCGGCGCCGATCCCGGTTTGCGCGCTAGTTCCGTTTTTATCCCCCGGCATCATCCCCTCCTACATCGCGTCAGAGGCGGCTTTGATCGCCTTCACGATATTGTGGTAGCCGGTACAGCGGCAGAAATTCCCTTCAAGCTCGGCGCGGATCGTCGGCTCGTCGGGCTTTGGAACGCGACGCAGCATATCGACCGCAGTCATGATCATGCCCGGTGTGCAGAACCCGCATTGCAGCCCGTGATGCTCCTTGAACGCCGCCTGCACAGGATGCAACTCACTTCCGCTGGCGAGCCCCTCAATGGTTGTGATTTCCGCGTCCTGCGCCTGCACGGCAAGCATCGTGCAAGATTTGACGGCCACCCCGTCAACATGCACGACGCAGGCACCGCACTGGCTGGTGTCACAGCCGACATGGGTACCGGTCAGCCCAAGCTGTTCGCGCAGGAAGCTGACAAGCAGGGTGCGGGTCTCGGCATCAGCGGATCGCTGCTTGCCATTTACGGTCATCGTTACAGTCGGCATTGCATCACCCTCCCCATGGTTCGCGGCACTCTGACCGCCGGCTGCGATGTCACATCAACACGCCGATGTTACCCTGCAAAAACAAAAACCAGTATCGTCATCAAACCGATCAGCCCGGCAATCCAGACGGCGGGCGGCAGCCCCGCCTGCTCTTCTTCCGCCTCAGATTCATTGCGTTCTGGCGCCGCCGCATTCCCGGCATGCTTTACTTCATCCGCTTCAACCGCCGTGCCGGACGCATCTTCCGCGGGCGCACCGCCAAGCCGGGTTGCGAAATTGCCGAAAAACTCATCGGACAACTTCTTCGCGGTGCCATCGATCAACCGCTGACCGAGCTGCGCCAGCTTGCCGCCAACCTGCGCATCAACATCGTAGCTTAAAAGCGTCCCCTCGGGAATATCGGACAGTGTGACCCGCGCGCTGCCCTTGGCAAAGCCTGCCGCCCCTCCCTTGCCCTGCCCGCTCAGGACATAGCTGTTGGGCGCATCAACCTCCGACAGGGTGACATCGCCCTTGAAGGTCGCCTTGACCGGCCCGATCTTGGCGGTCACCGCGCCGGTCATCTCAGTCGCGCTGACCTGATCAAGCGCCTCGCAGCCCGGAATGCATTGACGCAAAATTTCCGGATCATTCAGCGCAGACCAGACAGCGTCGCGCGGCGCGGCAATCCGGTACTCACCGGACATTTTCATCGGCTACTCCTCCAGACGGCAATTGACGACGGGCATCAGGCCGACTGCCTTTATGGCAAGCCCGCGCCGGGCACCTTGACCGGCACCGCCTCAATACGGCCGGTACGGCTTTTCTTGCTGGATTCAGGGTCGGAATCCTTGGCTGTGCACATGAACAGGGTCTTCCGGTCCGGCCCGCCGAGGGCACAGGCGAAGGCCTGATTTTCCACCTCGACACGATCGGTAATCTCACCACCTTCGACAACCCGCAGACAGGCGCCGCTGATCGGGGAGGCAACCCAAATCCCCATCTCCGCATCAAGCGCGATACCATCGGGCAGCGCCCCTTCCATCTGGGCCCAGACCCGCCGGTTACTTAACGATCCATCAGCTTCGATATCAAATGCCGTCAGGCAAGCGCCCATCGATTCGCCAACGATCAGTGTCTTGCCATCGGGGGTGATGACAGTCCCGTTCGGGAACTGCATGTTTTCCGCCACGATACGCGCCTTGCCGTCGGGTTCCACAAGGATCAATTCCGCCGGTTTCCGGTCCGCGCCGGTAAACAGATCGTAGCCGAAATTGCCGACATAGGCGCGGCCCTTTGCATCCACCACCATGTCATTGCAATGAAAGCTCGCAAGGCCGGACAGATCCGCATGAACACTTAGCCCGTCAGGGTCCAGATCGGAAGAGCACACGTCTGAACTCCAGTCACGGCTACATCTGGACCCTGACGGGCTAAGT
>CALAQW010000142.1 GCA_937888955.1 uncultured Alphaproteobacteria bacterium | reverse complement strand
CACCATATTGCTTGATGGCCACCGTATTCCGCGAACCCATCAGCATCAGCAATGTTCCCCGGCTTGTCCCGGGCTGGACCCAGCCGATCGTTATCGGTCGTCACGCATTTGGCGACCAGTATCGCGCCACCGATTTCGTGGTGCCCGGCAAAGGCAAGCTGACCATGAAGTTCGAGCCTGAAGATGGCGGCGAACCGATGGAATTCGATGTCTTCGATTTTCCCGGCGGCGGCGTGGCCATGGGCATGTACAATCTTGACGAGTCGATCCGCGACTTCGCGCATGCCTGCCTGAATTACGGGCTGCAGCGGAAGTGGCCTGTCTATATGTCGACCAAGAACACCATTCTGAAGGCCTATGACGGGCGGTTTAAAGATCTGTTCCAGGAAGTCTTTGAGGAACATTACAAAGCCGATTTCGATAAAGCCGGCATCATCTACGAGCACCGGCTCATCGACGACATGGTCGCGGCGGCTTTGAAATGGAATGGCGGTTTTGTCTGGGCCTGCAAGAATTATGACGGCGATGTGCAGTCAGATACCGTTGCGCAAGGCTTTGGTTCGCTCGGTCTGATGACGAGCGTACTGATGACCCCGGATGGCAAGACGGTCGAAGCGGAAGCAGCCCATGGCACGGTGACACGCCACTACCGGCAGCATCAGAAAGGCGAAAAGACCTCGACCAATCCGATCGCATCAATCTTTGCCTGGACGCGTGGGCTTGCCCACCGCGGACGGCAGGACGGCACGCCCGAGGTAACGCAATTCGCCGAAACCGTTGAGCGGGTGTGCATCGAAACCGTGGAAAGCGGCAAGATGACAAAAGACCTTGCCTTGCTGATCGGCCCGGACGAACCCTGGCTCACCACCGAGCAGTTCCTCGCCGCGCTGGACGAGAACCTGCAAAAGGCGATGCGCTAAGAACGCCTGCATATAAATGCAAAAGGCGCAGGCGGCTCTCGAACGCCCCTGCGCCTTTTTTTAACCTGCGGGCATTCATCATGCCCTGATCAATTGTTCAGAGCGCCTTCTCCACCGCCGCGCAAAACTCGGTGGTGCTGGCCTTCCCGCCCTGGTCGGGGGTCAGATGTTCACCTTGCGCATAGGCAGCCTCCACCGCCTTGACCAGACGTTCACCGGCTTCGGCATAACCAAGATATTCCAGCATCATCGCGGCGGAAAAAATTGTCGCCGTTGGATTGATGATGTTCTTACCTGCGATATCGGGGGCTGATCCGTGTGCGGACTCAAAATAGGCATAGTCGCGCCCGTAACAACCGCTTGGCGCAAGACCAAGCCCGCCAACCACGCCGCCTGCCGCATCTGAAAACAGATCACCATAAAGGTTGGGCAAAAGGATAACGTCAAACCCTTGCGGATTGACCACAAGCTTGTGGACAAGGTCATCGGCAAGCAGTGTTTCGAATGTCACATCCGGATATTCCTTCGCCGTCTCAAGCGCAACTTCCCGGAAATAGCCATCCGCCACGGGTGAAATATTATGCTTGGTCCCGCTGGTAACCAGCGGTCTTGTGCCATTCAGCGCCGCCCGTTTTAACGCAAGTTCACAGGCAAATCGCGTGACCTGCTGGGTGCAGGCTTCGGTGATGACCTTCATCGCATACTTGCCCTTGCCCATTTCCGATACCGGCTTGCGGTGCAGACGGCTGACAAAATTGATGGGCTCAAGCTCTTCCAGGTCCCCCTCAACGCCGACATAGGTATCTTCCATATTCTCGCGCACGATAACGAGATCGATACCTTCGGGGTTCTTCAATGGGCTGTTGCAGCCGGGAAACCAGCGCGCGGGCCGCACATTAGCGTAAGTCTGCAGTCCCCAGCGCAAGTAGCGCATGGCGCGCCCGCTTGTGCCGTTGGTGGAACCAAAAAAGGTCGCGTCGGAAGCATCGATCGCTTCCTTCGCTTCGGGGGGGAAGGGATTGCCCATTGCGGCAATGCCCGCTTCCCCGACCGGCGGGCGAACCCAGTCAATATCGAGCTGCAGCCGGTTCATCAGCTCAACCGTCGGCTCGAATGCTTCCGGCGCAGCATCTTCGCCGGGGATCAGTACAACTTTTTTTGTCATTGCGTTATCTCCCACGCATTCATGCGGCAATGTTGAATGCGCGGGCGGCGTTATCCCACAGGATCTTGCGCTTGGCGTCATCGGAAATCGGCTGATCCACCAAGCTCTGCATGCCCCAGGGGAATGTGCCATCAGGGTGCGGATAATCCGTATTGAACAGGAAATAATCCTCGCCGATAAGATCGACGGCGGCCTTCAGGGTCATTTCATCACCGCGTGCGGCAACAAAGAAGTTCTGCTTGAAATATTCCGTCGGCGTCTTTTTCATATGCGGATGTTCGGCCTTGCCGGAAAAGTCGTAATGCTGCTCCATCCGCTGTAGCCAGTAAGGTGCCCAGCCCGCATCCGCCTCCACATGAACGACGCGCAATTTCGGAAAATTCTCCGCCACGCCAAACCAGATCAAGCCAGCCATCGCCGACATCGCCTCGAAAGGATGCGACAGAATATGGCCGGTTGTATGACTGTCCATCCGGTCGCCAAAGGACGGGATACGCGGCGAACCGGAATCGTGCAGACTGAGCGGCACATTCAGCCCCTCCACAACTTTCCAAAGCGGCCAGTATTCGTCTGCATACAGATTGCGGTCCGCGACCGGATTGGGGCGGATATAGAAAGAAACAGCGCCATTGGCCGCGGCACGCTTGGCTTCCTCGATGGCAAGATCCGGTGACTGGATCGGCAACATCGCAGCCCAGCGCAGACGGGCTGTATCCTTTGAGCAATATTCCCGGCTCCAATCGTTATAGGCCCGGCAAATGGCGGCAAGAAGCTCAGGATCCTTGAATTCGCGCCCCAGCAACTGCCCGCCGATCGTCGGATAGATGACCTGTACATCCACCCCTTCGTCATCCATATCCATCAGCCGGCTCTCAGCATCGAATTTGGCTTTCTGCGCCCGCTCGAAACGCTGCATCGCAACCTTGACGGCATCAAGGAATTCCGGCGCATGCATGGGATACTTGCCCTCTTCCTCCGGCGGTTGAACCGGTTCGCCTTCCACACTGAACAAGCGCCGCGAACCATACATTTCGTGGCGCGGTTCGCGCCCTTTGAATGCCGGGTCGATATAGTCGGACCAGATGGCCTGTGGCTCCATCTGATGGCAATCCGTGTCAATGATTTTAAATCCGTTGCGCATGATACTTCCCTCCCTGAGTAACGGGCAGGTTGCGACAATGAATGGGCATACGCACCATGAACTGGTGCACTTACCCTTCGCTGTTTCGCGGTCGCACTGCCCTTCCCGTCTTGGCTGCGGGTGCAATTCGTTATGCGGCTATTTCATAGGGGGGCATTCAAGCTGTCAAGGAAATGCAGACTGTACAGCAGAAGATGCGGCTGATCCGACTGTAAATCTGATCAGGCGGCGTCAGCGCGTATCTCGCTTATGACCAGATCAAGATGCTTTACATCGCCACTGACCCGCGACAGCAACATACCGCCTTCCAGCCGTGCCAGGGTCGTTACCGCAAGATCGGCCGGATCGGGCTTTTCGAGCAATCTCCACTGATCCGACAGCCAGGCAATGACGGCTTCGGTAAAGCTGTTGGTCTGCTGGCGAATCCCGGTAGGCAGCAGCGCTGCTTCCGCCATCATCATACCGCAGAGACACATCCTGTCTCCCACAACAAGAGTGTGCCGGACGAGATCCATGAATCCGTCAAGTCTTTCTATGGGCGCTTGCGTCCGATCGACTATTGCAGCCAGTTCGGCAAAGAAATGCCGGTTATAGCGGCTAAACACCGCGATCATCAGCTCTTCCTTGGTTCTGTAGCTCTGCTCGACTTCCGAGAGTGTCCGCCCCGCGCACCGGGCGACATCCTGAAAACTGAAACCGGCATAGCCCTTTTGCTGCGCCAGCATTTGCGCTGAGTCCAAAATCTCGTCAATCATTGTCTGGGAAACGGCCATAATCAATTTCCAGTAACAAATTGTATAAAAACAGGTAAAGCCAATAAAGGAAGACTAAACAAAATTATGCCACGGGGAACAGGCACCACACAGACCAAAAACTATCGCAGCGCGCCTTTGTGAACTGTTAACGCCATTGGCCATCCCAACCAATTGGCAAACGACGGGATCAATCTGTAACAGGGATGGCGAACATAAATGACATGTTCGAATTTGACGCCGCCTGGGGCATGCTGCGCGGTATCCGCGATTATGTCATTGGCAGACAGGGGATAATCGAGGCCGACGCCCGTGCCTGGTTTACCGATATCGAGACACTGGCGCATAATGGCGCATTCTTTTTCAGCATTAATCGTTATCTCTTTTTGGCGGTCAAATAAGATGAAAGCAGCAATATTCCGGGAGGTTGGCAGCCCGCTCTCGATTGAAACAATCCCGGACCCCACACCTGGTCCAAACGAGCTTATCCTGAAGGTGGCACGCTGCGGGATATGCGGATCGGACCTGCACGCCACCGAAGACGGCTTGATGACGCTGCCGGCCGGCAGCGTCATGGGCCACGAATTTGCCGGCGAAGTGGCCGCAATCGGCCCGGATGTGAGCGGCTGGAAAGAAGGGCAGCTTGTCACCGCACTGCCCTTTATCAGTTGCGGAGGTTGCGCTGCCTGCCACCGCGGCGACAGCCTGCGATGCACCAGTATCATATCGACAGGACTTGGCCAGAACCACGGCGCCTATGCGGAATTCGTACGCATCGGGACGAATGACACGATTGCCTTGCCGGCATCGGTAAACGTAACAGAGGGCGCATTGATCGAGCCGCTGGCGGTCGGGTTTCATGCGGTCGAGATGGCGCGCCTCTCTGCCGGTGCAAATGTTCTTATTCTGGGTGCGGGGCCGGTCGGCCTCGCTGTTGCCCTGTTCGCCCGTTTTGCGGGTGCGCGCAATATCATCGTCAGCGAACCGAGCGCATCACGCGCCGCCCTTGCCGCGAAAATGGGCGCGACCGATGCCATCACCGACAGAAAGGATATCGGCGCACAGTACCGCAAATTGGCGAATGGTGCGCAGCCCGATGTCATTTTCGAATGTGTCGGCGTTCCGGGCATGATCGGCGAGGCGATCAATCTGGCACCGCGCGGCGGACGGATTGTGATTGTCGGCGTGTGCGCCAAGCCCGATCAGTTCCTGCCCTTGCCCGCGATCATGAAAGAGCTGCAACTGCAATTCGTCCTCGCTTATCGCAAGGGCGACTTTGAGTTGATTGCGCATCTGCTTGCCAGCGACAGGATCGATCCTACGCCGATGCTTACCCGTACTGTCGGATTTGACGACTTCCCGTCCGCCTTTGAAGGACTGCGTCAGCCGCAGGACCAATGCAAAATCATGTTGGACCCATGGCAATAACCTGCCTGTTCAAAGCGGCAACGTCGTGCTGTCCCGCACCTGAACACAGGCGGCTGCAATTCGCATAACCCTTGCGTTCGTGGTGGCATCGCCAGCGGAAAATCAGCAAACGGCAAATTGGCAACGGCAAATCAGCAACGGCATGCCATCAAAAAAACATGTGATACTCTGACAATTATTTATTGCGAATAATTCTTAATTGCACTACTAATGAGAGATGCCAAGTTGATCATGCCGCTCTCAGAGGATTGCACCATGCCAGATTCCGTCATTGCCGAAACAAGCGCCCTGTCAACAATAAGCTCCCCGACAAAGCTGGACCAGCTTAGCCGTCAAGAACGCGTTGTCGCATTGGCCCTGCGGCATGCGATGCACGGCATTTGCGGGACCGACTCCGCATGCTGGTCGCATCTATGGACGAGTTTTGCGCCAGATTGCGGCGTCGCCGCCGCCAGGAAAGCTGCCGGCGCGCTGGCCGCATTCATCCGACAATTGGCAACCCACGCCACAAGGCAGATTTCCTATCATCAGCCGCTTTGCCCCTGCCTTGGAGAGGACGAACATATTCTGCTGAAGTTGATCGCGCTGACCCAGCATCGCGATTGGCGCAATGCGAGTGCATTGGCACGCCATTATGTTCATGAGGATGGGATCGGCGATATTATCGCGGCAACATCGCGGCTGACCGTCGTTCTGAGTGGTTGCCGGCTAGAGTTACCCATCAATAATTCCGGCCACAGGGTCAACGAACCGTCCCCCGCATATGCCGCACCGGGAAAGGCAACCCTGCACTGATCAGGAATAACAAAAAGCCGGGAAAGACTGATGGATATGCAACTACGCCGCAGCAAGCGCTTCCGCAAGCAATGCCAGCGCCGCATGGGCGAACAGCCACATGTTTTTGCCCCGATCGGTTTCCCCGGTCGCCAGCGTGATGACGCGTTCGACCGGCCCGCTGACCGCGACGCAGGCATGCCCCGCAGGATCGCCATAAGGATTGCCAGACGGCCCGCTCGCGCCGGTTTCACCGATCCCCCAATCGGCCCCCATTCTTTCACGTATGGTACGGGCTTCAAAAAGCGCGAATGGCTCACTCGCCGAGCGCATGCCCTTTGGTCGGCCGGGCACAATCTGTCGCCCGCTCTGGGCCGTATAGACAATCCCGCCACCGATATAAAATGCTGACGCTCCGGGAACCGCGACCAATGATGCCGAAATCAGACCACCGCAGGACGATTCCGCGACCGCAACAGTTTCACCACGCTGCATCAGAAATTTACTTGCACCCTGGGACATCTCAGCAAGCTTGCCCACAAATCCGGCGTCGGAATCAACATCTCTACTCACGTCATAACCCCCTGAGTCTTAATCATTTTATTTATTCACACATCAGCGCGATGCAAAACAGCCTTCAAAATAATAGGTATTTGTCATCAAAGCGTCACGCTGAATGCCTAGCTTCCCCCTGCGCCGTGACACCGCAAGATATCCTGATGCGTTCTGCAGGATTGACCGTTACGCGCAGACCATCCATGCAGCGGCCCGCACGCCGTTGACTCGCCTGGGGCAGCAGTTTCTAACCTACCGGCTGCTGCTCCAGGCGTCCTTTTTTGGACAGCCCAAACCTCAAAACAATCCGCGATGTTTACGGTTGACTTGTCCATGATGGTTGCATAGCTTCCGCACCGATCCACATCTAATAAGTCGATGATCACAAAGTTCCGGCGCAACCGGAATTTCCACCAGTCAGCGAGCGTTCGCCCACTGGTGCATTTGTGCTTGGAACAACCAGTTGGATCGGAATGACGAAGGCAAATGTTTGAAACACTGTCAGATCGGCTATCGGGCGTATTCGACAAGCTGCGCAAACAGGCATCCTTAAGCGAAAAGGATGTTGATGCGGCGATGCGCGAGGTCCGGCGCGCGCTGCTCGAAGCGGACGTTGCCCTGCCCGTCGCGCGTGACTTTATCACCAAGGTCCGCGCAAAGGCGGTCGGTCAGGATGTGGTCAAGTCGGTTACGCCGGGCCAGATGGTTGTCAAGATCGTCCACGATCATCTGGTGGAAATGCTGGGCGCGGAATCGGTCGGAATTGACCTGGCCGCCGCGCCGCCTGTCCCGATCCTGATGGTCGGACTGCAAGGTTCCGGTAAGACAACCAGTACGGCCAAGCTTGCCGCACGCTTTCAGAAGCGTGACCGCAAAAAGGTTCTGATGGCCTCGCTTGATGTGCAGCGTCCGGCAGCGCAGGAGCAACTGCGCATTTTGGGCGAGCAGACCGGTGTTGCGACCCTGCCCATCGTAAAGGGGCAAATGCCGGTTGATATCGCGAAGCGCGCGATGGAAGCCGCAAAGCTCGGCAGCTATGACATCGTGATGCTCGATACCGCCGGCCGCACGCATGTTGATGAAGCGCTGATGAACGAAGTCGCCGCGATCCGCGCGGCCAGCAATCCGCATGAAACATTACTGGTCGCCGACAGCCTGACCGGTCAGGATGCGGTGAATGTGGCGCAACGCTTTAACGAGCGCGTACCGCTGACCGGCATTGTTCTGACCCGTATCGACGGCGATGGACGTGGCGGTGCGGCGCTATCGATGCGCGCTGTGACCGGCTGTCCGATCAAGGCGATTGGCGTTGGCGAGAAAATCGAGGATCTGGAAGACTTCCATCCCGAGCGTATTGCCGGCCGTATCCTTGGCATGGGCGATGTTGTCAGCCTGGTTGAAAAAGCCAGCGAGCATGTCGAGCTTGAGAAGGCCGAAAAGCTTGTCAAGAAGATGGAAAAGGGGACCTTCGATCTGGAGGACCTCGCCGATCAGCTTGCGCAAATGCGTAAAATGGGTGGCGTGCAGGGATTGCTTGGCATGCTGCCCGGCGTCGGGAAAATGAAGAATCAGATGGCGGCGGCTGGACTTGATGACAAGCTGATCAAACGTCAGGAAGCCATTGTCTCCTCCATGACGCCTGAGGAGCGGCGCAAGCCAAAACTGTTGAATGGCTCACGCAAACGGCGCATTGCCGCCGGTTCGGGCACTACTGTTCCTGAAGTGAACAGGTTGCTGAAAATGCATCGGCAAATGTCCGATATGATGAAAAAAGCCGGCAAAAAAGGCGGCAAGGGCATGTTCGGTGGAATGCCGGGACTGCCGGGTGGTGCGGCGCTGCCGCCAGGGATGCAGCTTCCCCCCGGCATGAATTTACCGTCCGGCATGAACGCACCTGCGGGATTGCCGCCCCTGCCCCCCGGATTTCCGCCCGGCGGCAAGAAATAGGATGACAAGCAAAACATGGCGCGCGCAGCAGTGCGTGCGCCCTTCCCTAAACCCCGTCAATTGAATAATTGAAGCAACAACAGACAAGAGTAAGCGACTATGGCACTGAAAATCAGACTTGCACGGCACGGCACCAAGAAACGCCCCTTTTATCGGATTGTCGTGGCCGATTCCCGCGCGCCGCGCGATGGCCGTTTCATTGAGAAGCTGGGCTTTTTCAACCCGCTTCTGCCCAAGGACCATGCTGAGCGGCTGAAATTTGATGCGGACCGCGTGCGTCACTGGCTTGGCTCGGGCGCACAACCGACCGACCGTGTTGCGCGGATGTTAGGCGCTGCCGAAATTATCCCCATGCCTGCGCAGGGAAATAATCCGCAAAAGGCCAAACCGAAAGCAAAAGCCCAGGAACGCGCGGCGGCAAAGGCGGAAGCGGCCGCAGCAGCGGCCGAGGCGGAAGCACAGGCTGCTGATGAAGCGAACGCCCCCGCTGCCGAGGAGCAAGAGGCCGCGAGCGAGGCATAACAACCGTTGGGCGCCCGTCGATCCACTGAACTTGTTTGCGTTGGTGTTATTTCCGGCGCATTCGGCGTCGACGGGCAGGTAAAGATAAAGAGTTTTACCGCAGTTCCGGAGGATATCGGCGCCTATGGCACGCTGGTGACCGAAGATCGTAATGCCAGTTTCACATTGAAGGTGAACCGCACGATCAAGGAAGGTGTCACAGGGTATCTGTCGGGTATCACCGATCGGGAACAGGCAAATGCCCTGCGCGGTATAAAGCTCTTTGTAAGCCGCGACGCGCTGCCCGAACTCGCGGCGGATACGGCGAAAATTGACGCGCAAGAGCAAGGAGAACAGGAATATTATCATGCGGATCTGGTTGGCCTGACAGTACGCTGGCTGGATCAACCGCGCAGCAATGGCACTGTCAAAGCGGTATTCGATTTCGGCGCGGGGGACTTGCTGGAAATTATCTGGCCCGTAGCGCAGAACAGCGATGAAATGCACAGCATATTATTGCCATTCGATCGCGAATCCGTGCCGGAAATCAGACTTGCGGAGGGATATATCACAGCAATGCCGCCAGTCGGACTGATGCCGAAGCCGGCTGCGAAGAAACGCCGCCACAAGGCCCGTAAACGGAAAGAAAATGACCGAGATTCAGGAAAATAGCTGGCAGGCGACGGTGCTGACGCTTTTTCCGGATATGTTTCCGGGGCCACTTGGCTACAGTTTGGCAGGAAAAGCGCTAAATGATGGCATTTGGGCGCTGGAAACGGTAGACATCCGCGCATTTGCGAGCGATAAACACCGCTCGGTCGACGACACCCCGGCAGGCGGCGGACCAGGCATGATCCTGCGGGCCGATGTGCTGGGTGCGGCAATCGATAGCGTCCAACATGCGGCGCGCCTGTCGGATCCGGTTGACCGGCCAGTTATTTATCTGTCGCCGCGCGGGCGACCCCTGCGGCAGCAGCGTGTCCGGGAACTGACTGCCGGGCCCGGTGCGATTTTGATTTGCGGACGGTTTGAAGGCGTTGATCAGCGCATTCTGGACGTCCGGAATATAGAGGAAGTCAGTCTGGGCGATTATATCCTGTCGGGTGGCGAGCCGGCGGCAATTGCCCTTCTGGATGCGGTAGTCCGGCTTTTGCCGGGAGTCGTCGGCGACCCGGCGGTGCTGAGCGAGGAAAGTTTTGAACAGGGATTGCTGGAATATCCCCATTATACCCGCCCCGCTGAGTGGGAAGGGCATAAAATTCCACAGGTCCTGCTGTCGGGCAATCATGCCGCTATCAGGCAATGGCGCAGACAGCAGGCAGAGAAATTAACGCAACAGCGCCGACCCGATTTATGGCGGCGGTATGAAGAAATGCAACGGAATGCAGCAGCGGTTCCGGAATGCGATGATGAGGAGATCGAGCGATGAATATGATCGAACAACTGGAAGCGGAGCAGATCGCAGCCCAAACTGCTGAGAAGGAAATTCCGGCATTCGCACCCGGCGATACGTTGCGCGTCATGGTACGCGTGGTCGAAGGCACCCGCGAACGGCTGCAGCCATTTGAAGGCGTCTGCATCGCGCGTTCAGGCGGTGAGAAGCTGAATGCCAACTTTACCGTCCGCAAGCTGTCTTATGGTGAAGGTGTCGAGCGCATCTTTCCGCTTTACAGCCCGCTTGTCGATTCAATCTCGGTCGTTCGCCGCGGGCGCGTCCGTCGCGCAAAGCTGTATTATCTGCGTGGGCGCACAGGTAAGGCCGCCCGGATTCAGGAAAAGCAGGATCATCGCGGCAAGACGAGCTGATCGCAAGATTGCTTTTGGAAACGCAGCGTAAAGACAATAATCACCGGATCCCGCAGCACAATTGCGGCTGAGGGGCCGCAAAGCTGGAGGATGTGCGATGGCGCCCCCGCGCACCTTATACGACAAGATCTGGGACTCTCATCTGGTTGACGCGCAGGCAGATGGCAGCTGCCTGCTCTATATCGACCGTCACCTGGTACATGAGGTAACAAGCCCGCAGGCCTTTGAAGGACTGCGGATGACCGGTCGCAAGGTCCGCCGTCCCGAGGCCACGCTTGCCGTCGCCGATCATAACGTCCCGACAGCAGATCGTGAAAAGGGAATCGTTGACCCCGAATCCCGGCTGCAAGTTGAAACACTTGAAAAAAACTGCGCGGAATTTGGCGTTGAATATCTTGCAATTGACGATATCCGCCAGGGCATCGTCCATATTGTGGGCCCTGAACAGGGATTGACCCAACCGGGCATGACAATCGTATGTGGCGACAGCCATACCGCAACCCACGGGGCGTTTGGCGCGCTGGCCTTCGGGATCGGCACATCCGAGGTCGAGCATGTGCTGGCGACACAGACATTGATCCAGGCGCGTGCGAAAAACATGCGGATCAGCGTCGATGGCAAGCTGTCATCGGGTTGCAGCGCCAAAGACATCGTACTTGCGATCATCGGCCGCATCGGAACGGCGGGCGGCACGGGCCATGTCGTGGAATTCGCCGGCGACGCTATCCGCGCATTGTCGATGGAAGGCCGGATGACGGTCTGCAACATGACGATTGAAGGCGGTGCCCGCGCCGGTCTGATTGCGCCTGACGAGACGACCTTTGACTATGTGAAGGGCCGCCCGCGCGCGCCCAAAGCCGGGCAATGGGAAATGGCGCTGAATTACTGGCGCAGCCTGAAAAGCGATGATGACGCGGTTTTCGATACGGAAATCAAGATCGATGCCAGCGCAATCGTCCCGCAAGTCACATGGGGAACAAGCCCCGAAGATGTGCTGCCGATTACAGGCAACGTACCCGACCCGGCGCAGGAAAGTGACCCGGCAAAGCGGCAGGCAATCAGCCGCGCGCTAAACTATATGGGGCTGACACCGGGCACACCGCTCAAGCAGGTTGCCGTCAACCGGGTTTTCATCGGTTCCTGCACGAATGGCCGGATCGAGGATCTGCGCGCTGCTGCTGCGATCGCGAAACGCGGAAAGGTCGCCGACAGCGTCCATGCCATGATCGTGCCTGGATCCGGACTGGTGAAACAGCAGGCTGAAGAAGAAGGACTGGACAGGATTTTCATTGAAGCGGGCTTTGACTGGCGCGATCCGGGCTGTTCCATGTGCCTTGCGATGAATGCAGACAAGCTCGAACCAGGTGAGCGTTGCGCGTCGACTTCAAACCGCAACTTTGAAGGGCGTCAGGGGCGCGGCGGACGCACCCATCTGGTCAGCCCGGCGATGGCAGCAGCGGCGGCCATTACCGGCACGCTGACCGATGTGCGCGATCTGGAAGATTAGGGAAGGACGCGAGATCATGGAAAAATTCGTCAAGCTGACCGGGATTGCCGCGCCGCTTCCTCTGATCAATATCGATACCGATATGATCATTCCAAAGCAGTTTCTGAAGACCATCAAACGCTCTGGTCTGGGCAAGAACCTGTTCGATGAGATGCGTTACAAGGAAGACGGATCAGAGGTCGCGGATTTCGTTTTGAATAAACCTGCCTACCGGCAAGCGCAGATCCTGATCACCGGTGAAAATTTCGGCTGCGGTTCAAGCCGTGAGCACGCCCCCTGGGCATTGCTTGATTTCGGCATCCGCTGCGTCATCGCCCCGAGTTTTGCTGATATTTTTTATAATAACTGCTTCAAGAACGGCATTCTGCCGATTGTCCTGCCGCAGGAAGAAGTCGATAAACTGCTTGACGATGCAGCCCGCGGTGCCAATGCGACATTGACCGTTGATCTTGAGAAACAGCAGATTGAGGGGCCCGACGGCGGCGCGATCGCCTTCAATATCGACGGTTTTCGCAAGCAATGCCTGATCGAGGGGCTCGATGACATCGGCTTGACATTACAAAAAGAGGCAGCAATTACGGAATTTGAAGGCAAACGCGAAATCAGCCAGCCTTGGCTGTAGATAGGTCGCTTGATAAGACGGAAATTATTTACATGCCGTTGTCAGCCATGAGGCTGTGATAGGCATATTAGTTATTGGGAAATGGGGATGTATGTCTAGTAACAGAAGTTTATTGATGCTGCCCGGGGATGGGATCGGGCCCGAAGCCATGCGCGAGGTGCGTCGCGTCATCGATTGGCTGGACCGGCGACGCTCGATCAGCTTTGACATTGATGAAGGGCTTGTCGGCGGCGCATCTTACGAGGCGCATGGCACGCCATTGACCGATGAAACGCTTGAAAAGGCCATGCGAACGGATGCGGTGCTTTTTGGGGCGGTCGGTGGCCCACAATGGGATAATGTCGATTTTGAACTGCGCCCGGAGGCCGCGCTTCTGCGTCTGCGCAAGGAAATGGATCTGTTTGCCAATCTGCGCCCTGCTATCTGTTTCGAGGCATTGGCGAAAGCATCATCGCTTAAGCCGGAACTTGTCAGCGGGCTGGACATTCTAATTGTTCGTGAGCTGACGGGCGGCGTTTATTTTGGTGAGCCGCGCGGCATCGAAAACATGCCGAATGGTGACCGTCGGGGCGTGAACACACAAGTCTATACAGGCGAGGAAATTCGCCGGGTAGCGCGTGTCGCGTTCGATCTTGCACGCAAGCGGAACAATCTGGTGCATTCGTCAGAGAAAGCGAATGTGATGGAATCGGGCCTGCTGTGGCGTGAGGAAGTGACGAAAGTTCACGACACCGAATTTCCTGATGTTCAGCTTCAGCACATCCTGGCCGATAATTGTGGCATGCAGCTTGTCCGGGAACCCAAACAGTTCGACGTCATCGTTACAGATAATCTGTTTGGTGATATGCTGTCCGACGTCGCGGCGATGCTGACGGGCTCATTGGGCATGCTGCCATCCGCCGCGCTCGGCATGCGCGATGCCCAAGGGCGCGCCAAGGCAATGTATGAGCCGGTCCATGGATCGGCACCCGATATCGCTGGCAAGGGGCTTGCCAATCCGATTGCCACAATACTCAGCTTCGGCATGGCGCTGCGCTATTCTTATGATTTGCCCGAAGAAGCTGACTTGCTCGATAAGGCAATTGAGAATGTGTTGGCGGGCGGTCTGCGCACAGCCGATATCATGCAGCCGGGAATGGCAAAGGTTTCCACCGAAGTCATGGGCGATGCGATCGTACGTGAGCTTGAAAAGCTGACTGCATAATTTTTTATACCCGGGTTTGCTATCGTACCCGGGTCACCGGGAGAGTAAGGCAAATGGGTTATCGAGTTGCGGTTGTTGGCGCTACGGGCGCGGTTGGTCGGGAAATGTTGAACATTCTGGCCGAACGGCAATTTCCGGCCAGCGACGTTGTCGCTTTGGCATCACGGCGCAGTCTTGGCACGGAAGTCTCTTACGGCGACAAGACGCTGAAGGCAAAAGTTCTCGAACACTATGACTTCAGCGATACCGATATCGCCCTGTTTTCTGCGGGCGGCAGTATTTCAGAAGAATATGCGCCGAAAGTCGCGGCTGCGGGCTGTGTTGTCATCGATAATTCAAGCAAGTTCCGCATGGATCCCGATGTCCCGCTCATCGTGCCAGAAGTAAATGGCGATGCGCTGGCGGGCTATACCAAAAAGCGGATCATCGCCAACCCCAACTGCTCGACAGCCCAGCTTGTCGTGGCACTCAAGCCGCTGCATGACCGCGCAAAGATCAAGCGCGTTATTGTATCGACCTATCAGTCGGCTTCTGGGGCAGGCAAGGCCGGCATGGATGAATTGTTTCAGCAGACCCGCGCTGTGTTCGTCTCGGACCCGATCGAAAAGGATGTCTTCACGAAACAAATCGCATTCAATGTTATCCCCCATATCGATGTGTTCCTGGATGACGGTTCGACCAAGGAAGAATGGAAGATGGTGGTCGAGGTCAAGAAGATCATCGATTCCGCAATCAAGGTTACTGCGACATGTGTCCGCGTCCCTGTCTTCGTCGGCCATTCCGAAGCTGTCAACATTGAGCTTGAGCAACCTCTGAGTGCGGAAGAAGCGCGGGATCTGCTGCGCGAATCGCCCGGCTGCATGGTGGTCGATAAGCGCGAAGATGGCGGCTATATCACCCCTGTTGAATGCGTCGGCGAATACGCAACCTATATTTCGCGGATTCGGGATGACATCACGACTGAAAACGGTCTTGCAATGTGGGTTGTATCGGACAATCTGCGTAAAGGCGCAGCCCTCAATGCCGTACAGATCGCCGAACAATTAATCGCAAGACATCTGACCAAACCGCGCGGTTAGACATACACGCATGTGACTGACCGGCATGGCAAGTTGGCATGCCGGTCAGTTTACAAACTATTAACTTCAAAAATTTACTCTCCCCCTGCCCTTTAAGGTTAATATCCTGAGCAATCACACGAAACTGTTGTGTGGCGGGCTGCGCGTCACATGCTTGGGCGCGTTTTAGTAATTTGCGTAACTCCTCTGGGGGAGATGAATGTCTGGCGAACTTCTAGCTACAAATAGCGGGCCCGGAATCGATATTTTTTGGGTACTGGCCTGTACAATTCTTGTCATGGGAATGCAGGCTGGCTTTGCCTGTCTTGAAAGCGGCCTTGTCCGCGCGAAGAATTCTATCAATGTAGCGATCAAGAACGTTGCCGACTTCTGTCTGTCGAGTCTTGTCTATTGGTGTTTCGGATTTGGCATCATGTTCGGCGCGTCGACGCTTGGCTGGATCGGCACGACAGATTTCTTGTTCGGGCATGCTGATTCACGTAACTTCTACAGCGCCCAAACAACCGCCTTTTTTCTGTTTCAGCTCGCCTTCTGCGGCACCGCGGTTACGATCGTTTCCGGCGCGGTCGCAGAAAGGATGAAGTTCAGCGGTTATCTCATCGTTGCCGGCCTTCTTTCCGGCATTGTCTATCCTGTTTTCGGACATTGGGCCTGGGCCGGTGCACTTTATGAAGACGCGCCAGGCTGGCTTGCGCAAATGGGCTTTGTCGACTTTGCTGGCTCGACAGTCGTTCATTCCACAGGCGGATGGATCGCGCTTGCGGCCATCCTGACGATCGGCCCGCGCATTGGCCGTTTTGGCCCACAAGGTAAAGCCATTGAGGGCCATGATATTCCGCTGGCTGCATTGGGCATGTTTTTATTGTGGCTAGGCTGGTTTGGCTTTAATGGCGGCAGCACGTTACTGTTCAGCAATAATGTGCCACCGATTTTGCTGAACACCTTGCTGGCATCCTGCGCGGGCGGCATGGCGGCGTTAGCGATGAGTTGGTGTTCAGACAACCATGGACCGAATGTCGTGCGCACAATGTGCGGGGTTCTTGCTGGCCTGGTATCGATCACTGCGGGTTGTCACGCTGTCGGGCCGGTTTCTGCAATCATCATCGGGGCGACCGGCGGGATTATTGCAATATTTGCCTCCAATCTTTTGATCTGGGCACAGATTGACGACGCGGTCGACGCCATTCCGGTTCATCTGGCTGCCGGCGTCTGGGGCACGCTTGCGGTCGCGCTGTTCGGCAATCTGGAAATTCTGGGCACTGGGCTTTCGCGCCCACAACAGCTATTTGCGCAATTCGCAGGCATTGCAGCAAATGGTTTTTATGCTTTTACCGTCGGCTTCGTTGTACTCAAAATTGCCAATTACTTCAGCGCCCTGCGCGTCAGCGCTTATGATGAAAAGCGCGGGCTTAATGTCTCCGAGCATGGTGCCAGTACAGCGCTTTTTGAAGTATTGGAGGTTATGGAGCATCAGCGGAACAGCGGCGATTTTACCGCGACCGTTCCGGTGGAACCATTTACCGAAGCCGGTGAAGTCGCCCGGCGCTATAATGGTGTACGCAAGCGCTTTGTTTCTGAAGTTGCCGCACGCGAACAGGTCGCCGTAAAACTGCGGCAAGCCAAGGAAGAAGCAGACATCGCGAATACCGCAAAGTCGCAATTCCTTGCGAATATGAGCCACGAACTAAGAACGCCGCTCAATGCCATCATTGGCTTTTCGGAGATTATGAATACTGAATTGATGGGACCGGTTGGCACACCGCAATATAAGGAATATGCGCAGGATATACACAATGCTGGTCAGCATCTGCTCAGCCTGATCAACGATATTCTGGATCTTTCGAAAATCGACGCCAACAAACGCGAACTGGAAGAATCACAATTCAATTTGTTTGAGGCGGTTGAGTCGGTGATGCCCATGATTCGCCGGCGTGCGGAAGAAAACAACGTTCAGTTGTCTAATAATGTTCCTGCTGATTTCCCCTATATCTGGGCCGATTTGCGCGCGATGCGGCAGATTATCCTCAATTTGCTTTCCAACGCTGTCAAGTTTACGCCCAGCGGCGGGGCTGTAAGCGTGACTGCCCTGATTGAAGCCGATGGCCGCATTGCAATCAAAATTGAAGATACAGGCATTGGCATCGCCCGCTCGCAAATCGACCGGGCATTGCTGCCATTTGAGCAAATCGGCGATACAAGTAATGCAGCTACGACCAACAAAGCGCAGGGAACCGGGCTTGGATTGCCGCTGGTCGCCGCGCTGGTCCGGCTTCACTGCGGGACATTTCTGCTCGAAAGCGAACCGGGCGTCGGTACCCGGGCAATTGTTCGTCTGCCGGCAGACCGTATTGTGAAGTCCGGACAGAAGCTTGCGAGAATCTGACGCCGTGAAGCCCCACATAGGCGACGATAGTTACGTTAATAATAAAATCCGGCGCAACCAAAGCCAGGCCGCGGAGAGATGGCTCGCTGATTGCTTTATTGCCTTTGGCAAAACTAATACTTGCCATCATTCAGAATAAATTGAGATGATTGCCAGCATCGGTAATATGTCAGCGATGTTGGAAAGATGGCACCGCCAAAACCCAAAGGTTCAGGTTTCGGTCACTGGCTTGCAAAACTGGGGACCCGGCTTCACATACTTATCTACCGACTATCAGGCGGCAGGATAGGCGGAACAGCCTTTAACTCGCCAGTCTTGCTCCTGACGAGCCGGGGCGCGAAAACCGGCAAGAAGCGGACTGTTGCGATTTTGTATTTGAAAACAGATGACGGTTATGCCGTCGTCGCCTCCTATGGCGGCGCAGATAAACATCCCGCCTGGTTTGTAAATCTGCGTAACGATCCGAATGCGGAAATTCAGGCCGGTGCACAGTCATTCAAGGTTTTATCCCGCATTGCGACACGCGATGAAAAAGCCGAACTATGGCCAAAGCTGACAGCCATGTACCCCGATTATCAGGTTTATCAGGACCGGTCCGCCCGCGATATCCCGGTTGTATTACTAAGTCCGACTAGCTGACGTTCGCGCTGGCATATAACGAAACCGGGAAACTCGTCGTTCAGTTCCTTACGCCCAATGCCGCAGTCCCGAGACAGTCTAATTCCGGATTTATTTACAAATTTGCACTATGACTGTCGTTGAGGTTTGTTAGTCAGTCTGCGTCAGCGCATATTTTGCAAATTCATCACAAGTCCCGTCATTGACGGGCTTCCACCTATCTGTTGGGCTTTCATGTGGCAAAGTAAGCGGTCTGCAGAAATCAGCAATTTGCCAAAGTCAGTCCGGGCGGCACAACTCGTACTTCTGGCACAAGGCCTTGGCAAGGACATGCTGATCGTCGTGACGGCAACAGTTCTGGTCGGGCTTTATCTTATCCCCAGTCAGGCGCTTTGGGCTCCGCTGTCGGTCTGGCTGGCGAGTTTTAGTCTGCTTGCACTCGCAGGTCTGCCCGTTGCCCGCTTCATCAGGAAGACCGCCATGCGCGAAACCCGATTGGACGTGGCGGAGCTAATGCTAACCGGATATGCCGGGCTGACCTGCACACTATGGTCGAGCCTGATCTTCCTCTATTGGCACGTTCACGAGACCGAACAGCTGATCATCATTTCGGCCATTATCGCTTTGGCAAACGTCTCCACCGCCACAACATTCATGCTCTACCGCCCGGCAATGCTAGTTGCCCTGTTTTGCATTAATTTGCCTGTTCTGGCGAAACTGATAGTTGCGGGAACTGCCAACGAGCTTGTTCTGGCACTGGTCCTTATTGGCACTGCCGCGATTTTCTTTCGCGCAGGCTGGAACAGCAACCAGGATGTTGCGAATGCCCTGGCCCTTCGGCAGGCAAATAAGGAGCTTGTCGCAAAACTCAATCTTTCACTGGCGGAAGCGAACTATGCCAATGCCGCGAAGTCGCGTTTCCTGGCAACTGTCAGCCATCAATTGCGTACACCGTTAAACGCAATTATCGGCTTCAGCGAATTAATGCAGCAAAAAGTCCATGGCGCGCTGGGAGATGATCGATACGACGATTATGTCACGGATATTGTCGATAGCAGCGATCGCCTTCTGGGGATGATCAATGACATACTGGATTTGACCAAACTGGAAAGCGGTGAACTTGAACCGATTGATGAGCCGTTTCGCCTGCCGGATATTCTCGAGCAGGCAATAAAGCAAAATACACAGCTTGCCCGGCAACACGGCATTACACTCGTCGCCACGACACCCGACTTGCAAATCGACCTTATTGGCGACCGGAAGCACGTCATTCAGATTTTGTCGGCCCTGCTTTCCAACGCGATCAAATTCTCCAAACCGGAGCAGACGGTCACAATTTCCACGGACTGGCGCGACAATGGCGATTTGGCGATCGCGGTTATCGATAAAGGCATCGGCATGACGGCTGAGATGGCAGACCGTGTTCTCAACCCTTTTGAGCAGACCGATAGGAGCGGCAGCCAGCTTGGCGCCATGGGGCTTGGCCTTCCGCTTGCAAAAGCGCTTGCCGAACGACAGGGCGCGTCAATCGAAATCCGTTCGGAACAAGGCAGCGGCACCACCGCCTATCTGGTATGGCCATCCGAGAAGATCATCGCAGGCAGGCCGCAACCCCAAGCACGTCAAACGCAACAGAACTAGCCCTCGATTACCGCGACGGCCTGCCCTTCCGCAACGTCATCGCCTTCACGCACCAGCAACTCAACCAATTTGCCCGCGGCGGGTGCGGGAACAGGAATTTCCATCTTCATCGATTCAAGAATTAAAACGTCATCCTCCTCCTCCAGCGCCGTGCCGGGGTCGGCGGAAATCTTCCAGACTTTACCCGCGATTTCACTGACAACATCAATCCGCGCCACACTTGTTTCCCTTCTTCATGATCGCCGCCCGTCCGCTCAATATGCCATACCGACAACCCGCTTGCCCAATTGACGGCTGATGAGTTCCGATATCACCAATGCCCCCACAGCAAGCGCCAGGGATAAAAGCATAAGTCTGACAGCGGCGAAATCCTGCCCCGGAATTTGCAGTTCCGTATAAAGCGCCAGCGGCAATGTGCGTGTTTGCCCCGGTATATTTGCCGCAAAAACGATTGTCGCACCAAATTCGCCCAGCGCGCGGGCAAACGCCAATGTCAAACCGGTCAGGACACCGGGCAAAGCCAGTGGCAACGTCACCGTCGCAAAGACACGCAGCGGTGGTGCCCCCAGCGTCTGTGCAGCTGTTTCCAGGCGTCGGTCGATCAGCTCGATCGACAGGCGAATACTGCGCACCATGAGCGGGAACCCCATGACCCCCGCAGCAATCGCAGCCGCCTGCCAGCTGAATGCCACCGAGATTCCGAACTGATCGAAAAGCCAGCCGCCCAGCGGACTTTGCCGACTGAACATCATCAGCAGCAAATACCCCACCACAATTGGCGGTGCGATAATCGGGAAATGCACAAGAACATCAAGAAAGATTCGCCCCGGGAATCGCCCACGCGCCAACGCAAAAGCAACCAGCACACCGACAGGCAAGCTGCCAATCACGGCAACGGACGCAACCTTCAATGACAGGCTCAAAACCTCGATTTCAGCCGGCGTCAATGCAAACATGAATATGTGTTCTCGGCCTTATCGGTGAAAATTCGCGATTTGCAGAACGACGCTTCGCCATTCCTATCTGACGACCGGCCAGACTATAACCCCCTGACCATACTGACCGGAAGGCCATGCCGCACGCAAAATGGGGCAACAGGAAAGATCACGCGGCCTTAAGCTGCACGAAAAACGCGTCAAGTTCGCTGCGCACCACACTGCTTTGTTCAAGAAGCGCGTCAACCGCTTGCGCCAGCTGAAGCGCAGAACCGTCAGTCTCGTCAGCTTCCGCCAAAACATGTTGCAGGGCCTGACTTATCGCCTGATTGCCCTCACCCAGCTGGCCGATCGACTGCGCAACAGCTTGCACCGTTGCCATTTGATGTTCCACCTGCTCGGAAATTTGCTGCGCAAAATCACCATTTTCGCGCGCGATTTCGCGAATATTGCCAATCGCGCTTACAGCACCCGCCGACCCATTCTGAATTTCCGCCACAAGCTGTGCGATATCGGCCGTCGCCTCGGCGGTCTGCCCGGCGAGATTCTTGACCTCCGAAGCCACAATCGCGAAGCCCCGCCCCGCTTCACCCGCACGCGCTGCCTCAATCGTTGCGTTCAAGGCAAGCAGGTTGGTGCGATCGGAAATTTCTGAAATCAAATTCAGAACATCGCCGATTTTTGTGGCGGATGCGTCAAGTGCACTCAAAATGGTCCCCATCTGTGCCGCCGCGCCTTCCGCCTTGCCGGTGCCGTCAATCGATTGCTTCGCCCCCTGCCCGATCGTCTGGACTGAAGACGTCAATTCACGGCATATATCGGTGGCATTATTGACCATCTGATTGGCGCTTTCGGCAATTTGGGTCACCTCTCCGGTCCGACGCTTCGTGTTGTCAGCCGATTGTGCAAGGCGCGTTGACGTTTGGGATAAATACGCACCCGACTGCGATAGCTGCTGCAACACATCACTCACCACTATATCAAACTGTTCAGAGAGCTTGCCCACTTGCGCGATACGCTGCTCGGTTTCTTGTTTCTGACGCGCCTGAACAGCGGTGAGTTGCTTTGCCTCCATCGCATGCCGTTCGAATATGGTGAGATTTCGGACGATTTCGCCAAGTTCATCCTGACCAGCATACATTCGTTCTTTGTTGACTTGCCTGCCCCCCGCGATATCGCCAATCGCGGCGCTGACCGATTTTATACGCGCAGCGAGTTTCCGGCCGATCGACCAGGCAAAACCGGCTGACAGCAACAGACCGGCAAGGGACGCCGCGATAAAGATGACCCAGCCTGAGCGAAGCCAGCGGGCTGTTTCATCCCGCACCGCATCATTCTCAGCGCTCAGACTGTTTTGAATCTGATAGCTCGCCGTAAGGAGAGCGTCATATAATTCATCGACCCGCTGAATATCACGCATCGCTTTCGCTGATCCGAAAGATGCCAGATCCGCCACCTTCAATGACTTTTCGGTATAGTCGGCAATGCCCGGTCTGATGTCATTCAATTGAGCGAAAATGATCCCATCCTCAACTTCGCCGACTAAATTGGCATGCTGCGTCTGCAACGCACCGAGCGTCTCCTGAATTGTCGCGGTCAGGCCCACAATATCCACCTGCGCTCCGTTCGTCAGACTGGAGGTATTGGTTGCCTGCGCAGTCAGACGATAGAGCGTGCCATGCGCCTTGGTGAGCGTCGCGACGAAACTGTTCGCTTCCGCCACAATATGTTCCGACAGCTCGACTTTCCGCATGGCGTCGTCTGTTTTGAACGCCAGAAAAATGGCCCCGCAAATAAGACTGAATAAGGCCAGTCCGCCAATTGCCGCCCCTAAACAAGCCTTCCAGGTTACAGAGGTAATCTGGACCTTTCCCCAAATCACTTTCGATACGCTACGCATTACAACCCCCTGAAGAACCGACAAGAACTACCGGTTTCAACAACTACCCGTTACTTCCGGCAGGATGTGGGGTAGCGGGTTAATGGCAGCTAAACCCAATGTTAAAGTTATGTGACGGCGTTAAGGTTATGTGATGGCCGCGACATGCTCATTTCATCGGCTAGTTGGCCAATGCAAACCCATGGGACAAAAAAATCTCGCGCGCCTGCGCAGATTTCAGAAATGCCCCCAGACGGCGCGCATCGTCGTTCCGCGGACCATTTATATATGCCATCGGATAAATGATCGGCTGATGCAGCTCGCCCGGGATTCCTGAAACATGCCGCACACCCAATTTCTGTCCTGCCAGCACATCGCTTTCATAAACAAAACCGAATGCCACATCGCAGCGCGCAACCCAATTCAACGCCACAGTCACATTTTCGGCATAGACTGCCTGCCGCATCACCGCGTCCCACAACCCCAGCGCCTGCAGGCTCTGCCGCGTATAGCTCCCCGCCGGGACGCTGTCAGGCATGCCTAAGGCGATCTTCTCTCCCGTCTGAAGGGCAGCGACAATCGCCTCATGCAAGCCTTGCGCGGACGCAGGCTCAGGCTCAGGCAGCACAGCCGCATGCCCGTGCCAGTCACGCATGCAAGGCGATGCGACAAACGCCAGGCTGTTTCTGAGCAGCGGCTGCTGTTCGCTGATCCTCTCGGGATAAGTGTCGGACAAATATTGAACCCAGCCATTATTGGCCGACAGGAACAAGGCTGCGGGCGCGCCTTGGGCAATCTGCCGTGCCAGACCGGCCGACCCACCATAAACCGGCACGATTTCAAGTGACAGCTCATCGCCGGCCAGCGCCAAAACTTCAGTGAGGACGACTTGCATGCTAGCCGCCGCATATACATAAACTGGTCTATTTTCAGCAGCTTTCGCCAAAACCGGCAATTGAATGCATAATAGAGATAACAAGCACAGCAGCGCTGCCATCGGGCATTTAACCACAGACAAAAACCGCGCCGTTTCCCCCCCTGTTAACGTCGCAAAAAAATTTTTTCTGTTGGCAGGCGCACTGAACATTGTAACATTCCCGCAGCTTCATGGCGGTTTCAATTGAGAAACCAGAGAGATACCACAAGCGGCAATAGCTCGTATCGCGCCGTATCAGATAAATTCACGTAAGGAGTTCAGCCAATGAAATTTCGTTATCTGGTTACAGCTTTTCTCGGTGCAAGCTGCTTTGCAACCGCGGCGACAGCAGCCACGCTGGATGATGTGAAAAGCAAGGGGCATGTTCAGTGCGGCGTCAGCCAGGGACTTCCCGGCTTTTCCAACCCCGATGATGCGGGGAACTGGCAAGGCATCGATGTCGATGTGTGCCGCGCGGTGGCGGCGGCAATCTTTGGCGATGCCGGCAAAGTGAAGTATACCCCGCTGTCAGCGAAGGAACGGTTTACCGCACTGCAATCAGGCGAGGTCGACTTGCTGTCGCGCAATACAACCTGGACCGCGACCCGCGATACAGCGCTCGGTCTCGATTTCACCGGCGTCAATTATTATGACGGCCAGGGGTTTCTGGTTCGCCGCAGCCTGGGCATTAAAAGCGCGCTGGAACTCAATGGCGCGGCTGTCTGCACAAATACCGGCACGACAACGGAACTGAATGTCGCCGATTATTTCCGCGCAAACAGCATGGAATATGAAGTTGTCGCCTTTGAAAAGGCAGATGAGGTGGTTGCCGCCTATGATGCGGGCCGGTGCGACGTCTACACGACAGATCAGTCTGCCCTCTATGCCAACCGCCTGAAGATGGAAAATGCGGATGAGCATGTGGTGCTGCCGGAAATTATCTCGAAAGAGCCGCTTGGCCCCGTGGTCCGCCAGGGTGATGATCAGTGGGCGGATATCGTTGCCTGGTCACTTTATGCGATGGTGAATGCGGAAGAGCTGGGGGTCAGCTCAAGCAATGTCGCGGAAATGCGGCAATCGAAGAACCCTGAAATTCGCAGGCTGCTGGGGATTGAGGGCACATTTGGCGAAAATCTGGGCGTATCGAACCTGTGGGCGGATCATATCATCGTCCAAGTTGGCAATTATGGCGAAAGTTTCGAACGTAATGTCGGCAAGGACAGCCCACTTGGAATTTCACGCGGACTGAATGCTCTATGGTCGAAAGGCGGGATCATGTACGCCCCGCCAATCCGTTGACAGCCAGCCTTTTGCGGACATGTCAGTAGACGCTCAGGAGTGATCCTCAAGCATGGCTGATTCCTCAGCGCCAAGAACCGGACCGGTCGCCTGGCGTAATGATCCCAAGATCAGAGCCTTTTTCTTCCAGGCTCTGGTTCTGGGTAGCTTTGGTCTTTTCGTCTGGTTTATCGTCGATAACACGATCACCAATCTTGAAAGACAGAATATTGCTTCCGGTTTCGATTTTCTGTCGACAACCGCAGGCTTCGGCATTGTTCAGACCCTGATCGAATATTCCGAACAATCAAGCTATGGTCGGGCATTTCTTGTTGCACTGATCAACACACTGCTTGTCTCCGGGCTGGGAATATTTTTTGCGACAATCATCGGCTTTTTGATCGGCATTGCCCGCCTGTCACCAAATTGGCTGCTATCCCGGCTTGCCGCTGTTTACATTGAAACATTCCGCAATATCCCCCTGCTCCTGCAAATTCTTTTCTGGTACATCGCGGTCTTGTCCAACCTGCCCGGCCCGCGGAACAGTCTTATGTTGCTGGGCGAAACAGGTGCGCTGAACAGCCGCGGGCTTTACCTGCCCGCGCCGGTTCCGCAAGACGGTGCCGGTTTTGTTCTTGCGGCGTTTATTGTCGCCATCGTCACGCTGCTTGGTCTGCGTTATTGGGCGCACCGCAGGCAACGCGAAACAGGCCGGCAATTTCCGTTGTTCTGGGTCGGGTCCGGGCTGATCATCGGCCTGCCGCTTGTTGCCATCCTGCTGACCGGGATTCCTTATACTGCAGACATCCCGGAACTTCGTGGCTTCAACTATCGTGGTGGTATCCGATTGATCCCGGAACTGATGGCACTGGTCATCGCGCTGGCCATCTATACCGCCGCCTTTATCGCCGAAATTGTCCGTGCCGGCATCCAATCGGTCAGCTGGGGCCAGAGCGAGGCGGCGATGGCACTCGGTCTGCGTCCTGGCGTCACCCTGCGGCTGATTATCATACCGCAGGCAATGCGGGTCATTATCCCGCCGCTGACAAGCCAGTATCTCAATCTGACAAAGAATTCGTCGCTTGCCGCAGCGATGGCCTATCCGGAACTGACATCGGTTTTCGCGGGCACCGTGCTGAACCAGACGGGACAGGCAATCGAGGTCCTTGGCATTACAATGGCTGTCTATCTGTCCATCAGCCTGGTCACCTCGCTGGCGATGAACTGGTACAATGCCCGAAATGCACTGGTTGAGCGCTGAGATGACTGACGACATTTCCAGCGCAGCAGCCAGCGGACAGAACAAGGTGGAAAACATCCAGTTTGTGCGCGAGAAATTCCTCAATGAGGAACCCGCCCCCGTCTCGACAATCGGTATCCTGGGCTGGATGCGGATCAACCTGTTTTCATCGCCACTCAATATCCTTTTGACCATCGTCAGTGTCTATCTGATCTGGCTGATCGTGCCCCCGGTAATCGAATGGGCTTTCATCGATGCGATCTGGGACGGCACAAATCGCGACGCCTGCCTCGTTGAAAATGCCGGCGCTTGCTGGGCGTTCATCGATGCAAAGTTCGGCCAGATCGTCTATGGGCGTTACACCGTCGATGAACGGTGGCGCGTCGACCTTGTCTATCTGCTTGGCGCGTGCACACTCATCCCGCTGCTTTTCGAGAAAATGCCGGGCCGCCGCTATCTCGCGCTGTTTCTCATTCTTGTCTACCCGGTGATCACATTCATCCTGCTGACAGGCGGCAGTTTTGGCCTGCCGCATGTGGAAACCGCCTTATGGGGCGGGCTGCTCGTGACGCTTGTCGTCGCGGTGGTGGGGATCGTCGCATCGCTGCCTCTGGGAATTTTGCTGGCGCTGGGACGGCGATCGGATATGCCGGTCGTACGTATGTTCTGCATCGGCTTTATCGAACTGTGGCGCGGGGTACCGCTGATCACCGTTCTGTTCATGGCAAGCGTCATGCTGCCGCTGTTTCTGCCCGAGGGGGTCAATTTCGACAAGCTGATCCGGGTTCTGATCGGCGTTGCCCTGTTTTCATCCGCCTATATGGCGGAGGTCGTTCGCGGCGGATTGCAGGCCATTCCGCGCGGACAATATGAGGCGGCACATGCGCTTGGGCTCAGCTACTGGCAATCCATGGGATTTGTCATTCTGCCGCAAGCATTGCGGATGGTTATTCCAGGGATCGTGAACACATTTATCGGCCTTTTTAAAGACACAACACTTGTGCTGATCGTTGGCCTGTTCGACCTTCTGGGTATCATACAGTTGAACTTCACCGATCCCAATTGGTCCACCCCGCAGACAGCGGCAACCGGCTATGCGTTTGCCGGACTGATTTTCTGGGCATTCTGCTTTGGCATGTCGCGCTACAGCATTCGCGTCGAAAGCAGACTGAATGAAGGGACGCGCCGTGCCTGAACCAGATAGCAAAGCGAGGCGAATATGACAGAAGCGCAAGCGCAGGAAGCGCCCGCCCCGATTGATCGCAGCAAGATGGCAATCAGCGATGAGGTGGCGATCCAGATTACCGATATGCATAAATGGTTCGGGGAGTTTCATGTCCTCAGAGCCATTGATCTGACGGTGTTTCGCGGCGAGCGCATCGTTGTCTGCGGCCCGTCTGGGTCTGGCAAATCAACGCTTATCCGCTGCATCAACCGGCTGGAGGAACATCAGCGCGGACAGATCATCGTCAATGGAATAGAGCTGACAAACGATCTTAAGAAGATTGATGAGGTGCGACGTGAAGTCGGCATGTGTTTCCAGCATTTCAACCTGTTCCCGCATCTGACGATCCTCGAAAACTGCACATTGGCACCTGTCTGGGTACGCAAGATGCCGAAATCCGAAGCGCATGACGTTGCGATGCATTTTCTCGAACGCGTGCAGATTGCCGACCAGGCGCATAAATTTCCCGGACAGCTATCGGGCGGACAACAGCAGCGGGTGGCGATTGCGCGATCTCTTTGCATGAACCCGCAGATCATGCTGTTTGACGAGCCGACTTCCGCGCTTGACCCCGAAATGATCAAGGAAGTGCTGGATGTGATGATCGACCTTGCGCAGGAAGGCATGACGATGATCTGCGTGACCCACGAAATGGGATTTGCACGCACAGTTGCAAACCGCGTCATTTTCATGGATGAAGGGCAGATCGTCGAACAGAATGAACCTGAACCATTCTTTAGCGATCCGCAACATGCACGTACCCGCGAATTTCTAAGCCAGATACTATCGCACTAATATGCGCTGGCTGCACACAAGCCATATCAGCTGACCAAAATGGCCACAAACGATAAACAGACTGAACAATTGGGAAGTCAGACAGCACTTCCCGCCTCCCCGGATGCAGCAAAGCTTGAACGGGTCGCGAACCCGCATCCGGACACAGATTATGTCGCGCGATTTACCTGCCCCGAATTCACATCGCTCTGCCCGGTAACCGGGCAACCCGATTTTGCGCATCTGGTTATCGACTATATCCCCGACGGCTGGCTTCTTGAGTCCAAGACGCTCAAACTCTATTTGCACAGTTTTCGTAATCACGGCGCGTTTCACGAAGACTGCACCATCGCGATCGGCAAACGTATCGCGGCTTTCATTGAACCGCGATGGCTGCGCATTGCGGGTTATTGGTATCCGAGGGGCGGCATACCGATTGATATTTTCTGGCAGACAGGCACGCCTGACAAAGGGGTCTGGATTCCTGATCTCGAGGTCCCCAGCTATCGGGGGCGCGGCTGATGGCGCCTGAGACCGATTGTCGCCCAGGCACTTTTTAAGTAGCGTAGCATTCCCAACAGCATGACTGTCAGCATCGCATTTGCGTCAGGTAACGGAGGAATAAAATGGCACCGGGCATCTATGATACAGACCTAGACAAGAACCCCGCAAATTACCAGGCGCTTTCTCCCTTAAGCTTTCTGGCCCGCTCTGCCGCGGTATATCCCGATCATCCGGCGGTCATTCACGGCGATATCCGCCTCAGCTATGCGGAATTCTATGCCCGTAGCCGGAAGCTTGCGAGCGCGCTCAGTAAACGTGGTATCGGCAAAGGCGATACGGTTGCGATTATGGCCCCTAATGTGCCCGCCATGCTGGAGGCGCATTACGGCGTTCCCATGACGGGTGCGGTTATCAACACGCTGAATATCCGTCTTGATGCCACTGCAATTGCCTTCATCCTCGACCATGGCGAAGCGAAAGTCCTGATCACGGATCGGGAGTTTTCGGACACGATCAAACAGGCGCTCACACTATGTAAGGCAAAACCGTTTGTGATCGATATTGACGATCCGACATATATCGGCGGTGAATTACTGGGTGAGACGGATTATGAGGCATTTATCGCACCGGGCGATCCCGATTATGACTGGCAACTACCCGCCGATGAATGGGATGCAATTGCCCTGAATTACACATCGGGCACGACAGGCAATCCGAAAGGCGTCGTTTTTCATCACCGTGGCGCCTATCTGCTGGCGATGGGCAATGTCGTTACCGCCAGTATGCGCAAGCATCCGGTTTATCTATGGACGCTGCCCATGTTCCATTGCAATGGCTGGTGCTTCACCTGGTCGCTGAGTGTTGTCGCGGGCACGCATATCTGCCTGCGCCGGACCGAAGCCCCCTTGATCTACGACGCACTGGCGCAATATGGCGTCACGCATCTGTGCGGCGCACCGGTCGTGATGGGTATGCTGATTAACGCGACGGAGGCGGAACGCAAACCCCTGCCCCACCGGGTTGAGTTTTTCACCGCCGCCGCACCGCCGCCGGCAAGCGTGATCGGTTCGATGGAAGAGAACGGGTTCGCCATCACGCATCTTTACGGACTGACCGAAACCTATGGGCCATCGGTGATCAATGACTGGCATGAGGAATGGAACGAAATGCCCGCGCAGGAGCGTGCATCCATGAAAGCGCGTCAGGGTGTCCGCTATCCGGTGCTTGAGGATCTGTCGGTGCGCGATCCCGATACAATGGAAGCCGTTCCAAAGGATGGCGAAACCATGGGCGAAGTCATGTTTCGCGGCAATGTCATCATGAAGGGATATCTCAAGAATCCAACCGCATCGCAAGAAGCCTTTGGCGGTGGCTGGTACCATTCCGGCGATCTCGGTGTCTGGCACCCCGATGGATATATCCAGCTGCGCGACCGCTCCAAGGACATTATCATTTCGGGTGGTGAAAATATCTCATCGATCGAAGTCGAAGATACTCTCTATAAACATCCCGGAATTCTGGAAGCAGCCGTCGTCGCAAAACCCGATGAAAAATGGGGTGAAACGCCTTGCGCCTTTGTCACCCGCAGGACAGGCCACGAGGATTTGACGGAGGAGGATGTGATTGCCTACTGTCGCGAAAACCTGGCGCATTACAAATGCCCCCGCTATGTGGTTTTCGCGGACTTGCCAAAGACCTCGACCGGTAAGGTACAGAAGTTCAAATTACGGGAAATGGCAGAAGAAGTCTGAACCGCAGCAACATCACCCGCACCGGTTTTCAACGCATATGTCATTCAGGCAACCCGAAAAACGCCATGCGGTGACAGCCATATAGTGACATATGCGGCTTCGCTGCCTGCTAACGGTCGGCAAAGGCTTCCTTTACCCGCGCCGCAAGCTGTTTCAGTGTAAACGGCTTGGGCAGGAACAAATAATCCTCGACTAGTTCGTCACTGTCGCGGAATGCATTTTCCGCGTAGCCGGAGATAAATATAGCGCGAATGCCCGGACTTTTTTGCTGAATGATTTTCATCAGCCGTGCCCCGTCCATACCGGGCATAACAACATCTGAAATCACCAGATCAATTTCGTCCGCACGCGTTTCGACTATTTCAAGCGCCTGATCCGGCCCGTCGGCCTCCAGCACGGTATATCCCTTGCCAGACAGCGCGCGGGATGCGAATGCACGAACCGGATCTTCATCCTCGACCAGCAGAATGACCCCATTTCCCGTCAGATCGGCACTGGCTTCCAGCTGCGCATCGCCGTTTTCGGTCTGCACTTCCTCTTCCGCATAGACAGGAAGATAAATACGGAATGTCGCACCCTCGCCAACCTCGCTTTGCACATGAATATTGCCGCCTTGCTGCTTGATAATACCGTAGGCGGTCGACAGTCCCAGTCCCGTGCCTTTTCCAACTTCCTTTGTCGTAAAAAACGGTTCGAATATCTTGCCGATTACCGCTTTCGGGATACCGGGTCCGTCATCGGCAACCTCAATCATCACGCAATCCCCAGACGGCATCCAGCTATGATCCAGCGATTGCGCCTGCTCTGCGGAAATGTTCGCCGTACGGATTGATAACCGCCCCTTATTGCCGGCCAGCGCATCGCGTGCATTGACAGCCAGATTGATGATGACATTCTCAAGCTGCCCCTGATCCGCCTTGACCTGCCCCAGATTGCGCCCGTGCGTCATTGTCAATTCAATGTGCTGGCCAAGCAGCCGTCGTAACAGATTGTGCAGTTCCGCCAGCATGTCAGTGATTGAAATTACCGCCGGCTGCAGCGTTTGCTGCCGCGAGAAGGCGAGGAGTTGCCGCACAAGGTTGGCTGCGCGGTTGGCGTTTTGCTTGATCTGGTGAATATCGCTGAATGACGGGTCGCCAGCATCGTGGCGACTGAGAAGCAGGTCACTATATCCGATAATTGCAGTCAGCAGATTATTGAAATCATGCGCGATGCCGCCGGCCAGTTGTCCGACCGCCTGCATCTTCTGCGACTGGGAGAATTGCAGCTCCAAATTCCGTTGTTCCGTCGTATCGATCAAGTACAAAACGACAGATGCATCACCTGATTCCCGCAACGGCGAAATATAAAGCTGTGCGGAACGTGCCTCGCCACGATTGTGCAATTCGATATCGACATGCTGCCCGGTCAATTGCTGCCTTGCCGCATCGGCAATCCGCTGACGCACTTCAGCGACATAGGTTTCATCAACAATAGACAGGAAATCGTCACCACTGCTGAACAACATGCCGAAATTCTTGAAAAAGGCCGAGTTCGATTCGACGACACTGCCATGCTGATCCACAATAACGATGCCAACCGGCGCAATATCGAACAGACGAAGGAAACGTGCCTCCACCTCGCGTAATTGCGTCAAATCCGCCGATAGCTGCACCCGAAGATCACGCATGACAAGCTGCAATGTCCGGATTCCCCGATCGGTATCTTCACGTATCCGGTACAGGGCTGAAATCGGAATTCGCTCACCGTTTACGGAGACGATAATCGTGCGTTCAATACCGGTATAGGTGAGGTCCCGCTCCTCCTCACTCGATGACCAGAAAGCCGAGCTGTCCTCGAATATATCCGTACTCGTTACTTTCCCTGACAGGATTTCCTCGGGCGACAAACCAACCCAATCAGCAAATATCGCATTGGCAAATTCAACGACACCGGTTTCACTGACAATACCGATACCCAATGGCGCGGTGTCGATAACCTCCAGTATCTGCTTGAATTTTTGTAGTTCGGGCGACGCTGAATTTTCAGTTCTGTAATAGCGCTGGATACGCCAGACGCATAGTGGACTTGCTGATGAAACAGGCGCGACACTCACTGCCACACGGTGAAGTTTGTCCGCCTGAACAAACGACATCACCTCTTTTGCCGGCTGCCGCGCGGCAATCGCCTTCTGCAAACGGAAAAGCCGGTCGCTACAATTATCCTGCCGCCCCAATATGGTAGACAAGGCAGGGGGCGGAACAACCGACTGATCAATATCAAACTGCTGATAATAGCCCACATTGGCATAGCAGACTTCGCCTGCTTCACCGGTGATCAATATCGCGTCCTGACTGTTATCGACAAGCTCCGCAAGTACGCCGTAATCAAATCCTGCAAGCCTGAAATGTTCGCGGCGAGCGGTGTCCTTGCCAAGGATGCGTCCTGCCCCCCCTTTCAGCAATCCGCGCAGTCCCGCCACACCTTTCTGATCGGATAACAGCCCCATTTTGTCGTCATCTCACCATTTGACATTATTTCTCATTAGCCTAGGCCGGCTTGGCGACAATTGGCAATCCAGCGCATGGTCTACTTTCGCAAGCCCATCACATAGCCAATTACCTCGGCCACTGCCTGATAATGTTCTGGCGTAATTTCCTGCTCCAGCTCGACCGAGGCATGCAGGGCCCGAGCAAGTGGCGGATTTTCGACAACCGGCACGCCATTTTCTTCGGCAACGGAGCGGATCCGCAACGCCACCTCGTCAACGCCCTTCGCCACACAGACTGGCGCATTCATTTCCTGATGCTCATATTTCAGCGCGACCGCGAAATGCGTCGGGTTGGCGATCACGAGCGTTGCCTCAGGAACTGCGGCCATCATTCGTCCGCGCGCGCGCTCCATTCTGATGCGTTGAATACGCGCCTTTACTTGCGGATCGCCATCCGTCTGCTTGTGTTCATCCTTGATTTCCTGCCGGCTCATCCGCTGCTTTTTCAGAAACTCCGACCGCTGATAAAGAAAGTCGGCAGCAGCGATCAATCCCATGATCGCAATTGCACCACCAAACATCTTGAGTGCTGCGACTTTCACATAGTCCAACATATCGGCAGGCGCATAAGTCATAAGCGTATCGAGCCGATCCCGATCGGGCCATACGACGAGGATGACAACCGTTGCGACAATCGCGAGCTTGAGCAGACCTTTGGTAAACTCCATCACCGACTGGCTGGAAAACAGTCTGCCAAAACCTTTCGTAAGCGAAATCTTGCTGAATTTCGGTTTTATCTTCTCGGTTGTGAGTACAGGCTTTGCCTGCAGAATGCTTCCTGCAAGTGCTGCAACGACAAGCAGCAATAGCGGCAATCCAAGCCATGACAGAAGCCCCGTCACAACATCGCGCCCGACGCGCGCAAGATTTGGCGCATCTGCCGGTATCTGCCCGGCATTGGCCAGATAAACGGACAGGTTATTACTCACCTGCACACCAATCTGACCGGCAAATATCGCAATGGCGAGCCCGCCGCCCGCCAGCATGGCGAGATGGCGGATTTCCTGACTGCGTGCGACATCGCCTTTTTTCTGAGCGTCTTCGAGCTTTTTCTGCGTCGGCTCTTCTGTTTTTTGTGATTTATCTTCTTCTGACATGCCGCCGCCCTTATCGCGCAATCAGAAGATTTGTGACACCGGCCTCGAAATAATCGAGATACCAAAGCATCATGCTGGAAAAGATCATCCCCATGATCATGAAACCAAGCAGAATTTGGCCCGGCACGGCGATAAAAAATATCTGCACCTGCGGCATCAAACGCGCGAGCAACCCAATGCCCGTATTAAAGATAATCCCGAAAACAATGAAAGGCGCCGCAAGCTGGATCCCCATTGCAAAAGCCTGCCCGACTGTCTGTGTGGCGAGTTCCGCAAAACTTGCCGGCGCGGGCAGACTGCCCGGGTGGAACAGCTGATAACTGTCATGCATTGCACCGACAAGCAGATGGTGCAGATTTGCCGCCAGAATGAGGTTGACCCCGACCAATGTCAGGAAGGTCCCGACCAGCGCCGACTGGCTACGCTGTGAGGGATCAAATCCCTGGGCAAAACCAAGTCCTGTCTGAAATGCAATGACAAGCCCCCCCAGATGCAGCGCCATCAGCAGCAAGCGCGCAATCCCGCCGATAAACAGCCCCGTCAATGCTTCCGCACCAACGACCGCCACAATGGCGAAAGGTGTCGTCGGCATGACCGGCAAAAGATCCTTTACCAATGGATATAAAACGGCCGTCAGGGAAAATGCGATACCAAGCCGAACCCATGGGGGAACAGATACCTCACCGAAAGCGGGCATGAGTATGGTCATGCTGCCGACACGGCTGAAAACAAGAAAAAAGCCAAAGATTTGGGCTGGGACCAGTTCTAACTGCATCGTTGGCCTGTCCGCCTACTCAACAGATCTTATCGCGATCAAACCGCATAAGCTCGTACTCACCCCTATAAGCCGATAATGCGCTCTGCAATCCGGCCCATAAGCCCGTCAAGCACCTGCCCCATGAAAGGCAGAAAGATCAGTAGCGACACAAAAATAGCGATGATTTTTGGAACGAAGGTCAGGGTCATTTCCTGAATCTGGGTCAGTGCCTGGAATAACGCGATGATCAACCCGACACCAAGCCCGACCAGCATGACAGGCGCGGAAACCTGCAGCATGACATAGATCGCGTCACGCCCCACATCCAGGACATCGGCCGGCCCCATCGTCAGCGCTCTCCCCCGAAACCAATCATATCGGCATTTTCAGAATATCTTGATAGGCCTGAACCACCCGGTCGCGCACCGCGACGACAGTCTGCAACGTCATTTCCGCATTGTTCATAGCGGTAACAAGATCCACCATATCCGCCTTGCCATTAATCGCATCCAATGACACCGATTCGGCTTTCCTGTTCGCACCGATCGCCGCGCCGACCTTGTCTTCCACAAGCTCTGTAAATGTCGGGCCTTTGGGTGCTGCGCCATCAGCGACGCCTGCGCCATTCTCTTCCAGCGGCCGGCTTGCGGTTTGCGCATAGGCAGAAGCCGCCTGCGCCGCATTGGTTCCCAAAATGCTCATGATCGGATTCTCCGGCGGTTACCTAGCGGTTATTCAGAAGATCGATTGTCTTCACCAGCATATTCTGCGCCGCTTTCAGCGACGCGATATTGGCCTCGTAACTGCGCTGCGCCTGCTGCATATCCATCGTTTCAAGGACGACATTCACATTTGGCAGATCCACATAGCCCTGCGGGTTGGCTGCCGGATGCAGCGGGTCGTATTTTTGTTTGAATTCGCTTTTGTCCTCGACCACCTTCCGGACATTAACAAGTTTTGCGCCCGATACCCGATCAAGCTCGTTCCGAAAAGTCACCATCTGCCGCCGATACGGATCTTCGTCCGGATTCTTCGCCAGCGATTGCGAGTTGGCGATATTTTCCGAAATCACGCGCATGCGCGTACTCTGCGCGCGCATGCCTGATGCAGACGTCTGAATTGCGAGATTAAGATCCATGTCCGAGACCTCCTTAACTTATGCTACTGACGCCGGCCCAATGCGATACGAAGCAGGCCTGTTTGCTTGCGGTAGATATTCGTCGTCATTTCATATTCGACCTGAGTGCGGCCGAGCTTCATTGTCTCTTCGGCAATCGATACCGAATTTCCCGATCCGTCCATCTCGACGATCGGTGCTTCCCTTGTCTTGAAATCAAACAAACGCGATGCACCGCCCTGGCCGCTCATATGCCGGGCATTGGTGACCCGCAATCCCACCATTTGCCCTTGATTTTCCAGCATCTTGCGAAAATCGACCGGCTTCAGTTCACGCGCGCGGAAACCAGGCGTATTGGCGTTTGCAATATTCTCGGATACCACTTTCTGGCGGGCCGACAGCCATGCAAGCTTTGTCCGAATAGCGGAAAATATGGGAAATGCGTTTGCGCTCATCGCCTTTGGATCAACTCACCGATCGATTGCAACCTGCTTCGGTCCATTGCGTTGATTGTGCCCCATCGGGTTTAACAAACTCTTAAACGCGTTCCGCATAGCAAGCCTGCCTTAACCCCCCGTTAAGCATATTGACGGCAAATTAGCGTTATCACCGTGCCCGGAAGACCGTCTTGCTGCATCCGCACAACAAATTGGCCCGAAGGTTCTGATGGAAAGTTTTGATTATGTACGCTTCCTGCTCGCGCTTGTCTTTGTGCTGGGGCTTATCGGTTTCTGCGCCTGGCTTGGCAAACGCGCCGGACTGACACCGCGCGCCGCAAAACGGGGTAATACGGATAATCGCCTGGTATTACTGGAGGTTCGCCCGATCGATGCCAAAAGGAAGCTCATCCTTATCGGGCGCGACGACCGGCAGCATTTGCTGATGATCGGTGGCGACAATGATCTTGTGATCGAATGCAATATTTCAGGCGACACGGCACCCGAAGACGGGAACGCCACGCCATCTCACAGACTGAGTACCGATGACCAGACGTAAATTCCGCCTTTTTATTCCCGCTCTTGTGGTTCTGGCCATAATTCTGTTTTTGCCGGATGGGCAAGCATTTGCGCAGAACATTACCATCGATCTGGGTGATGACGCCGATAGTGAACTGCTCGGCGGTACGAATTCGCTGACGGGGCGTTTGATACAGCTGATCGCCTTTATCACCGTTCTCAGCATCGCGCCCGGCATTCTCGTAACGGTGACATCTTTTACACGCATTGTCGTGGTCTTGTCGCTTTTGCGCAGCGCGCTCGGCACACAAACCTCGCCCCCCAATACGGTGATTATTTCACTGGCCCTGTTTTTGACTGCCTTCGTCATGGCGCCGACCTTCAATCAGGCATATGAGCAAGGCATAAAGCCCCTGATGGAAGATCGCATCGACGAAACAGAAGCGTTCGACCGCACCGTCGCGCCGGTTCGGCAATTCATGCTGTCGCAAGTCCGCGAACAGGATCTGCGCCTGTTCATCGACCTGTCCAAATCCGATACGCCGCAAACCGCAGCGGACACGCCATTGCACGCGCTTATTCCTGCATTCATGGTTTCAGAGCTCAAACGGGCATTTGAAATCGGCTTTCTGATTTTTATTCCCTTCGTCGTCATCGATATGGTCGTCGCATCGGTTCTGATGTCGATGGGCATGATGATGCTGCCACCGATCATGATTTCGCTGCCCTTCAAACTGATATTTTTCGTATTGGTGGATGGCTGGAGCCTGATTGCAAGCAGCCTGGTACAGAGCTTCGGCACAGGATAACGGGCTTAAATCCGGATCGAAACGGGGGGCGCAACCCTCCGGCGTTTCATCCGCGCGCATTGGCATATTATCTTGCCCAGAAAAGAAGCCTTACTTTATCGGCAAACTTTCCGCCAATGCTGGCACGGCAGTCATCCCGGATCGCCCGGAATCGCTGACAGGTTACCCGATTGAACCGCGTCCATGCGCGCACATCTGCTTATGGCAAAACAAGGCAAGGGCACGCGCCTTGCGTGCCTATTGGCCTGCAATCAGGAATTCACATCCGCTGCGGAAACGTCGCCACGGTAGTTGGCCAGGAAATCCTGCAGGGTATCGATATCGGCAATGGTTGAGGCAAGCTGACGGAACGCCACCCCGCTTGCATCGGGCGATTGCGTCAATACATCAAACGCCTCGGCATAGCGTCCCATGGTCATCTTGGGTCCATAACGACCTTTAAGCGCGTCAAGCGCCTGCTGCTCCCCGGCAAGAGCGTAGGCGATCGATGCACGCATGACCTGCCCCTGCTCGACAAGCGTCAGGCTTGCCGGCACGCGCCAACGTTCACCAAGCACCGTTTCCATTGCACCTGCGGCCGCGGTCCAGTTCTCGGATTCCCAATATATATCCGCACGCAGCAGATCTGCCTCCGGCGTCTCGATACCGTCGATCAGATCGAGTGCATACTCATAATCTTCCATTTCGGTCAAAGCGCGCGCTTCAAGTAACAGCCGCGTCACGTTCAGATCCTGCGGCAGGCGGGTTTGCCTGGTCCTGCGTATCGTTTCCAAAGCATCTTCCGGCTGACGGTCCAGCAGCTGAATAACAGCCAACTGCGCGGCAACCTGCGCTTTTGCAGTCCCCTCAGAATCGCCGCGAAAGTAGCCTGACGGCGTTGTT
>CALAQW010000141.1 GCA_937888955.1 uncultured Alphaproteobacteria bacterium | reverse complement strand
CCATTACAATACAAAGCGGCGCCAATATGTCCGGAACACCGACCAGATCGGCGGGATGCGTGCCCAGCAAGTCGCGGATCGCGGCTGCCTGCCGCATCGCCGTACATACCGCGAGCAGATCACGCGGCCCGCCACGGCCAAGCGACAGCCGCGCCAAGGCCCGTTCCAGATCGGGGCATTGCCGCAATGCCCGCCGGATCGCGTCGCATAATTGCGGGTCATTGACGAAATATTGCACGACATCCTGCCGCCGGTTGATCTGCCCGCTATCATTGAGCGGACCGGCAAGCCATTCCCCCAGCATCCGCGCACCCGCGCCGGTCACCGTCCGGTCAATGGCGGCAAGCAGGCTGCCCTTGCGCTCGCCCGCCAGGGTCTGCGTGAGTTCGAGGCTGCGGCGCGTGGCGGCATCGATCGCCATGATCGCGCCATCGGGCTGTCGCTGCGGCGGGCGCAGCATGGGCAGCCGGCCCTTTTGCGTGAGCTCGATATAGCCGATCACCGCACCGCAGGCGGCAAGCTCGGCGCGCCCGAAATTGCCAAAGCCTTCCAGCGCGCCGACCGCGAACAACCGCTTCAGCGTCCGCTCCCCCGCCGCGCTGTCGAAATGGCTGGCCGGCAGCCAGGTGACAGCCGCCGGCATTTCCGCAATGAGCGGCTGAAGCGCTGCCCTGTCCGCCAGTTTCTCCGATAACAGCAACTCACCGGGCTCAAGCCGCGCAAGCTCCGCTGACAGGTGAGCCGCTGGCAGGGCCGTCACGGCAAACGCCCCGGTCGAGATATCGCACCAGGCAAGCGCCCAGTCGCGCGCGCCGGCCCCCGTCGCACCGATCGCCGCAAGATAATTATGCCGCCGCGAATCAAGCAGATTGTCCTCGGTCAGGGTGCCGCCGGTGACAAGCCGCACCACCTCGCGCTGCACGACGGCTTTTGATCCGCGCTTTTTTGCCTCGGCGGGGTCTTCGGTCTGTTCGCAGACCGCGACCTTGAACCCCTTTTCCTGCAATTTCGCGAGATAGCCTTCCGCGGCATGAACCGGCACACCGCACATCGGGATATCGTCCCCCAGATGCTTACCCCGCTTTGTGAGCGCGATATCGAGCGCCTTGGCCGCCTGCACCGCATCGTCAAAAAACAGCTCGTAAAAATCTCCCATCCGGTAGAACAGAAGATAATCCTTATGCTGATCCTTGATGGACAGATATTGCGCCATCATCGGGGTTGGCGCGTCGGTCGGTCGGCTTTTCACAGTCACAGTTTTGTTTTCGGCGGTCACAGATTATCGGTCGGGCCAACCTAACATAAAGCCCGTGGATTTGCTGCGACATCGGCAAACCATGTCAATCACACACGGTGCCGGGATATTTGCGGTGGCGGAAAGCCGCGCAATCCCTTACAAATTCATCAAATCGCACTAGAGCCGAAGCGGGCCATTCCGTCATCGTGAGTACCCGCCTTCGCCGAACAGGACCTTCAACGCCTTAGGAATTTCGATGACAAGCCGCGACAAGAAAAAAGAAAAGGCCAGCAGACCGCAATTCACCGACGAGGAAGCGCTGCTTTTTCATACCGACAACCGGCCCGGCAAGATTGAAATCGTCGCGACCAAGCCGCTTGCCACCCAACGCGATCTGTCGCTTGCCTATTCGCCGGGCGTCGCGGTTCCGGTACGCGCCATCGCGGAAGATCCGACGCTGGCCTATGACTATACCGCCAAAGGCAATCTGGTTGCTGTCATCTCCAACGGCACGGCGATCTTGGGGCTTGGCGATCTTGGCGCGCTTGCCTCCAAACCCGTGATGGAGGGCAAGGCGGTTCTGTTCAAGCGGTTCGCCGATGTGGATTCGATCGATCTCGAACTCGATACATCCGACACGGATGAATTCATCGCCGGCGTGCGCTATCTGGGGCCGAGCTTTGGCGGCATCAACCTTGAAGATATCAAGGCGCCCGATTGCTTCATCATCGAACAACGGCTGCGCGAGCTGATGGATATTCCGGTTTTCCATGATGATCAGCATGGCACCGCGATCATCTCGGCTGCCGCCTTGATCAATGCGCTGCATCTGGCGAACAAGGATATCGCGGATGTGACGGTGGTGGTGAATGGCGCGGGCGCGGCGGGTATTGCCTGTCTGGAGCTGATCAAGGCGATGGGGCTGCCGCACAATAATGCGATCCTGTGCGACTCGAAAGGCGTCGTCTATCAGGGCCGCAAGGACGGCATGAATCAATGGAAATCGGCGCATGCGGTCGAAACCGAGGCACGCAGCCTGGAAGATGCGATGGTCGGTGCCGATGTCTTTCTGGGCCTGTCGGTCAAAGGCGCGGTGACCGAGAAAATGGTGCGCGCAATGGCGGATAATCCGGTGATTTTCGCGATGGCCAATCCCGACCCGGAGATCCTGCCCGAAACGGTCGATGCCATTCGCGAGGATGCGATCATCGCGACGGGACGGTCCGATTACCCCAATCAGGTCAATAACGTGCTTGGGTTCCCCTATATTTTCCGCGGCGCACTTGATGTGCGTGCCACCACAATCAATGACGCGATGAAAATCGCCGCCGCCGAAGCGCTGGCCGAGCTGGCGCGTGAGGATGTGCCCGACGAAGTCGCCGCTGCCTACGCCGGGGAACGGCCGAAATACGGGCCGAAATATATTATTCCTGTGCCGTTCGATCCGCGGCTGATCAGCCATGTTCCGCCCGCCGTCGCCAAGGCCGCGATGGATAGCGGGGTGGCGCGCAAGCCGATCATCGATATGGATGCCTATCAGCATCAGCTGCGCGCGCGGCTTGATCCGATGGCCGACACATTGCGCATTGTCTATGAGTATGTGCGTGCCAATCCCAAGCGCATGGTATTCGCCGAAGGCGAGGAGGAGCAGGTGATCCGCGCCGCCCTGTCCTACCGCAACAGCGGCTATGGATTGCCGATCCTGATCGGGCTGGAAGAAAAAATTCGCGCCACCCTGGCGTCAATCGGGCTTGATCCGAATGAGGAGCTGGAAATCCACAATCCACGCGAATCCACGGCGACCCGGCGTTATCGCGATTTCCTGTATGAAAGGCTGCAACGCAAAGGCTTTCTGATCCGCGACTGTACGCGGCTTGTCACCTTTGACCGCAATGTGTTCGGCGCGGCCATGGTTGCCTGCGGCGATGCCGATTGCATGGTGACCGGCGTCACCCGCAATTATGCGGTCGCGCTGCAGGATGTGGAGCGGGCGATCAATACGCAAACCGGGCATCGGCTGATCGGGGTGAGCCTGCTGATCGCGCGCGGCCATACGGTGTTCGTCGCCGACACGACGGTGCATGAAATGCCGACGGCGGTCGAACTTGCCGATATCGCCGAACAGACAGCGGCTGTTGTGCGCCGTATGGGACATGAGCCACGGGTAGCGCTGCTTGCTTCCTCGACTTTCGGCAATCCGGCAACCGAACGATCCGATACCCAGCGCGAGGCGGTCGCGATCCTGGAGCGTCGCAAGGTCGATTTCGAATTCGATGGCGACATCGCCGCCGATGTCGCGCTCAATCCGGATCTGATGAAACTCTACCCGTTCTGCCGTCTGACGGCGCCGGCCAATGTCCTGATCATGCCGGCCATCCATTCGGCGAGCATCAGCACGCGCATGGTGGAGGAATTGGGCGGCGGCTCCGTCGTCGGGCCCTTCCTGATCGGGCTCGAACGGCCGGTTCAAATCGCACCGATTGGCGCGACCGTGTCGGAAATCGTGAATATGGCGGCGCTGGCGGCGTTCGATCTGTCACGCCGTTGATCGGCGTAGCCGCGAAATATCCGAACCATCCAGGGCAATGGCATAGCCATTGCCCACCTCGAGAAAGGTTTCCGCCCGGAATACCATGGCCGGATCCTGCAGCTCGACATTGCGGCTGTCAGGCCCATGCGCATAGTAGATCGTCCCGAATATGCTGCGCGCCTGGTCAGGACCGTCAACAACCGGCAGAAACAGGGTCTCGGCGCGCAGATCATCGCCTTCCGGGGTCGGCACCTCGTTATGGGTGCATAACGCACAGGCGATATCGAACATCAGTTGAAACCGCCGCCACATTTCAGAAACGCGCGCCGCATCGAATATCTCGAACAGGTTTTGCCCGCGCAGATCAAGCCCGCCCATACGCGCGATCAATGTGTCGCCCACATGCATGACCATGACCGTTTTGGGATCGACGATCTTGAGTTCGAACATATTCGGTTCGAACAGCGCAAGTTCGGTCCGGTCGATATCAGCGGAACAGGGAAACCGTTTACCGCCACGGATTCGCTTCCAATAGACCAGCAGTTTTCGCGTTTCAAATCGTTCCGGACCGGCCATCTTTTCCCCCAGACGAGGTCTGACTATCTGATTTTGTGCCCGGCAATTAATCCGGACATCCTGAATTCTAGCCCAGAATAGGGGCAAAGGCTTTCAAAAGTATTTGTTCAGCAGTTACATCAAAGCCAACAAACAAAATTTTTTGCAAATCCGGCAGACCGCGATCCAATGCGCCCTCTGTCTCGCGCCGGGCAATCATTGCTGCCTGATCCGCCGGAAACCCATAGACCCCGGTGCTGATCGCGGGGAAGGCCATCGACCCGATCGCCGATTCCACAGCCAGATCGAAGCAGGAACGGTAGCAACGCGCAAGCAGCTCGGCCTCGCCCGCCATGCCGCCGCGCCAGACCGGCCCGACCGTATGGAAGATATATGTCGCCGGCAGATCATAGGCGGCCGTCCGCTTTGCCTGCCCGGTCGGGCAACCGCCAAGGCTGCGGCATTCGGCCAGCAATTGCGGCCCCGCGGCGCGATGGATGGCCCCATCCACACCGCCACCGCCCAGCAAGGTTTCATTCGCCGCATTGACAATCGCATCAACCGCAAGACGGGTAATATCCCCTTGGACGATCGCTATTTCAGCCATCATGGCGACCTTTTTCTTTGGCACCGATAAGGAGGCCGCGAACCACAACCCGACCCCGCTATGCGGTGATACCAATTGATGTGTGCCGGTAACTCAATGCCTCAGCAATATGTATACGGCCAATCATGGCGCAATTTTCAAGATCCGCCAATGTCCGCGCCACGCGCAGTACCCGATGATAGGCCCGCGCGCTCAGCCCCAGCTCCTCGGTCGCGCGCCGCAACAACGTGGCCCCTTCCTGATCGGGGGTCGCAACGGTTTGCAGCACCGCGCCATCGGCTTCCGCATTGACGGCGATCGGATTGTCCGGGCGGCTTTCAGGACCGACGCCCAGCCCGTCATAGCGTGCAGCCTGTATCGCACGCGCCGCCGCAATCCGCGCGCCGACTTGCGCGCTTGTTTCGGCCGCCGCGGAATTCTGCAAATCCGCGGCGGAGACCGCATTGACCTCGATATGCAAATCGATCCGGTCAAGCAGCGGACCGGAGATGCGGCTTTGATAGTCGCGGCCGCATCGCGGCGCGCGCGAGCAGGCCCGGCCCGGATCCGCGAGATAACCGCAGCGGCATGGATTCATCGCGGCGACAAGCTGGACCTGCGAGGGATAGCGGATATGCGCATTGGCGCGCGCAATCACCGTTTCCCCGGTTTCCAGCGGCTGCCGAAGGGAATCAAGTACCTGTCGGGAAAATTCCGGCAATTCATCAAGAAACAGGACGCCGCGATGGGCAAGCGAGACCTCGCCCGGTTTTGCGCGCGCCCCGCCACCCACCATCGCCGCCATGCTTGCCGAATGATGCGGATCGCGAAATGGCCGCCGCCGCGTGATCCGCCGCTCGCGCAATGCGCCGGCAACACTTGCAATCATGCTGACATCCAGCGCCTCGCGCGCGCTCAGCGGTGGCAGCAAACCCGGCAAACAGGCCGCCAACATGGACTTTCCCGCACCAGGCGGACCGATCATCAGCAGATTGTGACCGCCGGCCGCCGCGACTTCGAGCGCCCGTTTGGCCAGTTCCTGACCTTTGACATCGGCGAGATCGACTTTACCGGCTGCGTCTGCGGAACCGGCGTCAACCGGATAGGTTTGGGGCGGCGAAAGAAGCTGGCTGCCCTTGAAATGATTGATGAGGCATAAGAGATCGGGCGAGGCAAGAATATCCTGATTACCGGCAAAGGCGGCTTCCGCGCCGCAGGATTGCGGGCAGATCAGGCCCCGCCCTTCAGCCGTGGCGGCAATCGCGGCGGCAAGCACACCCGGTACGAATACGATATTGGCATCGAGCGATAATTCGCCAAGCGCAGTATAGTCGATCACCGCATCGGGTGGCACGATCTGCATCGCGGCCAAAAGCGCGAGCGCGATCGGCAAATCGAAGTGACTGCCCTCTTTCGGCAGATCGGCGGGCGCGAGATTGACCGTGATGCGTTTTGCGGGCAGCGCCAGACCGATTGCGGATAACGCACCGCGCACCCGCTCGCGACTTTCGGCCACCGCCTTGTCCGGCAAACCGACAATGGAAAATGCCGGCAGTCCGGGGCTGATCTGCACCTGCACATCGACAGGACGCGCCGTCACCCCTTCAAACGCAACCGTATAAACCCGCGCCACCATCGCAAACGGCCCCCCAAAGCCCGTTTCAACGCCACATTCACGGCACAGCTTACTGTGCTTTACCGCCAGCTGCCAGTCCGCGCCGTCGCGCGTGGCAATATCGGGTCCGCCCCTTCGGATGTGAGCCGCAAGGGCAGAAATTTGCCGACCCGCAGGCGGTGCGATAGCGTAAGATTGGTTCGCAGATGTCAGCAAGCCGCACTGCCGGAAAGCGGATAAAACGACGCCGCATAATCAAGCGGCATCATCAATAAGACGGGAGGGAATAACAATGATCCGCGGATTTGACCATTACGCGATTACCGTCGCCGATATTGAAACAACGATCAAATTCTATCGCGACATATTGGGTGCCGAGATTTTATGGGAAAAGGCGTGGCGCGAAGGCAAGATCCCTGTGGTTTCCATGCAACTTGGCGCTAACCGCATGAATGTGCATGCCGCCGCAGCGCCGGCGGCGCCACATGCCAAATCACCAACCACCGGGTCGGCAGATCTGTGTTTCCGCTGGGACGGCACAATCGCCCAGGCCCAGCAATTGTTGAACAGCCATCACATTGCGATTGAAGAAGGTCCCGCACCACGCCCGGCAGCGGACGGGAAATGGGGGCAGTCGGTGTATTTTCGGGATCCGGACGGGAATTTGCTGGAATTGCTGTCGACCGTCGAACCGGCCTCCTAGGGCGCGCCGCTGATCTGAAAACCAAAGCCGCCCTGACCTAGGAACCGGCCCTATCATCAGGCAGATAACCAAATCGCGCCATTTGTTCCCCGTGATCGGCAATGATGCGATCGACTTGCGCGCTGGTCAGCAAGTTCCGCCACTGATCCTTCTGCCCTTCGCGGAAAAAGGCATCACTATGCTCGCTACGCTCCTTGAAGCTGTCACGCTGCTCCTGTCCCTTGAGCACCCGAAAAGATGAAAATTTTATCGCCCGGCGCAATCGCTCCTTGGGTGGCTTGAGGCCCAGAAACGCCACCATCTGTCCGAAACTGCGCCGCGGATGATCGAGCATATCCTCATAGCGCACCACATGCAGCGCCGGATTGGGAATGGCGGTCCAGCTTTCGACATGTTTGGACCAGCTATTGTGAAACTCCGCGACATGCCCGCCCGCCGATTGCGTTGCCGCGGTCGGATCCGCAAGCCGGGCGATGGCCTCATCCATGCTGAGACCGAAATGATGCCGGACGGAAATCACCACATCGAGCGGATTGCGCACCACATACAGCCCGCCCGCCGTGACATCCATATTGTGCAGCGGCACACCATCACATTCACCGAGAAAATTATGGGTTTTGACAAAGACCGAGTCGGGAAATGCGGTGGTGAAATCGCGATGCACCTGCGGCCGCAACGCCATGACCTCCGCAAGCGGCATGCCTTCGGTGGGCCGGCCGGCACGGCGCGCATACCAGCCCTCCGCGGATTCCCCCAGGCAAAAGCGATCCAGTTCATTGATGGGGGCGGGCTTTGGCGGATTACGCAGCAGATTGTAAAGAAACGCCCTGAGCCAGGTATTACCCGATTTCGGATAGGAGGCTAACCAGATCAGCGCACCCATTGCACCACTCACCCGTTTTATCTGTCATCAACATCGATTTTCGTATCCCCGCCCGATGAGAGCCGCGAGGTGACGATCAACCTGATCGCGCTGGCATAATCTGACAAGAGATCACGTCACATGTGCCAGACAACAGAAAAGGGCGGGTTTTGCAACCCGCCCTTTCCAGAAATTAAGCGTCGATCGACTTAGAACGTCAGCAGCAGTGACAGCGCCAGCGTTGTATTTTCGATCGAGGAAGGCGACAGAACCGTAGCCGCGGCATTCGGTACTTCGTCTTCCGCGAAGGTCAGATCCGCACCGATGGCAACACCCGGACCAAGCGTGTATTGCGCACCAAGATCGAGCAGCGACAGCTCGCCACCCAATGCGGTACCAGCCGGCGTATCGGTTTCGGAGTCGAGATAGGCGACACCGACTTTCCACGGACCGGTTTCATAAATGACACCAAGGTTCCAGGCTTCTTCATCAAGACCCGGCAGACCGGCACCGGCAACACCGGCACCAGCAACCAGATCTTCCGATTCGTACCAGGCACCGCTGACGGTGAAGCCGGCCGTGCTGAGCGAGATGCCCGCATGATAGGCTTCCGGATCACCGGTTACCGCCGGGCTGATGCCCGCGCCGGCCGCTGTGATACCCGCGGATTCGCGATCACCTTGCGAATAGGCAAGTGAAATGCCGATCTCGACATCTTCATATTTGCCCCAGTAGTTACCGGCAACTTCGAGGATATCCTCAATACCGCCGTTCACGCTGCTGCGCACACCGAAAGCAGGGCCGCCGCCGGTACCGGTACCGGGGGTACCGAAGACGAGGCCAGGCTGACCAGCCGCGCCGACCGCAACCGGATCAACTTCCGGCGTATAGGAGAAGCCGAGCTGGAAGCCGCTGAAGCGCGGGGTGAAGTAAGTGATCTTGTTGGCGTCTGCCGACATGGTGATCAGCGCGGAAGTCCGCGAGCTGGCACGCGAAATGTGCAGGAAGCCCGGGGTGTCCACACCGTGACCATCGGTCGGGAACGGCGCAACATAGCCCATCTTGAAGGCCGCACCGTCGTCGGAACCGATTTCCACGCGACCGAAGGAACCTTCGAGATATGCATAGTGCTCATCGATCTGGTCAGCGGAGGTTGCCGCTTCCATGATCACTTCGACGCCGGCTGTCAGGCCGTTATCCAGGGTGGTGGAACCGCTGAAGATGATTTCGGCGTCCTGCTTGACCGACGTATCACCGGTACCCGGCGCATCATCATCGGACAGCGCAAGCACGCTCGTATAGTAGCCGCTCAGCCCAAGACTGATGGGCTCAGCCGCCGATGCCGCGCCGGCAACCATGCCGGAGGCGACGAGGGCAGTCGTGCCGTAAAGAAACTTTTTCATAACGTAACCTACCTCAGTTTTCGTAAGTCCGGACTGGCCACCCCAGGAGCATCCCCCCATGAGCCGGCGCCCTTTATACACTTAGACACTAGGCGGAACACCTGCTCGGCCCGCTAGTTACCGTCATCTTGCAGCCCGACCGCCAAGGGTCAAGTATTAACGGGGTCTGCATTCGACAATGTGATTGGATATTGTTGCAACTGTTGCCTTAACAGCACAATCAACGGACGGGCAAGATCCGGAGCAAGGGAAATCATCTTGCTGCAGCCGGACAGGCCCCTGAAAGTGGGTGCCTTTATTTGACAGTCGACGGGAATCACCCGATCGACAAAGCATTCTGACCGCAGATATTGTCGGCGGCACAGGAAAAACCTATAAGCTGTCCTGGTGTCAGCGTCATGACGCGGACATGACACAAAACATGTCCGCGTCATTGCGTTCCCCGCAAGCAGCCATGGATAGATAGTGTGAGCAGATTGTTTGAATTTCGGCACAGGGCGCGGAGCCTGATTTGTATAGTCGGAACAGCGTTGCTGCTGTCTGCATGCGGCGGCTTGCAGGGCGATGAAAGTTATCCCGAACGGCAACGGCAGAACCGCTATGATCCGGTGCCAAGCGGCGACGAACGGGAATCGATCTTCGGACCCGGCGGAATCGGTATTTTCGGGGGCGACGAGGAAACCGCCAAGGGCAGCGGCGGAATCGGGGTCAACAGCTTCCTGTGGCGCGCCACGCTGGACACCCTCGCCTTCATGCCGCTGGCCTCGGCCGATCCGTTTGGCGGCGTCATCATCACCGACTGGTTTCAAAGCCCCAATCAACCCGATGAGCGGTTCAAGCTGACTGTCTATATTCTCGATCGCCGGCTGCGCGCCGATGGCATCAAGGTGTCGGTGTTCCGTCAGGAACGGGATGCAAGCGGCGTCTGGCAGGATGTGGTGACAAACCCGCAAACCGCGGTGCAGGTCGAAAATGCGATCCTGACCCGCGCGCGGCAGTTGCGAATCGATGCCACCGAGGCGGGCTGAAGCGGGTTTTATCGGGATCGACACGCGTAAACCAACTGCGCAGCCGGATTTTCTCGCGCCGGCAAGTAACATAATGACTGTTCGGCATCGCTCATCGATAGGCCGCAAAGCAAGTAAAGAAGGATAGGCGGATGTCCCGCTATTACGCCAAACAGGTCGAAGCGAAATGGCAGGCGAATTGGGACGCCGCGGATGCATTTCTGGCCCGCGAGGAGGACCCGTCCGATCCCGCAAGCCGGCCGAAATATTATGTGCTTGAGATGTTTCCCTATCCGTCGGGGCGGATCCATATGGGACATGTCCGCAATTACACGATGGGCGATATCGTGGCGCGCTACAAACGCGCGCGCGGCTTCAATGTCCTGCATCCGATGGGCTGGGACGCGTTCGGCATGCCGGCCGAGAATGCGGCGATGGAACGGCAGGTGCATCCCGCCGCCTGGACTTACGAGAATATCGACACCATGCGCGGACAGCTCAAGGCGATGGGGCTGTCGATCGACTGGAGCCGGGAATTTGCCACTTGCGATCCGGAATATTACGGGCATGAACAGCGCATGTTCCTCGATTTCCTCGAGAAAGGGCTGATTTACCGCAAGGAATCGCCGGTAAACTGGGACCCGGTGGACAATACGGTGCTGGCCAATGAACAGGTGATCGACGGGCGCGGCTGGCGGTCGGGCGCGCTGGTGGAGCGGCGCTTGCTGACACAATGGTTCTTCAAGATCACCGATTACGCGGAAGAGCTGCTGTCCGCGCTTGATGAATTGCCCGAATGGCCCGACAAGGTCCGTCTGATGCAGCGCAACTGGATCGGCCGGTCTGAAGGAATGCGGATCCGGTTCGCGCTGACCGATGCATCCGGCGCACCGGCGCAGCAGAAAGCGGCCGAGGACGGGCTTGAGGTTTATACAACCCGGCATGACACGATTTTCGGGATGAGCTTCTGCGCCATTGCCGCTGACCATCCGCTGGCCCGCGCCCTGTCCGAGGATAATGCCGAAATCGCCGCATTCCGTGCCAGCTGCGAACAGTCGGGCACAACCGAAGAAGCGTTGGAAAAGGCTGAAAAACGCGGCATGCCGACCGGGCTGTTCGCGGTGCATCCGTTCGACAAAACGCGCAAGGTGCCGGTCTATATCGCGAATTTCGTGCTGATGGGATATGGCACAGGCGCGATTTTCGGCTGTCCCGCCCATGATCAGCGCGATCTGGATTTTGCCCGGAAGTATGAATTGCCGGTTTACCCCGTCGTCGCGGCAAAGGACAGCGCGGGCACAGAAACCGGCGAAATCGGGGATACCGCCTATACCGATACCCAGGACGGGGTGTTGATCAATTCGGACTTTCTGGATGGGCGCGACGTCGCGTCCGCCAAGCAGGAAGTCGCAGACCGCCTGGAATCCGCCGCTCAGGGGGAGCGGGCAGTGAATTACAGGCTGCGCGACTGGGGTGTTTCGCGGCAACGTTACTGGGGCTGTCCCATTCCGGTGATCCACTGCAAGGCTTGCGGGATCGTGCCGGTTCCCAAGGCGGATCTGCCGGTCTTGCTGCCCGATGATGTCAGCTTCGATAAACCCGGCAATCCGTTGAGCCGGCATGAAAGCTGGAAACAGGTTGATTGCCCGGAATGCGGCGCGCAGGCGGAACGCGAAACCGACACCTTCGATACTTTCGTGGATTCATCCTGGTATTTCGCGCGCTTCACCTGTGCCGATGCGGCCACGCCGATCGATCGCAAGCGCGCCGATTACTGGATGCCTGTCGATCAATATATCGGCGGGGTCGAACATGCGGTGCTGCATCTGCTCTATTCGCGGTTTTTTACCCGCGCGATGCGTGAAACCGGCTATGCGGCGATGAAGGAGCCGTTTCAGGCTTTATTCACCCAGGGCATGGTGACCCACGAGACCTATAAAGACAAGAACGGCCGCTGGCTGCTGCCGACACAGGTTGAAAAACGCGACGGCAAAGGATTTCATATCGATACCGGCGAGGAAATCATCGTCGGCAAGATCGAATCCATGTCGAAATCGAAAAAGAATGTGATCGATCCCGAACATATCATCGCCCATTACGGGGCGGATACCGCGCGTTGGTTCATGATTTCCGACACACCGCCCGAGCGGGATATGGAGTGGACCGAATCGGGTGTCGAGGGTGCCTGGCGATTTACCCAGCGCATCTGGCGGCTGGTGAATGACAATCTGGCGAATTTGGCCGACGAACACGCACCGCAACCGGATTCATTCAGCGATGCAGCGACCGGATTGCGGAAGAAGACCCATCAGACGATCGCCGCGGTGACCGAGGATATCGAGCAGTTTCATTTCAATCGCGCGGTGGCGCGGATTTATGAATTTGTGAATACGGTTGCAGGCTTCAGGGAAAGCGGTCCGGATGCAAGCTGGTGTTTACGCGAAAGTCTTGAGACGCTTGTCAAACTGATTGCGCCGATGATGCCGCATCTGGCCGAGGAATGCTGGGCCGCGCTTGGGCATCGGACAATGATGGTGGAAGCAGCCTGGCCCGCCGCCGAGCCGGCATTGTTGAAAACCGAGGAAATCATTCTGCCCGTGCAGGTGAATGGAAAAAGGCGCGGCGAGTTGGCGGTTGCGCCCGGCACCGATAAGCAGGAGCTTGAACGCGCGGCCCTGGCGCTTGATGCGGTGGTGCGGCAGATAGCGGGTAAACCGGTACGCAAGGTGATCATCGTGCCCGACCGGATCATCAATGTTGTCATATAGGTTCATAATCGGCTTGGCGGGTGAGATATTCATCCGTCTACGGATATTATCGTTTGCGGGCTGTTTGCTGCTCCTGGCGGGGTGCGGATTTACGCCGGTATATGGCAACAGGGCTGCGCCGGGATCGGTTCCCGCACAATTCGACCGGATCGAGGTGACGCCGATCGGCGGGCGGGTCGGTCTGCAATTGCGCAATGATCTGATCGACCGGTTTTCCGCGCGCGGCGGGCAGACGGCGAAACTTTACCGGCTGGATATCGTGCTGAATGCCCGCAAGGAAGGGCTTGCGATCCAGCAGGATGAATCGGTCACGCGCTTCAACTATCGCTTGTTCGGGAATTTAAAGCTGGTCCGGTTGTCGGACCAGCAGGTGATATTTGAAGATAATGCCCGCACCTATGTGGCCTATAACGTGGTGCAGTCCGACTTTGCGACATTGAGCGCGGAACGGGATGCCGAAGAACGTGCGGCGCATGATCTGGGAGCAGAGATTGCAACCCGTTTATCGCTGTATTTCAGACGGGTGGATATGGAAAACGATGCGCAACCTTAATTTTCAGTTTGCCAGACCGCGATGATCATCAAGGCGGGTGCCATCGCAACGCTGCTCAAGCGGCCGGATCCGGCATTCTCTGCTTTCTTGCTGCATGGACGTGATGAGGGGCGTATTCGTGAGGCGGCGCAGGCGTTGGTGACTGTGTTTCTGGGTGCCGCGGATGATCCGTTTCGTCTAGTGCGATTAACTGGAAGTGATTTGCGGGATGATCCGGTGTGCCTGGCAGATGAGGCGCAGGCAATATCAATGACCGGCGGCGACCGGGTCGTTCAAGTGCGGAATATTGCTGATACGCATTCCGGCGCGTTTGAGACATTGTTTGATAACCCGAATGCAACAGCCAAGGTCATTGTCGAAGCGGGCGAGTTGCGCAAGGGCTCGCGCTTGCGGAAATTGTTCGAGACACTGCCGCAAACCGCTGCCATGGCATTTTATGAGGATAATACGCAATCGCTTGAGGAACTGATCGAAGCGGAATTGCGGGCGGCGAATTTGCGAATTTCGGTTGATGCCCTGGCCTATCTGACGTCCGTGCTGGGGGAAGATCGCGGTATTACCCGGCAGGAACTGGCGAAACTTGTGACTTTCATGAGTGGTGGCGGCACTCGGGATGCGCCGTTGGAGGTGAGCCTGGCAGATGTACAATCAGCAATTGGCGATGGCAATGCGGTCACGCTCGACCAGATATGCGATGCGACATTTGCCGGCAGCAGCGACGTGCTGGCGATTGAGCTGAAACGCTGGAATGAATCGGGGCAAAACATGATTTCGGTTATTCGGTCGGCGACCAATCATGCCTTGCGACTGCAATTGTTGATGGCACAGCTGGGCACCGGTGGCGATACGGAAATGGTTATGCGCCGCGCCCGGCCGCCCATTCATTTTTCCAGGGTCGCGGCGATACGCATGCAATTACGTTACTGGAACCAGCCAAAGATCAAGCAGGCGCTGCAATTATTGCTTGAAGCTGAAAATCATTGCAAAACAACGGGTTATCCGGAAATAGCGATTGCCGAACGGGTGCTGTTCCGGATCGCGAACGCAGCACGGGCGTAATGACGCAAACAATCAGACAGTCAAATCACCGGATCAGAGGTTGCGGCTGCCCAGACGGTGACAAAGATCGTCGAGCTGTTCGAGGGTGCGGTACGAAATTGTCACCACGCCGCCTTTCTGGCCGCGATGGTCAATCTGAATTTTAAGCCCCAGATTGCCCGATAACCGCTCTTCGAGTGCGACTGTATCCGCATCTTTTTGCGGTTTTGGCGACTTGGCCGACCCATCAATCTTGTTTGCCTGCGGCTTTTGCTGTCGCGCAAGTGCTTCCGCATCACGGACGGACAAGTTCTGATCGATAATTTTACGTGCCAGCGCCTCCGGATTGGCGGCCGTGATCAGCGCGCGGGCATGTCCGGCAGTGAGCAGATTCTGCTCCAGCATTTTATGGACCGCGGCGGGCAAGGCAAGCAGACGCAGCATATTGGCGACATGGCTTCGGCTTTTGCCGACAATCCGGCCGATTGCTTCCTGTGAATGGCCGAATTGATCGATCAACCGCGCATAACCGCGTGATTCTTCCAACGGGTTGAGATCGGCGCGTTGAACATTTTCGATCAGGGCCAGTTCAAGGCTTTCGGTATCTGTCAGGTCACGGATCAGAACCGGGATTTCATGCAACCGCGCCAGTTGCGCCGCGCGCCAGCGTCGCTCACCGGCGATGATTTCGAACTGCCCTTCCTCACCGGCTAGCGGGCGCACCAGAACCGGTTGCAGGATGCCTTTTTCCCGGATGGAATCAGCGAGTTCCTGCAAGCGGGTATCGTCAAATTGTTGACGGGGCTGAAATTTGCCGGGGCGCAGCTGGGTGATGGACAGGCTTTGCTGGGTCGGGTTTCGGCTGCTGCTGCCCGCTACGCCCGTGCGGTCCTCACCCAGCAGAGCCGACAAGCCCCGCCCCAATTTTTGTTTTTTGCCGCTGTCGGACATGGTTCAGCTCATCCGGATAGAGGAAGATATTCCAAAAATGGCGGAGATGAAATGTCGCTCCCTAAGCAGCTTCCGGCTGCTTTTCCTGACGCAATATTTCGCCCGCCAACTGCATATATGCGCGGCTGCCCGCACAGTGATGATCATATATCAGGGCAGGCTTGCCATAGGAAGGGGCTTCCGAGATGCGGACATTGCGGGGAATGATCGTCTGATAGACTTTCGAGCCCAGATGCGAGCGGACGTCGGCGGCGACTTGTTGCGACAGATTATTGCGACTATCGAACATGGTCAGCACCACACCCTGAATTTCAAGCGCCGGGTTGAGGGTCGATTGCACAAGTTCCACGGTCCGCAACAACTGGCTGAGGCCCTCAAGGGCAAAAAACTCACATTGCAGCGGAACGATAACGGAATCGGCGGCCGTCAATGCATTGACCGTCAGCAGAGACAGGGCAGGCGGGCAATCGATGATGATATGGCTGAAATGCGGTGTTTCGACGGCTTGCTCCTGCAGACCATCCTGAAGCGCATCGCGCAGCCGGTGCATCCGGCGCGAATCGGTCACAAGTTCAAGTTCCGCGCCCGACAGATCGACCGTCGATGGCAGTAACCATAATCCTGGCACCGCCGTGGCGTGAATAGCAGCATGGATGCTGCAGGCGCCGATCAGCACATCATAGCTCGACCTGTCGCGCAGTTCATGGCCGATGCCGAGCCCCGTACTCGCATTCCCCTGGGGATCGAGATCGATCAGCAGCACCCTTTCGCCCACCGCAGCTAATGCGGTTGCGAGATTGATCGCGGTAGTGGTCTTCCCGACCCCACCCTTCTGATTGGCAATCGCAACAATCCTGGGCGCGAGTCCGGTGTTTGTTTCACGTGAAACACCGGCCGGAAATTCAACGGGTTCGGGTGACTTGCTATCGGGAAAATCAGGCACGGCTTATCTCCGTGAGCTGCAGAACGCATCCTGTCGGATCCGAAATGCTGGGATGCTTGACGATCTTCATTCTCCAATATTTAGTAGCAGCCGTCAATTCTTCTTCTACATCTTGACCTTTTAACAATAGATATTGTGTCTGCTTTCCGATCAAACCAGCAGAAAAATCGAGCAATTTCGGCAAAGCCGCAAAGCCGCGCGCCGTGATATAGGCCACCCCCTCACGCCCGGCGGAGCTTATTTCATCTGCCCCAAACTCTTCCAGCCGACGGTTATGCACCTTGCCTGCCGCCCCCGAAAGGCGCAGCATTTCGGCCAGAAACACGGCCTTCTTGCGGTTTGACTCAACCATATGCATGGCAAAGCCCGGCCATTCCGCCCCCAGGATTGCGAGCGGGATGGCGGGAAACCCGCCACCGCTGCCCAAATCGACGCAAATACCCGGTGCCTTTTCGATAAATTGCGCAAGCTGCAGGGAATCATAGATATGCCGGTGCCACAGCGATCGCACGGAATCCGGGCTGATCAGATTGATCCGCGACTGCCAGCGCAACAGCGCATCGACGAACTGCTCTAGCTTTTCCGCCTGTACCGTGGATAACGGAAACCGCGCCGCCAGCCATTCAAGCGAATTTTCAACCTCGTCGGCCATAGACTGCGCGGCAGCCTATTCAAACAGCAGACTGTGCGGTCGATGCACCGGCAGCTGCCGCTTTGCGCCGCCCACGCCGACCGCGCCCCGCATCGGCCCGTTTGACATGCGCCAGCAGCGCCGTCATTGCCGCAGGCGTTATCCCTTCGATCCGCGCAGCCTGACCAAGCGTCACAGGCGCGATGCGCGTCAGTTTCTGCCGCACTTCCGTCGACAGGCCTGCGACCGTGCCGTAATCCAGATTTTCGGGCAGACGCAATGCCTCATCGCGCCGGAACGCCGCAATATCCCCGTCTTGCCGCTCAATATATGCCGCATAAGCCGCATCGATTTCGATCTGCTCGGCAATCTTGGGGGAGAAACCGCCAAGCGCCGGCCAGATTTCAGCAAGCCGCGCCAGATCGATCCCCGGATAGCGCAGCAAATCATGGGCACTGCGCCGCACCCCGTCCTGATTGATCGTCAGACCCTTGGCCGCGGCTTCATTCGGCGTCATCGTAAGATCACGAACGCAGGCCCGCGCTCTTGTCAGCTCCGCCATCTTTTCCTGATGCCGTGCCGCGCGTTCCCTACCGACGCAACCAAGCGCAATCCCCAGATCCGTCAGCCGCTGATCGGCATTGTCAGCCCGCAGGGACAACCGGTATTCCGCCCTTGATGTAAACATCCGGTAAGGCTCGCTCACCCCCCGGGTAGTCAGATCATCCACCATCACGCCGAGATAGGCACTTGCGCGATCCGGCACGAACGCTTCCCCGCCCCCGGCGGACAGTGCCGCGTTCAATCCCGCCAGCAAGCCTTGTGCCGCCGCCTCCTCATATCCTGTCGTGCCGTTTATCTGGCCCGCCAGAAACAGGCCGGCAATCTTCTTGGTCTCCAGACTGGGCCGCAATTCCCGCGGATCGACATAATCATATTCGATGGCGTAGCCAGGGCGATAGAATTCAACCTTCTCCAACCCCGGAATCGTGCGCACAAAAGCATGCTGCACCGCCTCAGGCATCGAGGTCGAAATGCCATTGGGATAAATCCAGTCCGTATCAAGTCCTTCGGGTTCAAGAAAAATCTGATGGCCGGTCTTCTCGGCGAACCGCACAACCTTATCTTCAATAGAGGGGCAATAGCGCGGCCCCACACCTTCGATCTGCCCGGAAAACATCGGCGCGCGATCAATGTTTTCGCGAATGATGCGGTGGGTCTCAACCGTCGTGGTCGTAATATGACATGCGATTTGCGGTTGCGCGATCTCGGTTGTCAGGAACGAAAAAGGCTCGGGCGGCACATCGCCTGGCTGCGCGACGAGCCCTGCCCAGTCAATCGTTTCCCCTTTCAGACGCGGCGGCGTTCCGGTTTTCAGGCGCCCCATGGTCAAACCGGTCTGATACAGCCGCGCGGCCAACGGGACTGTCGGATTTTCCCCGAACCGGCCGGCCGGCACCCGTTTTTCCCCCATATGGATCAGGCCGTTCAGAAACGTCCCGGTCGTCAAGACAACCCGCCCGCACGGAATATGTTCGCCCGCCTCGGTGATAACGGCACGAACCTGCCCGCCATCGATCACAATATCACCCGCCGGCGCGGCATAAATATCAAGCTGCGGGACCTCGGCCAGACGCGCGCGCATCGCATTGCGATACAGCCGCCGATCCGCCTGCGCACGCGGCCCCCGAACGGCGGGGCCTTTTCGGCGATTGAGCACGCGGAACTGAATCCCCGCCGCATCCGCCACCTGCCCCATCAGCCCATCAAGCGCGTCGATTTCACGCACCAGATGTCCCTTGCCAAGCCCGCCAATTGCCGGGTTGCAAGACATTTCGCCAATGGTTTCAAATTTATGGGTCAATAACAATGTGGCCGCGCCCATGCGGGCCGCAGCAGCGGCCGCCTCGCAACCCGCATGTCCGCCGCCAATCACCACAATATCGTAGCGCTTGCCGCCAATTGTCGAAATCTCGCTCATGCCGCGCACCATATGCCTGACCGCCAACTTCTGTCAAAAGCCAAACGGTTGTTTCACGTGAAACATCAACCCGACTTATGCCCCGCGATCCGCCTCTCGCGGCGGGCTATTGCCGGTCATCCATTATTTACCGATACAAAATTCGCCAAACACAACATCTAGTATATCCTCGACATCCACCCGCCCGGTGATGCGCCCCAATGCCTGACCTGCCAGACGCACATCCTCGGCGATCAGCTCCACTTCCCCGCCGTCAACCGCTGCTAAAGCCGCCTGATCGAGAAAATTCAGACAATCCTGCAAATGCCGCCGGTGCCGCGCACGGGTCAACACCCCGCCGTCACCAACCGCAAATTCAGCCCTGATCCGCCCCGACAGGGTATCGAGCAACGCATCAACACCCTCCCCGGTTCTGGCCGACACCGGCAACCAGCCTTTCGCGCCGATCGCCTTCCTGTCCGCCGCTGTCAGCATATCCGCCTTGTTGACGCATATCAGCGCCGCGTCGGACCACAGGCTTTCAAATTCGGTGCCCATATGGGGCCAGTTTTCACCATCGAGCAGGATCAACTGCATATCGGCCTGTTCAGCGGCTTGCCGCGCCCGCCGCACGCCTTCCTGTTCGATCGCATTTTCCGTCTCCCGCAATCCGGCCGTATCGAGCGCGATCACCGGCATGCCACCAAGATCAAGATGCACTTCGATAATATCACGGGTCGTGCCGGCCTCGTTTGACACAATCGCCACCTCACGCCGCGCCAATTTGTTGAGCAAGCTCGATTTCCCGGCATTCGGCGCACCCAGAATCGCCACCCGGACACCGCGGCGCAAAACCTCCCCCCGCATATCATCGGCCAGATGCCGGCCAATTTCCGCGCGCAGCGCGGAAAGCCGCCTTATTCCTTCATCGCCCACCCCGTCCGGCAATTCCTCATCCGCGAAATCAATCTCCGCCGTCAGAAAGGCGGCAGCGGCAACCAGCGCTTCGCGCCATTGCGCGCACAACTCCGCCAGTCCGCCGCCAAGTTGCCGCAAGGCCTGGCGGCGCTGCATCTCCGTCTCCGCGCCGATCAAATCGGCAAGCCCCTCCACCTCGGTCAGATCCAGCTTGCCATTCTCGAATGCCCGGCGCGTAAACTCCCCCGCCTCCGCCGTCCGCACCCCCTCGATCCGCCCGAGCGCGGTCGCAAACGCCGTCATCACCGCAAGCCCCCCATGCAGATGGAATTCCACGACATCTTCCCCGGTGAAACTCGCAGGTCCGGGAAACCAGATGACAAGCGCCTGATCGATCCGCCCTGCCTCCACCGCCATTGCCGGATCACACAGCCAGCGCAACACAGCCTGACGCGGCACAGGCAGCTCCCCGCCGGTGACAAGACGCAGCACGGCACCCGCGCGCGGACCGGATAACCGAAATACGGCAACCCCCGCCCGCCCCGACCCGCTGGCAAGCGCAAAAATCGTCTCGTCAAACCCTTCCGACACGGCCACCTTCAAAACCCGGTTTTCATCACGGCGCCAGACTTGCTTGCATCAATCATCGCCTCTCTTGCCGCCCACGCCCCCCTGCAGCATGCTCGACATGAAGTCCTGCCACCGCTCCATATTGCCAAAAGCCGTGCCCGTCATTGTTTTCATCAGGGTTTCGACATCCATTGCCGCCAGATTCTTTTTGAATCGTTCCTCCGCCTCACTCAACAGCCTTTGCTGCATCGGCTCGATATCCGGCAAGCCAAAAAATTCCCGCGCCTCTTTGGGCGTACAATCCACTGTCACATTGATTTTCATCGGCTCTTTTCCTTTCGGATAACAGATCCATATCCACAACAAGCGTCTATTCTATTGGCGTCCCGCGGCCCGCGCATTAATGTCGCAGCACAGAATATGCGTAGCACCTCGTCCGGCTGCAATGCATTTGCAACCCATGCAGACATAAAGGACAAGTCATGACACATAACCGGCTTGCAGAGGAAACAAGCCCCTATCTTCGCCAGCATGAAGATAATCCGGTCCACTGGTATGCCTGGGGCGCCGACGCATTTGCGGCGGCGCGGGCGCAGAACAAGCCTGTCCTTCTGTCAATTGGTTATGCCGCCTGCCACTGGTGTCATGTCATGGCGCATGAAAGTTTCGAAGATCCCGAAACCGCTGACCTGATGAATGCGCTTTTCATCAATATCAAGGTCGATCGCGAAGAACGTCCCGATGTCGACGCGATCTATATGAACGCGCTCATTCTGCTTGGCCAACCCGGTGGCTGGCCGCTGACCATGTTCCTTACACCCGAAGGCGATCCGTTCTGGGGCGGGACATATTTTCCCAAACAAGCCGGTTTCGGCCGGCCATCCTTCAAAGCGGTGCTGCAGGAAGTGCACAACGTCTTCCAATCGGAACCGGGCAAAGTTAAAAACAATCAAGAAGCATTAAAGGAAGCGTTACGCAACATGGCAGAAACGGCAAATTCAGCGGCGATCAATCCTGAAGTTCTGGATTTCGCGGCGCGCGGCCTCGTCCGGCAAATCGATCCCGTCCGCGGCGGCCTGCGCGGCGCACCGAAATTCCCGCAAACATCGATTTTCGCAACGCTCTGGCGCGGCTATCTTCGGCTCGGCGACGAGGCAATGAAGAAAACCACCCTGACAACACTGGATAATATCTGCCAGGGCGGCATTTACGATCATATTGGCGGGGGTTTTGCACGCTATTCGACAGACGAGCAATGGCTGGTCCCGCATTTCGAAAAAATGCTCTACGACAACGCGCAGCTCATCGAGTTGCTATCCTATGTCTGGCAGAATACCCACTCATCGCTTTATGCCTGGCGTATTTTCGAAACCGTCGCCTGGCTGCGAAATGAGATGGTATTGCCCGATGGCGGATTTGCCGCAACACTCGATGCCGACAGCGAGGGCGAGGAAGGCAAATATTATGTCTGGACCGAGGCCGAAATCGACGATGTCCTCGGCATCGACGCCAAATTCTTCAAAAAGCACTATGACGTAACGCCGGCCGGCAATTGGGAAGGCAATAACATTCTCAACCGCTCGGCCAATCTTGAACTGGCATCGGATGCGGATGAACGGCGGCTTGCACTGCTGCGCGACAAACTGCGCGCCGCGCGGGACAAACGGGTTCGTCCCGGCCGTGATGACAAGGTTCTTGCGGACTGGAACGGCATGATGATCACCGCACTTGTCAATGCGGCGGCGATATTCAATCGTTCGGACTGGTTCGAAATGGCCGCCAATGCCTATCACTTCATCCACAGCAAGATGAGCAGACCGGATAACCGGCTCTGCCATTCCTGGTGCGACGGCAAGGCAAAAGACGCCGATATTATTGACGATTACGCGCAGATGAGCCGCGCGGCGCTGGCGCTTCACGAGCTGACGGGGATCGATGCGTACCGCGACGATGCGCTGGCCTGGGTGGATACCGCGAACCGCCTGTTCTGGGACGCGCGCAATGGCGGCTATTTCTATACCCCCGAGGATGCGGACGACCTGGTTGCGCGTACCCGTCAGGCGACCGATCAGGCAACCCCGAGCGGCAACAGCGTCATGACCGAAGTGCTGGCACGGCTTTACTATCTTACGGGCGATGCCAATTACCGCGAACGCGCCCTGACCACGGTGGAAGCGTTCGGCGGCGAGTTTCGCAAGAACTTCCTGCCCCTTGCCAGCCTGCTCAACGCCTTCGAATTCACCGAAATGGGCGTGCAAATCGTCATCATCGGCGAACGCGGTGACAAACATACCCAATCCTTGCTGCAAGCGGTTTATTCCCAATGTGTGCCCGACAAGGTCGTCACCGTCGTCAGCCCGGGACAGGATCTGCCCCGCTATCATCCGGTCAGGGGCAAGACGCAACGTGACGATCGGGCCACCGCCTATGTCTGCATCGGTACAAGCTGTTCGTTACCGCTGACCGATCCGGGCATGCTTGCGGACGCGATCGATCCGATCAAACGCCGCGAACAGCCAGCGACCACAGCACGCTTTTAAACAGGCATCGATAAGCCCCGGCCGCAAATTGCCGGTTCAAACAAGAGGCTTTTACCCGTTAGACTAACAAAACCCGGGACCGGATATGGATCGGCCGGGGCATACGGATTTGACGCGCGACGCGTTAGTGGACCGGGCTTTGCGCCGGGCGCTATTTCACAACAGGGAGGTAGATATGAGCGGAGAAGAGATCACAATTTCAACGCCGGATGGGGATTTCATGGGTTATTTATCCAAACCGGCCTCCGGTTCGGGCCCCGGAATCGTCGTTATTCAGGAAATTTTCGGCGTCAATCAGGTCATGCGCGACATAACCGACGATTTCGCCGCCAAGGGTTTTGTGGCCCTGTGTCCGGATCTGTTCTGGCGGATCGAGCCCGGCGTCAACATCACCGATCAAAGCAAGGCAGAATGGGACAAGGCATTTTCCCTGTTCGGTCAGTTTGACCGGGACAAGGGTGCGCAAGACGTTGCCGCAACCATTACAACATTGCGCGGTCTGTCCGGTTGCACCGGCAAGGTCGGCACGGTGGGCTTTTGCCTTGGCGGCATGATGGCCTACCTCGCAGCCACGCGTACCGATGCGGATGCCTCCGTCGGTTATTACGGGGTCAATATTCCCGACCTCATCGATGAAGCGGGCAATATTTCAAATCCGCTGATGCTGCATATCGCGGGAAAAGACAGCTTCGTTCCGCCGGAAATGCAACAGGCCATGCATGCGGGGCTGGACGGCAACCCGCATTGCACCTTGCATGATTATCCCGAACAGGATCATGCCTTTGCCAGAAAAGGCGGCGAACATTACGACGCTGCCGCAGAAGCCCTGGCCATGCAGCGGACACTGGATTTCTTCCAGAAGAATCTGAAATAGCATTGAACCCGATTCCCGGGCGGCCGGATCATTTCACAACTGATATCCGGCCGCCCCTTCTGCTTGTTCAAACACAGTCTCTTGAAATTTCCGGCCGCATCGCACATTTATTTATTAACCCATTGATATAGCAGTATTTTTTAACAGCTATTCGAATTTTCGCTCACCGGTTACGGGGGATGCGCTTTCATGCGGCAAATGCCACGCTTTCAGCGGATCATCAGACCAGCAAAGCATTTTTTTCTTCTCTCGATAGCTTTGCTTGGATTTTGTCTTTTCCCTGCAATGGCCCAGGAATCTCCCATCGACGATACGGACCCGGAATTGCAGCAATTCATCCTTGCCAATACCGAATTCAGTGTCGTGCACGAGCTTGTCCATTTGCTGATCGACGAAATCGGTTTTCCGGTCCTTGGCCGCGAAGAAGATCTTGCCGACCATCTGGCGATCATGCTGTTGCTTACCCGCGATGGCAACGACGCGCTGCCCCAGACAATGATCGACAAATTACAGGCAATCATCGATGCCTGGCGCGTTGAATGGACGATTATCGAGCAGGATCAGATGGAAATTGCCTATTCGGACCCGCATTCGCTCGAAATTCAGCGGCTTTACGACCTCTCCTGCCTGACCTATGGCCGCGATCCCGACCATCTCAAAGACTTCGCCATCGCGAATGAGATTCCGGTCGATCGTGCAGAATTATGCCCCGAAGACTTTCAGAAGGCCGAAAAAGGCCTTAAATTCCTGCAAAATACCTTCCGAAACGAAAAATCAGACAGCCAGCTCAAACTGATTTTCGACAGGACCGACACACCCAAACAGGCGACATACAAGAACTGGTTGACGAACGCGTCCATCCTTCCGGCATTTATCACCGAGATCGACAGCCAGTACCAATTTCCCCAGGAAGTGAAAATTATCTTCCGGAGCTGTGGTCAGGCCAATGCCTATTGGGAACCCGCGGACAAGGAAATCGTCGTTTGTTACGGCCTGATGGACCGTTTCGTTCATCTCGCTCGTTTCCGGCAGGAATATGCGATCGACCCACGGGAATGGGCTCTGGGGTTAGCGAAAGCAAAATCCGCTTTCGACTAGCCAATCATTTCCTGTCAGACAGCAAAAAAGGCGGTTTTTTCGACAAAACCGCCTTTGAACTATTCAGAATACCCGAATTTCGTGCAAATCCGCCTGACGTGACATTTCCAGGCCTGCTGGCTGACAAGCCGCAAATCCGCTCGCTTGTCAGGTATTCTCAGGTATTCATCGAATTGAAAAATTCCGCATTGCTCTTTGTGCCGCGCAGCTTGTCGAGCAGGAATTCCATCGAATCCACCGTGCCCATCGGATTGAGGATACGGCGCAGCACGAACATCTTGGAAAGATCCGCTGGAGACACCAGCAATTCCTCCTTCCGCGTACCTGAACGGGTGATATCGATGGCAGGGAACACACGTTTGTCGGACACCTTGCGATCAAGGATGATCTCGCTGTTACCGGTCCCCTTGAATTCCTCGAAGATCACCTCATCCATGCGGCTGCCGGTTTCGATCAGCGCCGTGGCAATGATCGTCAGCGAGCCGCCTTCCTCGATATTCCGCGCGGCGCCAAAGAACCGTTTCGGCCGCTGCAACGCATTCGCATCGACACCGCCGGTCAGCACCTTGCCCGATGACGGCACGACCGTATTATAAGCGCGCCCCAGCCGGGTGATGGAATCGAGCAGGATCACCACATCCCGGCCATGTTCCACAAGCCTTTTGGCTTTTTCGATGACCATCTCGGTCACCTGCACATGCCGCTGCGCCGGTTCATCGAAGGTGGAGCTTACCACCTCGCCACGCACCGAGCGTTGCATATCGGTCACTTCTTCGGGCCGCTCATCAATCAGCAGCACAATCAGATAGCATTCGGGATGATTTGCCGCGATTGCGGCCGCGACATTCTGCAAAATCATCGTCTTGCCGGTACGTGGCGGCGCGGTGATCAGTGCCCGCTGTCCCTTGCCAAGCGGTGCCGCAAGATCAATGACCCGGGTTGTGAAATCCTTCGATTTCGGATCGTCCATCTCGAGCTTCAGCCGTTCATTGGGATAAAGCGGCGTCAGATTGTCGAAATGTACCTTGTGCCGTGCCCGATCCGGATCCTCAAAATTGATCGAATTCACTTTCAGCAAGGCGAAATACCGCTCGCCGTCTTTCGGGCTGCGGATCCGCCCTTCCACCGTATCGCCGGTGCGTAAGGAAAACCGCCTGATCTGATTGGGGCTGACATAAATATCGTCAGGACCGGGCAGATAATTCGCCTCGGGCGAGCGCAGAAATCCAAACCCGTCCTGCAGTACTTCAAGAACACCGATGCCGGTAATCTCGATATTCTGCTCGGCCAGCTGCTTGAGAATTGCAAACAGCATATCCTGCTTGCGCAATGTACTGGCATTTTCGACTTCCAGCTCTTCAGCGAATGCAAGAAGTTCGGTCGGCGATTTCGCCTTAAGATCGGATAGCTTCAACTCTTGAATATCCATGGAAATAATCGGCCCTGTCATCACTGTTAGGAATCAGACATTCCGTTAACCTGATCGCCGGATTACACGGGGGACGATGTAGCGGATTATACGAAGTGCCGGAAAGTCAGAAATTGTACCTACCCGCCAAGCCAGCCGGATGCGTGGCCATGGCGCAATAGAGAACATCGGAAAAGCCCAGGAGAAAACCCGGTTACCGTTATAAATAGGATGAATAGCGTAAAAGTCAAACAGTAATTACTGTCTGTCGCCCTGCCATGCCTTTGCGGCTTAAAACGGCCGGACAATCACCATGACAATGATAACCAGCAGGAAAACAAACGGAATTTCATTTACCAACCGGTAAAATTTCGCCGGCCGGGTATTTTGATCCGCCGCAAACTCCTTCCGCCACTTGCTGAATATCCCATGGATCGCCCCGAGCACCAGGACGCAACCGAGCTTGACCCAGATCCAGCCATCCGACCAGTCGATCACGCCAGGCGTCACGAGCAAGAGCCCACCCAACAGAAATGTCACAACCATGGCCGGATTGATGATTCCGCGCAGCAATTTGCGTTCCATGGTCTTGAAGGTTTCCGATTGGGCGCTGCCCGCAGGCGCATCGCAGTGATACACAAAAAGCCGCGGCAGATACATCATGCCCGCCATCCAGGCAATCACGGCCGCAATATGCAAACTCTTGATCCAGAGATACCATTCGCTCAGAAAATCAAGCACTTACCTTTGCCTTCCGATCCCGTTTCTCTAACCGAGACAATTACGATCCGTCCCATTCATTCCGCAAAGCACATCGCAGGCGAGGGCCGCTTCGCAGAGATCCGCAAGCCCTGCGATGAATGCGGGATGATTGCTGACGGTCGGCACCCGGATATATTCGCGCACGCCAAATCTCTCGGCCGCCGCGCGATATTCGATATCAAGTTCGACCAGCGTTTCAGAATGCTCGGACGTAAATGCGATCGGAATGACGAGAACGGCCTTTCCTTCCTCACCCGCTTTTTCCAGACAAGCTTCTGTCGACGGGCCAATCCATTCCAACGGTCCGACCCGGCTTTGATAACAGATTTCATAATCAACCGGCGCAGCCATATCGAGCTTGTCGACGACCGCGGCGACCGTTTGCGCAACCTGCCCTGGATAGGGATCCCCCTGATCGACAATTTTCTTTGGCAAGCCATGGGCAGAAAACAGCAATCGCACCGGCACATCCGCGGCCATTCCTGCCAGCGACGCTTGTATGAGATCCGCTTGCGCCGCAATCCAGCCTGCGGCTTCCGGATAACAGCAAATCACATGCTCCCGCGCTGCCAGATCGGCACTCAAGCCGCGCCATTGCTCAAGCGAGGATTGTGTCGTCGTCGTCGAAAATTGCGGGTAAAGCGGCAGCAAGATCACATGATCGGGCGCAAATTCACGGACCGCCGCAACGGTTTCTTCCGCGAAAGGATGCCAGTAACGCATCGCAATAAAACATTTGCTGTGGGTAAAGCCTCGTGATGCCAACTGCGCTGCAAGCGCCTGCGCTTGATTCTCGGTCTGCGGCAATATTGGCGACGCGCCGCCAAGTTCGGAATAGATCGCACATGCCGTACCCGCCCGCAGACGGGAGATAAGCTGCGCCAGACACCAACGCGCCGGCTGCGGCAAATTGATAATCGCGCGGTCGTTGAACAGGTTGAACAGGAACGGCCTGACCGCATCAAGACTGTCCGGCCCGCCCAGATTGAACAAAATAACCGCAATTCGCGCCTGTCTGGATACAGCCATATCCGCGCTTAGCCTTTGACGCCTTTGACCTGATCAACCAATGCAGCAACGTGATCGATCGGGGTTTGCGGCACGATCCCGTGCCCCAGATTGAAGATGAACGGCCCGTCGTCAAAGGTCTGCAGAATTCTTGCGACTTCCTGTGTCATCGCCGCGCCACCACTGACCAGCAACAAGGGATCGAGATTACCCTGCACCGCGCAGTTGGGCTGTATCGTATTTTTTGCGAAATCCAGCGGCACGGTCACATCGATGCTGACCCCGTTCACGCCGGTGCGCTGCGCAAAATCCGCATAGCGCAGACCCGCGCCGCGCGGAAAGCCGATAATCGGAATGGCCGGATATTTTGCCCTCACCTGCTTAACGATTTGCGCGACCGGTGCAATACACCAACGCTCGAATTCCCGCTCGGGCAGTGATCCGGCCCAGGTATCAAACAGCTGCAATACCTCGGCACCGGCATCGACTTGCGCGACGAGATAGGCGGCTGTGGTATCGACCAGCGTTTCGATCAATTGTTCAAATGCCGCCGGTTCCGCATAGGCCCAAAGCCGTGTATCGGCCTGATCGCGCGATCCCTCGCCACCAACCATATAGGTCGCAACCGTCCAGGGTGCGCCTGCAAAGCCGATCAGCGTGACATCTTTCGGCAAGCTGGAGGATAGATTTCGAACTGTCTGAAAAACCGGTCCCAGCCGGTCAATCGCCTCATCCGGGCGCAACCTGTCAAGATCGGCGGCGGATCTGATTATCGGTGACAGGACAGGTCCGATATTTTCCTTGAATTCGACCTTCTGACCCAGCGCATCGGGGATCACCAGAATGTCGGAAAATAATATGGATGCGTCAAAACCGAACCTGCGGATCGGTTGCAATGTGACCTCGGTCGCGAGATCCGGTGAATAGCAGAGATCCAGGAAAGTGCCGGCCTGCTGGCGAACCTCACGATATTCGGGAAGATACCGTCCTGCCTGGCGCATCAGCCAGATTGGCGGACGATGGGTTTTTTTTCCCCGTAAGGCTTCGAGCAAGAGTTTTGTCTGAGAAGAGATAGGATTATCTTTCGATTGGTCAGGTGACTTACGCTTTTAGGCTTTATCCCCATCTTAGGTCATATCAATTATATAGATATAGAAAGATGATGATGTTGTTGTGGCGCTGAATTATGGGGATAAAATATTATGCCGGACTTTTCCACAGTCAATCAGCGGACGATTGCTTGCTATAATGAATTCAGCAAACCTGCCGATCACGGATTCATCAGCAAAAACAAACCCGGATAATCATATTATCGGTGAGTTCATCATGTGCCCGAAGCGGCGATTTTTTTATCCACAATCTGACGATAAATCTATTCACTGTGAAAATGACGATGGGTGAAGTGGGAATGTTCTTGTGAGGAAAAATACGATCGCGGCAAAACAGGTTACTTGTCCCCGTTATTCCCGTAATTCACAATCCGCACCGGGACAGCCGGTTTGGCGAAAGGCAGTGTTGCATGGCGCCCGTTCCTAGCCGCCGTTCCAATCGTCTTGGCATCTATTTTCATCTGCATCTGATTTCGGATGCGACCGGTGAAACATTGAACGCTGTGGCAAAAGCCGCCATGGCGCAATTTGACACAGGCGTTCCGATCACCCACAGCTATGCCCTCGTCCGGACCGAACGGCATCTTGCGCGGGTGCTTGATCAGGTGGCCAATGCCCCGGGGATCGTTATCTATACATTGGTGAATGATGCGCTGCGGATGCAGCTTGAAGAATATTGCGCGGCACGGGGTATTAACTGTCTGTCCTTGCTTGACCCTGTGATTTCGATGATCGGTAATTATCTCGGGGCGGAGACGACGCATCGGCCAGGCGGGCAGCATGCACTTGATGAGGAATATTTCGAGCGTATCGCGGCGCTGCAATACACCATGGCCCATGATGACGGGCAACTGGGCGACGATCTCGCGGAAGCCGATGTCGTGCTTGCCGGCGTCAGCAGGACCTCGAAAACACCGACTTGTGTTTATCTCGCCAATCGCGGGCTGAAGGCGGCCAATATCCCGATTGTTCTTGGTACGCCGCAAATTGCCGCACTTGAAAATTTACGCGGGCCGTTGATCGTCGGGCTGACAACGAGCCCCGATCTTCTGGTCGATATTCGTCGCAACAGGATGCGTTCAATCGACCAACCGCAGGACAGTCAGTATACAGATCCTGAAAAAGTGGCGGAAGAGATACGTTTTGCGCGGCGGTTTTTCTCCCGTCATGGATGGCCGGTCATCGATGTTACCCGGCGGTCGGTCGAAGAAACTGCCGCCGCCATCCTTAATCTGCTGACAGAACGCGATGCCTCATGAGCGGGCTTGTTCTCGGTTCCGCCAGTCAGGCGCGGCGAAAAATATTAGCCGATGCCGGATTGAAATTCGAGGTTATGACACCGCTGATTGATGAAGATCAGCTCAAAGAGGATTTGCGCGCGCGCCATTATCCGGTTTCCGAACTGGCGCTTGAACTGGCAAAGGCAAAGGCACTGTCAGTATCACAATCCTTGGCGGATCAACTGATCATCGGCGCCGATCAGATACTTGTGCATGATGGTAGGCAATGCGACAAGCCGGCGGATCTGGATGCGGCGCGTCAGATGTTGATGAAGTTGCGCGGTGATACGCATGAATTGATCTGTGCGGTTTGCGTGGCGCGTCAGAACAATATCCTGTGGTCTTATGAAGCGCGCGCGCGGCTGACCATGCGGGACTTCAGTGACCGGTTTCTGGACCATTATCTGATGATAGCGGGTGAGGGGATCTGCGCGTCCGTCGGGGCATATCAGATCGAATCGCTTGGCGCGCATTTATTCTCCGACATTCAGGGCGATTATTTCACAATCCTCGGATTGCCATTGCTGCCGTTATTGTCGTTCCTTCGTCAGTATCCGGAATATGAGGTACCTTTTGCACAAAAATGAAGACAATCGAACCGGGGTCAGACGGGCGGGCGTTGTAGGTTGGCCGGTTGCGCATTCGCGTTCCCCGTTGTTGCATGGCTACTGGCTCCAAAAATATCACATTGCCGGTTCTTATGAGCCGATACCGATCGATATTGAAAATTTCAACGCCGAATTCCGCGCGCTGGCGGATCGCGGTTTCGTGGGATGCAATGTCACGGTGCCGCATAAGGAACGCGCGCTTGCCGCTTGCGATGCGGTGGATGCGAATGCCCGCCGTATCGGTGCGGTGAATACGGTGGTGATTGACGCCGAGGGGCGGTTTTTCGGCTCGAACAGCGACGGGTTCGGCTTCATGGAAAATTTGCGGCTGTCCGCACCGGATTGGCGCGTGGAAGACGGGCCGGCCTTGCTGATCGGTGCGGGCGGCGCGGCGCGGGCCATTCTGGCCGCGCTTTGCGATGCGGGCGCACCGGAAATCCGGATCGTCAACAGGACACGCCACAATGCCGAGAAACTGGCTGCCGATATTGGCGGCCCGGTGCAGGTTTATGACTGGGACCGGCGCGAACAGGCCTGCGCCGATGTGAACCTTGTGGTGAACAGTTCGGTGCTGGGTATGGAGGGCAAGGCAGCGCTTGATTTGTCGCTTGATCTTTTACCGGTGGCCGCGCTGGTGAACGATATCGTATACACTCCCCTGCAGACAGCTTTGTTGCGTGCAGCGGCTGCACGCGGCAATCGCACGGTCGACGGGCTTGGCATGTTGCTGCATCAGGCGCGACCGGGTTTTGCCGCCTGGTTCGGTGTCGAGCCGGAAGTCGATGCGACATTGAGGGCGCGTCTGCTTGCCGATATCGGCGCAGCCGGGTGATAACATGATCGTCGCGGCCAGAAGCGGAAGGGGAACAGAGGAATGGTGATTGTCGGACTGACCGGATCGATCGGAATGGGAAAATCTGAAACCGCGCGCATGTTTCGCGAACTGGGGGTGCGGGTTTACGATGCGGATGCGGCTGTTCACCGGATTTATGAAGCCGGAGGGCCGGCGGTTGCCCCGCTTGAGGCGGCATTTCCCGGGGTGAGCGATGAGAATGGGGTCAATCGCGATGAATTATCCAAACATGTCCTCAATAACCCCGACGCCATGAAAAAACTCGAAACCATCGTGCATCCGCTCGTTGCCCAGGAACAGATCAACTTTCTGCGCGACGCGGCGGCGGCTGGTGAGGCGATTGTGGTGGTCGATGTGCCGCTGCTCTATGAAACCGGCGGCGAAGCACGGGTCGATTGCGTGGTCGTCGTCAGTGCGCCTTATGAACTGCAGAAGCAACGTGTGCTCGAGCGCCCCGGCATGACGGCGGAAAAATTCGACGCTATTCTGGCCAAGCAGGTGCCCGATGCGGAAAAGCGCGCCCGGGCTGATTTTATCATTGAATCCGACAAGGGACTTGATGCGGCCTTTGCGCAGGTAAAAGCATTACTGCCAAAATTGAAGGCATGCCGCGCGCAGGTCTGGGCGCAAACCGAGGCCCGGTTACGGGCCGCCGAAAAGGAAACATAATGCGGGAAATTGTCCTGGATACAGAAACCACAGGGCTTGATGTCCGCAGCGACCGGATCATCGAAATCGGTTGTATCGAGCTTGAGAATCATATTCCCACCGGCAACACCTTTCATCGCTATATCAACCCGAAATGCCAGATCGCCGAGGCGGCGATAGAAGTACATGGCATTACCGAGGATTTTCTGGCGGACAAGCCGGAATTTTCCGTCATTGCCGATGATCTCAACAGCTTTCTGGCAAGCGATCCGTTGATCATTCACAATGCGGCATTCGATCTGGGTTTTCTGAACGCGGAATTTGACCGGATCGGCTATGGCAAGTTACCGCCGGGCCGCACTGTCGACACGCTGATGATTGCGCGGCGGAAATTTCCCGGTGCGCAGAACAGTCTGGACGGGCTGTGCCGGCGCTTCAATATCGATAATTCCTCGCGGACTTTTCATGGCGCGCTGCTTGATGCGGAATTGCTCGCCGATGTTTATCTCGAGCTGATCGGCGGCCGACAGCGCGGTTTTGCCTGGGAAGCGGGTGTCGCGGGGAGCGGCGGCGCGGTCGATATGGCCGGGAACCGGGATCAGGGACCGCGCGACAAGGCCGCTCTGGGCACGAAAACCCAGCCGCAGCGTCCGGTGCCGCTTGCGCCGCGGCTCACTGAAAGCGAAAGCCGCGCACATCGTGAATTTGTCGCGCAATTCCCCGGCGCGGCAATCTGGAAGAAGCGTTAGGCCGTTCGCGCCGCTGCGTGCTTGCTAATTGGGCTGGTTGGCTTCCGCCGCCTGTGCCTGCGCGGCCGCGATCTGCTGCTGGTAGAGTTGCGCGAAATCGATCGGATCCAGCATCAGGGGCGGGAAACCCCCGTCGCGGGTGGCATCGGCGATAATCCGGCGCGCAAATGGGAAGATCAGCCGCGGACATTCGATCAGCAGCACCGGCTGCAGATTTTCAGCCGGAATATTTTCCAGCGCGAATAAGGCGGCATAGACAAGCTCGGTCACAAAAACCGCATTGTCGCCCTGCTTCGCCTCGATCGCGATATGCAGATCGACCTCGAAATTCTGCTCGCCGCTGCGCCGCGCCTGCACATCGACCGATACATTGATATTGGGCTGCGGATTGCCCTGGATCAGGCTCGCTGGTGCGTTTGGATTTTCAAACGAGAAATCCTTCACATATTGCGTCAGAATGGCAAGCCTTGGCGGATTTTCGGGCGCTGATTGACCGTTCTCCGCGGGGGGTGGTGTGTCCTGCTGATTTTCGTCGCTCATTTGCTCTATCGGTCCGCTTGCCAATTTGAAGTGATCGTTTGGCTAGCATGGAAAGAACGCGGAACCAAGCCGCAATAGCAGTCCGAAGCCGCCCGTTTTTGCCCGCTCATCGGTCGATCCGGTGATCCTTGGGGGGGTCGGTGCGGGAAATATCCTCATATTCGCCGTCAATGACGATTGGCCCACCGCGATCTTGTTTGCTGCCTGATTGTTGCTGGCGGATCAGCCGGTGCAGGATGATACCGCCGACCGACAGCCGTATGGCGGGGATGAATAATAACAGTCCCAGCAAATCGGTGGCGAAACCCGGTGTCAGCAATAACAGCCCGGCGACCAGCAGAAACAGCCCGTGTACAAGCTCGGCCACCGGCATCGCACCGCGATCGATAGCCGCACGCGCGCGGCCAAGCGTGGCCATCCCCTGCCAGCGCAGCAGCAAGGTGCCGACCAGTGCGGTGAGTACAATCAGCCCCACCGTCGGCAAGACCCCCAGCCAACCGCCGACCTGAATGAAAATGGCGATTTCGATGATGGGAATCGCGACAAAGAGAAAGAATATCAGCTGGCCCACGCTTGCCCTTTCTTTGGACGGCACTTACCTGTTAACTATCATGACACACAGATACATGACATGCGATGGTCGGATCTGCTTCCCCGAATCGGAACAAGCCCTAGACCGGGCCGGTGCTTGGGGGTTAGAGTAAATCCTTCTCCGCACGTGGTAACACTTCCTTGAGGTTAAAAGGGTGTGATAGTGCGGGCAGGTATTTTTTGCGGGCGCGCCACCTTGATGAAGGGTGCCAAACCGGAAATTTTTCGCTTTCGGAATATCTGCATAAAATCAGTAAGTTAGGGTGTAAAATCAAGGCTGGATCGAATGGGCCAGGGCTTTCAGTTCATAGACATTATCTTTTTTGCGTTGATCGCCGGGTTCATCCTGCTGCGGCTGCGCAGTGTGCTGGGCACGCGCTCCGGCAATGAAAAACGCCCCGAAGATGCGATCCGGCGGCAGAAAACCCCCTCGCCCGACGAACGGCGCGACGATAATGTGGTGCGCCTGCCCGGCAGCGAAACGGAAGGTTGGGCAAGCGATGAAAGCATGGGAATAGTTCCTGATTCCCCGCTGGCGCAAAGCCTCACCGAAATTCAGCTCATCGATCGCAGTTTCAACCCGCAATATTTCCTGACCGGTGCGCGGCAGGCCTATGAAATGATCATCTCCGCTTTTGCGAAGGGGGATCGCGAAACGCTGCGCCCGCTGTTGAACGATGATGTGTTTGCGCAGTTCGATGCGGCGATTTCAGAGCGGGAAACCCAGAACCAGTCAATGGAAACAGAGCTTGTGCGGATGGCCGATGTCCGGATGGCGGATGCCACCCTGAACGACACCATGGCGGAAATTACGGTCAAATTCTCGGTCGAGCTGATCTCGGCGGTCCGCAATGCCGATGGCGCGATCTTGCAGGGGCATCCCACTGTTCCCCAGGAAGTCAGCGAGCTATGGACATTTGCGCGCGATATCGGCAGCAAGGATCCAAACTGGTTGCTGATCGCAACGACCCCGGCCGAGTAGCGCCCTTTCGGGCTGATCGGGGCGATGGCGGGCTGATCGGATCGATGGCTGGCGGCGGAAGATCGGCGCATGTCTGAACCGGTGAAATCGCGCGCGCGCGGCTTGTTGTTTGCGGGTCTCGGGCTTGCGGGATTATTGCTCTTTGCCGCCGGTTTGTTAAGCGCGCCTTATCTGCGTCCCTGGTTTGCCCAATCCTGGTTTGCCGAATTATGGCGCGGTGCCCCCACCGACAGCCCTTTTACCCTTGAGCCGTTGCCCATCACCGGGCTGCCCGGATGGCAGGCTGAGGATTTCGCGGGATTTCTGAGTGCATTCACGCGCTCCTGCGCGCTGTTGTCACGCCTGCCCGATGACCGTCCCATGGGGCCGCATGCCGAATTCGGCACGGTCGCGGCGTGGCGCCCTGCCTGCGCCGCGGCATCATCGCTTGCCGATGCGACGCCCGGCCGGGCTGCAATCGCGCAATTTCTGACATCTGAATTCGCGGCCTTCGCATTGCGCCCGACAGACCCGCAAGACGGCCTTTTCACCGGCTATTATGAGCCTGAACTTGCGGGCAGCCTTATCCGCCGCCCCGGTTTCACCGTGCCGCTCCATGCCCCGCCCGATGATCTTGTAATGGTCGATCTGGGCGCGTTCAGGCCGGCCCTGCGCGGTCAGCGGATTGCCGGTCGCGTCGCCTCGGGGCGGTTGCAACCCTATCAGGATCGCGCGGCGATCGCGCGTGGCGAAGGGGTTGACGCGGCACGCGTGCTGGTCTGGCTTGCTGATCCGGTCGATGCTTTTTTTCTGCATATTCAGGGGTCGGGCCGCATCCGTCTGCATGAGGGTGGGGTGATGCGGGTCGGCTATGCCGCCGATAACGGGCATGTCTATGCGGCGATTGGCCGGCGACTGATCGAGATCGGCGCGGTGCCGCGCGCGGAAATGTCGATGCAGGCGATCCGGGCGTGGCTTGAGAACAACCCCGACCGGCAGGCGGAGATTTTTGCCTATAACCCGGCCTATATCTTCTTCCGCGAATTGCCGCGCGGCGATGATCGATCTGCCGGCCCGCTCGGCGCGCAAGGGGTGCCGCTCACCCCGCGCCGCAGCCTTGCTGTCGATCGCGGCATCTATCCGCTGGGTGTGCCGGTCTGGATCGACAGCTTTGCCCCCACCGGCGCCGATGGTAAAAGTGAACCCTTTCAGGGGTTGCTTGTCACGCAAGACACCGGCAGCGCCTTGAAAGGCAGTGTACGCGGTGATGTTTTCTGGGGCTCGGGCGATGACGCCGGCGCGATAGCGGGCAGAATGGCGGCGTCCGGGCGTATCTTTATCCTGTTACCCCGGCCGCGCGCGCAACAGCCGGCAGGAACAGGACAAACAATCGGGGCGGCGGACGGAAAATGACAGCCAATGGCCAGACAGCGGAGCGACACGTCTCAACCAGCCGTCCATCGCCGGGGGAGGTGGCGCTGTTTGCCACCTGTCTGATCGATCTGTTCCGGCCAAGCGCGGCTTTTGCCGCGATCGATTTGCTGCGCGCGGCGGGATGCGATGTGGCCGTGCCTGACGGGCAAAGCTGCTGCGGACAGCCTGCCTATAATTCCGGGGACAGGCGTGATGCGCGCGCCCTTGCCAGGCAGACTATCGATCTGCTGATGCCTTACCGATTTGTCGTGGTGCCCTCGGCTTCCTGTGCGGGCATGTTGCGCAACCATTATCCGAAACTGCTTTCCGAAGATCCGGTCTATCGCGACAAGGCGGCAGCACTTTGTGACAAAACATATGAGCTCAGCGCCTTTCTCGCCGCCCTGCCGGTACAGCAGGGGGACACACCGGGTGATCGGCGCGCGCGTCATATCACCTATCATGACAGTTGCTCGGCGCTTCGCGAGGTCGGGGTCGATGCAGAACCACGTACGCTGATCGATCAGCATACGGAATTAAAGCTGACTGAATCGGCGGAGAAGGAAAGCTGTTGCGGTTTCGGCGGGACTTTCTGCGTCAAATATGACGAGATCTCCACCCACATGGCCGATCGCAAGCTCGATGCCTTTGTGGCGAGCGGCGCACAGACGGTCACCGCGCTTGATCTTGGCTGTCTGCTGCATCTGGCGGGCCGGGCGCGCCGACGCAATCTGCCGCTTGAATTCCGTCATCTTGCGGAAGTCCTCGCCGGTTGCCGCGACGCGCCGCCGATCGCTGCGTCAAAAGACCGGGATGACGGCAATGGGTGAGCGCGACAGTGCAACCCGGATGCGGCGCAGCCCCGCCGCATTCGTCCAGAATGCGGAACATGCGCTCCACGATCCGCATCTGCAGCAGGCGTTGCGTCAGATCGCGGCCGGATTTGGCGGCAATCGCCGTCGTGCGGCCGCCGCCCTGCCGGAGTTCGAGGCGCTGTGCGATGCGGCCGCCGCGATCAAGGATCACACGCTTGATCATCTCGATCTTTATCTCGCGGAATTCGAGCGTCAGGTCATCGCGTCGGGCGGGCATGTTCACTGGTGCGCGGATGCATCCGCCGCCCGGCAGGCGGTGCTTGATATCTGCCGCGAGGCCAATGCGAAAACCGTCACCAAGGGCAAATCCATGGTGGCCGAGGAAATCGATCTCAACCCGTTTCTTGAAGCGCATGACATCACGCCGGTGGAAACCGATCTCGGCGAATATATTATTCAGCTTGCGGATGAACCGCCAAGTCACATTATCGGTCCCGCGATCCACAAGACGAAGGATCAGGTGTCGGACCTGTTCCATACCCATCACCGTGCCTATGGCAAGACCGAACGACTTGAAGATGGCGGTGCGCTGGTGGCGGAAGCGCGCGAGTTGCTGCGTCAGAAATATATCGATGCGGATGTCGGCATTACCGGCGCGAATTTCCTGATCGCGGAAACCGGCTCCACCGTTATCGTGACGAATGAGGGTAATGGCGATCTGACCCAATCATTGCCGCCGGTGCATATCGTTGTCGCAAGCATTGAGAAAATCGTCCCGACGCTTGAGGATGCGGCAACCCTGCTGCGTGTGCTGGCGCGGTCGGCAACCGGACAGGAAATGTCCGTATACACCACATTTTCCACCGGACCGAGACGCGACGAGGATATGGACGGGCCGGCGGCCTTTCATGTGATCCTGCTCGATAACGGGCGCAGCGAGCTGCTTGATTCGCGCAAGCGCGATATTCTGCGCTGTATCCGTTGCGGGGCGTGCATGAACCATTGCCCGGTTTATACCGCCGTCGGCGGGCATAGTTATGGCACAACGTATATGGGCCCGATGGGGGCGGTGCTGAGCCCGCAATTTGAAGGGCTCGGCACCGCCAAATCCCTGCCCTTTGCATCGAGCTTCTGCGGCCGCTGCGAGGCGGTCTGCCCGATGCGGATTCCCTTGCCCGATTTGATGCGCGAATGGCGCGAAGATGCATTCCGTACACGAATGATAACGCGGCGCGAGCGGTGGGCATTGCGCGGCTGGGGCTGGGTGGCGCGGCGGCCAAGATTATATCGCGTGGCGGCGGATCTGTCGGTGCGGATCTTGTCGCGTCTGGGGCGCGGTCGCGGGGCATTGGGTTATCTGCCCTTTGGCGGCGGCTGGACCCGCGCGCGCGATTTTCCGGCGCCCGAGGCGACAAGCTTCATGGCCGCCTGGCGCGCGCAGCAGGACAGGCAGCAAAAGGGGCGCGGCGATGTCTGATGCGCGGGCGGAAATTCTGGGCCGGATCCATGCGGCGGTCGGCGGTGACGACACGCGCGCGGCGACGGTGCGGGCGCGGTTGTCGGAACATGGGCGCAATCTTGTGCCCCGGCGCGGCCAGGTGACAGGCGCTGAGGCGCGCGACGCCTTTACCACCCGGATGGGCGCAAATGCCGGCACGGTGCAGCATCTGAGCGGGGTGGCGCAGATCCTGCCCGCGATTGCCGACTATCTGCGCGCGCAATCGGTGACCGGACCGCTGCGATTGCAGCCTGATCCGGTATTATGCGGGCTTGACCGCGCACCGCTTGCACCCTGGGAAGTTCGCGAAGGGGTGCCCGCGCCTGAGGATGCGACGGGGGTATCTGTGGCATTTGCCGGTATTGCGGAAACAGGCAGTCTGTTGATGCATTCAGGCGATGATGCGCCGACGCTGATGAATTTTCTGCCCGAAAACCATATCGCCATCCTGCCCTCCTGCCGGCTTGTCGGCGCGCTGGAAGAGGGCTGGGACAGGTTGCGCCGCGCGCGCAACAATCAGATGCCGCGTGCGGTCAATCTGATTTCCGGGCCGTCGCGCAGCGCCGATATCGCGATGACGATGATCATGGGGGCGCATGGTCCCAAACGCCTGCATGTGCTGATGGTGGATGGCGATGACTGGCAGGAAATCTAGACGTCCCGTCACCGCCGACGAAATCGCCCTGTTCTCGCGGGTGATGGCTGAGGCGCGGCCGTTAAAAAACCGCAAGCTCCGCAAATTGTCGGATGCGGAAAAACCTGACCGACCGGTGCTGCGCGACGCGGATTTGCCGCCCCCAAAACCGCAAGCCGCGGTCCCCGCGCCCTCGCCTTCACGCGCGGCGCAGGCGCAT
>CALAQW010000140.1 GCA_937888955.1 uncultured Alphaproteobacteria bacterium | reverse complement strand
GGACAACTTGCCCGCCCACAAGGTCACCGGCGTCAGGAAAGCCATCGAAAAGGCCTTCTCTAAACTCAAGGCACTGCTCAGAACGGCCGCGACCAGAACCATCCCCGAATTGTAGATGGCAATCAGACAAGCCGGTGAAACAGCGTCTAGCGTCTGGTTCAGGATTCGTCCCTCAGTCGGTCGTTGCTGCTTTCCACGAACGCATCTGTGTCGGCTTGTTGGGCGCGGTGATGTAATGGCAGTCGACTCGCGCTCCTGCGACCATTTCGGGACCGCCAAGACCGGTTTATATGGCGACCAATATCGAGGCTAGCGCGGGACAGGTGAATTATGACAGAGTGAATCATCTACAGTTTACTGGCGAAATCTGTCATCTTTTTTCGATCGGTATAACCGGGGCAACATCCGGCTGGAGGATAAATGCAAGCAGACCAAAAAGTAGTTGAGATACTCAATACGGTTCTTCGCAATGAACTGACGGCGATCAACCAATATTTTCTGCATTCGCGCATGCTCAATAACTGGGGTTTAACGCGGCTCGGGAAAGCTGAATATGATGCATCGATTGATGAAATGCGGCATTCCGACAAGGTGATCGAGCGCATCTTATTCCTCGAAGGCCTACCCAACCTTCAGGATCTCGACAAGTTGATGATCGGCGAGAATTTCAAGGAAGCGCTTGAATGCGACATGAAGCTTGAGATGGCAGCAATCCCTGTCCTGCGCGAGGGTATTGCTCACTGCGAGTCGGTGCGCGACTATGTATCGCGCCAGTTACTTGAAGAAATCCTCGAGAGTGAGGAGGACCATGTCGACTGGCTTGAAACCCAGCTTCAGTTAATTTCCCATATGGGGGAACAAAATTACGCCCAACTTCAATCCCACGCCCCTGAATCGTGAGCCGCCGAAGGGCGGCTGCGGCTGCGGCCTACCTGGCACTGTGAAAGCGGGTTGCTGAAATTTGTTTAATCTGAAGAGGGTGCGGGATTGCTTTGCTTGTCGGTCCGCACCGTGGGATCGCGCGATATCACATCATCGCTCATTTCAGTTCTGGAAGGGGTGAACAGACGACCTTTTGCCTTTGGGCGTTTAGCTGAACAGATCAGTGCGATAATGATTTGCCGGGTGCTCAGATGTTTCCACGCATACATGCGGCAGCTTTATTCAGAGACAGTGAGCGGGGCATTCGCGGGCGTTAACAAAGCCTCCGCCTCCGCCGGGATGGCATCGATAAGTGCCTGTGCGAATGACAGGCACCGCCCACATTGCGGTTCCCCCCCAAGCGCTTGATAAGCCGCGCGAACGCAGCGAATACCTTGCTGGGCAAGCTCCTTGAGATCACCGTCACGGTGCCGGTTGCACAGGCAAATATACATTTGCGCTTCCTCCTGATTTCCAGCGAACCATAGATGCAAATCATTGTCAATCGCATAAGCGGCGGATCCACTTATCGCCTAGCTTTGGTGCTGGCTTGCCGGTGACCGTCATGCGGCTGATGGCTGTCAACCGCTTTCGGGCCGGCCTCGGATCTGCTTTGCGTATTTCAATATGGTCATGAATTTTTCTATTGCAAATGACTCGCAATATCAATATGTTTTTGTCGTGAGGCGGGACAGCTTCTGTCGCGATAGGTGGCATGAGGTGATCCGTCTGAATTTTGGCACCCTCCGGTGCGTATCGATGACGAAATGCAGTGAACAGTGATGGGCGATAGTCACAAGCCGCAGCAAAAGCAGATGCCAGATAAGGGTGAGCAGGCGCAGATAATGCCGCAGACTTACAGCAGCGATCAGATTTTTGCGGGGGCGCGGGAAATTTTCATCGATCACCAGGGGGATCGCTATCGCTTGCAGCGAACCAGCAAGGGAAAACTCATACTGACAAAGTAGATCGGCCGCCCGTATAGCGGGTTGTGCCGAAAAATATCCGTACACAATGTAATTTTATCCCAGCCAGCCACCTACAGGTTCCGCCATCGGCAGCCAGCCAGGATCTTGTTTCAACTCTTCGAGGAGAACAGAGGGCTATATGGCTGGCAGAATATTTACGCGCGATCTGTTTTACGCGGCTGCGGTTGCTGCAATCGGGGTATGCGGCGCAATGTCGATTTCAGCTGGCGCGGCATATGCGCAGGAACCGCGCCCGGACGGCGCGGGTGCAGACAATGCGACACCTCAAGAAGCCGGCGCAGCTTTGCAGGAAAGCGAGACCGGTGCCCTTCCCCTGTCGGTAGGACCAATTGCCGTTTCAGCCACCCGAAATCCGATGCGTGCGCTTGAATATCCCGGCATGGTGACGGTGATTGACCGCGCGAGCATCACGGCCCGGCAGGCAAGCACCGTGGACGATTTTCTGAGTTTTGTGCCGAATGTCGAATTTACCGGCGGACCGCGGCGTACCGGTGAAACCCCTACTATCCGTGGATTTGACGGGCCTGATGTTATTACATTACTGGACGGTGCGCGGCAGAATTTCGGTTCGGCCCATGATGGCCGTTTCTTCATTGACCCCTCCCTGCTCAAGCAGGTCGAGGTGTTGCGTGGCGCGTCTTCCGCGCTCTACGGCAGCGGCGGCACCGGCGGCGTCATCGCTTTTGAAACTGTCGATGCCGCAGATCTCCTGTCGCCGGGCACGCGGTTCGGCGCGCAAATATCCACAGGCTATCAGTCGGTTAATCGTGAACAGCTCGGCACCTTGTCGGTATTTGCAAGCCCGCAACCACATCTTGATCTTGTCGGTAGTGTCACAAAGCGCGATTCGGGGTCGATCGAACTTGGCAATGACCAGGAACTTGATCGCGCCGATGACGATCTGGTGTCGGGAATGGCAAAGGCAGAATACGCCTTTAAAGAATATCACCGGCTTGAGGCCAGTATCGTCGCTTTCGACAATGACGCGCAGGAACCTAATAACGGCCAGGGGCTTGGCGGACCGGACCTTGTTGAAAAGGCGATCAGATCAACCACACTGCGTGGTGCGTATAGTTATCAGAATCCTTCCAACCGGTGGCTGGATTTGGATTTTCTTGCCTATCACACGGCGATAGAGGCCGATGAGTTGCGGCTTGATGCACTGGGCAATGGGCCGGCTGGCGAGTTGCTGAAACGCGATGTCGATACGGTTGGCCTGCGTTTGGATAATCGCACGCGCTTCGCGCCGATGGAGACGATTCAGACCCTTATCACCTATGGGGTGGAAGCTTATCGTGACAAGCAGGACGGTGCGGCAGGGGGCGGTCCGCGCGGTGGGGTTCCCGATGCGGAAGCTGATTTCCTGGGTCTGTTCGCGCAAGCTGAAATCAATATCGCCGAACCCTTCGGAATCATGCCCGGCGATGTCCTGATTATTCCCGGTGTCCGTTATGATGAGTTTGATATCTCAAGTTCGATTGCAACTTCGAACAGCGAAGATAGTATCTCGCCGCGGATCGGTATGAGTTATCTGCCTAATGACTGGCTAGTATTATTCGCGAATTACGGACATGCGTTCCGTGCACCGACATTCGATGAGCTGTTTCTGACTGGCGTGCATTTCCGCATTCCCATCGGCCCGGGCATTACAAACCGCTTCGTTCCCAATCCCAATCTCAAACCACAGGAAACCGAGACGACGGAATTCGGCTTTGCGCTGGAATTCGATGACGTCATACAGACCCAGGACATGTTGCAGTTCAAGGCATCACGTTTCCTGATCGACGGTAATGATTTCATCGACCTAGTGGTAGTTCAGCCTGCGCCATTTATCACCTGCAACCCGTTTATTCCCGGTAACTGCGACGGCACGACCAATTCAGGCAATGTTCCACGCGTGGCGCTTCGCGGGACCGAAGTGGAAGCCTCCTATGAATCGCCCCGTTTGCGGCTTGCTCTTGGTTATTCGACGCTTGATGGCGAAAACCTTGCGACGGGCGCAAAGCTCGGTGTGCTGGCACCTGATCAGTTCACCGCCGATGCGGCATTCAAATGGCATGAAATGGAGTCCATCTTCGGCTGGCGTGTCCTGGCGGCGAATAAATTCGAAAAGGTCAACGCTGTCGCCGATATCCGCGACGGATATGCGGCCCATGATCTCTACGCATCCTGGCAGCCACAGCGGTTTAAGCCGCTGCGCGGTGTTCGCCTGGATCTGGGCGTCGACAACATCTTCGATAAATCCTATTCGCGCGTCTTCACGGATGCGCCGGAAGCCGGACGTAACCTGAAGATAGCGATTGGCTACAATTTGTCATTGTAAGGAAAACCAAGCGGGAGCGCATGAAGATGACCAACAGCATGAGTACGGAGACGAGCAGGACGAATGGAACGCTTGATGCGCGCTGGCGCGCATTGCGGGCGGAACAGTCGTCCATCCGTCAGAAAGACGCCGCTGAAGCGTTAGGCGTTAGTGAGGCTGAGCTGCTGGCGGCACGCCGCGGCGACGGTGTCGAGAGGCTGGCCGGGCCGTGGGGTGAACTGATCAAAAAACTGCCTGACCTTGGCGTTGTCATGGCGCTTACCCGCAATGAAAATGTGGTGCATGAAAAGGTCGGTCAGTACGAAAAAATCTCGATCATGCAGAATATGGGGCTTGTGCTGAACGAGGCGATTGACCTGCGGATATTCCTCAACCATTGGGCGTTCGGTTTTGCGGTGTTTGAACCCACCGACAGTGCCATGCGCCGTAGCCTTCAATTCTTCGATGTTGACGGGCGGGCGGTCCATAAAATCTATCTTCGTGACGACAGCGATATTGCGGCCTATGAGGCTTTGGTTGCAAGCTATCGCTATACGGAACATTGGGAAGCGCTCAACATCCTTCCCGCCATTGTTCCACCTGCCGATCGCCCTGATGCAGCCATCGATCAACCGGCGCTGCGTGACAGGTGGCAGGCGTTGCAGGATGTGCATGACTTTCATGCGATGTTGCAGGATCTGGGCGCCGGCCGCGTCCAGGCATTGCGGTTAATCGGTGAGGATTGGGCATATCGGGTCGAAAACGATAGTTTTCAGCTGGCCTTGAATATGGCGGCAAACGCTGAGTTGCCGATCATGATTTTTGCAGGAAATGCAGGTGTCATACAAATCCATACAGGCCCGGTTCAGCAGCTGAAACGAACCGGTCCCTGGTTCAATGTGCTTGATGCGGACTTCAATCTGCACCTTCGCGAAGACAGGATTGCACAGTCCTGGGTGGTGAAAAAGCCGACAGCCGATGGGATCGTTACCTCGCTTGAGCTCTACGATGAAAACAACAACCAGATTGCATGGATGTTCGGTGCGCGAAAACCCGGACAGCCAGAATTGGAAGCTTGGCGTGCGCTCGTCGGCGCGCTCGCCGATAAACGGTTATCCGTATGATGGCGCGGCAATTTTTCACAGCACAATTGTGTTTTCTGGTGACGGGGTGGCTGTGTGCTGCCTATCCCGCACGGGCCGAGCTTGCCCATATGGCAATGCAGGCGCCGCTTGCCGGCGGAGCTGTCGATACCAGCCGCATCGTCTCCGTCGGCGGCGCAGTGACCGAAATTCTTTATCAGCTCGGGTTTGCGGACCGGATCATTGCTGTTGATTCGACAAGCCTCTACCCCGCCCAAGCACAGGCAAAGCCTGATGTGGGGTATATGCGACAATTGTCGGCGGAGCCTATTTTGGCACTTGAACCGACGCTTGTTCTGGCGATTGAGGATGCTGGCCCTCCGGAAGTGCTGACCCAGCTCAAGCAAGCCGGTGTGTCAGTCATCATGATCGGCGATACACCCGATGCGTCCGGGGTTGCGGAGAAAATCACACAGATTGCCGGTGCAGTCGACGTGCCGGAGCGGGGTATGGCATTGCGTGAACAGGTCGGGCGTGACCTGGAACAAGTGCGGTCGGCCATCGCAAAACGGTCGGCGCGACCGCGTGTGCTGTTTCTGCTTTCAGTGGGGCAAGGCGGTGCACCGATGGCGGCGGGGCGCGATACCTCGGCTGCGGGTATTATCGAATTGGCGGGGGGCATCAATGCCATCGATGCGTTCGAAGGGTTCAAACCGCTGTCGCCAGAGGCGCTGGTCGCGGCGGCACCCGATTTCATTCTGCTGACAAACCGTTCCTTGGCGCTTCTTGGGGGCAAGCAGGGGGTTCGCACGTTACCGGAAATCAGCCTGTCCTCCGGCGTTGCGGAGGAGCGGATCATTGCCATGGATGCGCTGCTGTTGCTTGGTTTCGGACCGCGGATCGCAGAGGCGGCTTCCCAACTGGCTCACCTGCTGCATCCTGAATTGTCACCTGTCTCGGTAATGGGACTTTCTGGCGCAGCCGCTCGATAGGGACGGGAAGCGAGTGATGCCAGGTATGATAATATGAGTGCTGATACCGCTACCGATACCTTGCCGGCCTTCCGTTTTAGGCAAAGCAGGAAGACGCGCCTGCTTTGGGCGTTATGCGTCCTGCTGCTCGTGTCGTTTCTGCTTGCGGTGGGATCGGGTGCGGTTGCCATCGCTCCGCTGCAGGTGTTGAGCATTCTGGCGGCGCAAGTCGGTCTCGAACTGCCCTGGGAATATGCGCGGCGCGAAGAGATCGTGCTGATGGCGATACGCCTGCCGCGCGCGATCCTGGCGATACAGGTCGGGGCGGGGCTTGCCATCTCCGGTGCTGCTTTGCAGGGGCTGTTTCGCAATCCGTTGGCAGATCCCGCATTGATCGGCGTCTCTGCCGGCGCGGCTCTGGCGGCAGTTTCCATGATCGTCTTCGGAAGTCTGATCGCCGCCTCGGTGCGTTTTTTGCCAGGCGCCTATCTTCTGCCGCTCGCCGCATTCGCAGGTGGGCTCGCCGCGACTTGGCTGGTCTATCGGATCGCCAACCGCAATGGCCGGACGGATGTGGCGACCATGCTGCTTGCCGGGGTCGCGGTCAATGCCATTACCACAGCCGCAATCGGGTTGTTGATCTTTGTCAGTACCGATCAACAGTTACGGGATCTGAACTTCTGGTTGCTTGGCGGGCTTGGCGGCAAGACATGGCATGAAATTCTGCCCGCCACCTTTTTCATCACTGTTGCGGCGGGTGCCTTGTCTTTGTTTTCGCGGCACCTCAATGCCTTGTTACTGGGCGAAAGCGAAGCGGTGCATCTTGGTTTCAACATTGAACAGACCAAGCGCATGATTGTCATATTGGTGGCGTTGACGACCGGCGCATCCGTCGCTGTGACCGGCATTATCGGCTTTGTCGGGCTTGTGGTGCCGCATCTGGTGCGGCTTCTGATAGGTCCCGATCATCGGACATTGATGCCCGCTTCCATGTTGCTTGGCGCGGCTATATTGCTGCTTGCGGATCTGGGTGCGCGGACAGTCGTTCTGCCTGCGGAATTGCCGGTCGGTATTTTGACAAGCTGTATCGGGGGCCCCTTTTTCCTTTGGCTGTTACTGCGGCGCCCAGCGGGCGGGGGCTGGTAATGCTGGCGGCTGTGGATATCGATCTTGCGCTGGATGGCCACCGGATCCTCGATTCGGTATCGCTCGGACTACGCGCCGGTGAATTTGTCGCCGTGTTGGGGCCAAACGGGGCGGGAAAGTCGACATTGCTCGCCATCTTGTCCGGGATCCGCAAGCCCGATGCCGGAGACGTAACCCTTGATGGCCGGCCGCTTTTCAGTTGGGCACCACAGGCGCTGGCGCGCAAACGCGCGGTATTGCCGCAATTTTCCGAACTTAATTTTGGCTTTCGCGCGTTGGAAGTCGTGCAGCTTGGTCGCACCCCGCATACCGGCCAAAGCAGCCGTAAACGCGATCTGGATGTCGCTTTTGCCGCACTTGAAGCCACCGAAGCCGCGCATCTGGCCGACCGCATTTACCCCACCTTGTCAGGTGGTGAAAAACAGCGTGTGCAGTTGGCGCGTATCCTCGCGCAACTCGATTTGCCTGCACCGATCGAGAGGTCGCCTGATCGGGCCACAGACCAGGCGCGCTATCTGCTGCTTGATGAACCGATTGCAAGCCTTGATCCCGCGCATCAGCACGCGACACTTAAAATTGCCCGGAACGCAGCGCGTCAGGGGGCGGGCGTCTTGGCGATATTGCATGATTTCAATCTCGCGGCGATGTATGCGGACCGGTTGGTCCTGATGCATCGCGGGCAGGTTGCCGCTATAGGCGATGCCGCGTCGGTATTGACCCCGGCCTTGATCGACACGGTCTTCAATCTTGCGGTGGAAGTGATTACCCATCCGCATCTTGATTGTCCGCATATCGTGCCGGTTTAGCGCGCGCTGCCGCACCAGATGCTTCAGATGATAATGAGTTGCATTGTTATTTAGGAGGTAGTATAGCAAACCCGTTCCGCTGAAACGCCACATCAGGGGCAAGTGATCCCGGTCATAACTACCCGGCTTGCCGCATATGAGGCGAGCGGGATGCAACGGATCAAACGCCACTGCGGGTTATGTCTTCAGGGATATCACCCGAACTCGGTGTTTCTAACAAATTCAAATAGGGGGATGCGGTAACAGCCGCACCCGCCTGAAGTCCAAGCCAGCCACTGACAGCCCGCACCAGCTTAGGCAGCCAGCCAGGACCGTTCAATAAAATGCCACGTGTATGGCGAAGGATGGTTATGGCTAACAAGTCTGTATTTGTGCGGCATGCCGCAATGCTCTGTTTCTCTGTATCGATATGGCCCGCTGTGGCCTATGCTGACCAAGATAATGAAAGCGAGGGTGAAAATCTCGGCCCGGTGGTGGTATCGGCGACGCGAACCGAAACGCCTGCTTCTGAGCTGACGCAGTCAGTCACTGTTGTTACACGCGACGAGCTTGAGAAGCAGAGCCGTATCAGCCGCAATGTCGGCGCGATCCTGGGCAAGACCGTGCCCGGTTTCAGCCCCAGCACGGAAGCATTAACAGACTTCGGGCAAACCCTTCGCGGGCGGAATTTCCTCACGCTTATTGACGGGGTACCGCAATCGACACCGCTGCGCGACGGGCGCCGGTCGTTGAATACAATTGATTCAGGCGCCATCGAACAGATCGAAGTCGTCCGTGGCGGCACGGCGGTCTATGGCTTCGGCGCGACAGGCGGATTGATCAACATGATTTCCCGCCGCCCCGAAGACGGCGCCTTCAACGGCCGCGCGGAAGTCGGGGTCAAATTTTCGACCACCGAGGTTGATGATTCCGAGGAACTGCATGGCAGCATACAGGCATCGGGCCGCCGCGATGCGTTCGACTATCTGGTGAATGCCACCTATGTGCAACGCAACGGCTTTTTTGACGCCGATGGCGACCGCATCCCCGCCGATCCGTTCGGTGTACAAGGTGGTTTGGCCGACACCGATGAATATAATATCCTGGCCAAACTTGGTTATGAGCCCGAGGGCAAGGATCAGCGTCTGGGCGTCACCATCAATCGATTTGAAATCCAACAGGACAGCGATTTCGCGGGTATCGGGGTCGGCAACCCCGCCTTACGAATCAAGACGCCAGCAACCCGTGGTGGCATTAATGTTGCCAAACCCGGCACTGAAAACAGTCTTGTCAATCTCGATTACAGTAACGGTTCGATCATGGGCAGCAGTGTCAAGGCACAGCTTTACTATGGTGATCTGACGACACGCTTTTCCAAATTTCCCGGCTTTAGCCAAGTGGAAATCAACTCCGAAAAACGCGGTGCACGGCTGACGATCGATACGCCCGTTACAATTGGACAGATGTCATTCAACGCCGTTTGGGGGCTTGATTATCTCAACGACAAGACGAAGCAACCTGCACTCGATGGGCCGGACACCACACCCAGGCTTGATCAGGATGCATATGCGGGCTTTCTACAGCTTGAAGTTCCTGTCGGCGACAGGCTGATGCTGCGTGGCGGCGCGCGATATGAGGATATCTCCGTCGATGTCGATGATGTCGTTAACGACAATGCGATCTTTGTGCGTGGCGGTACGCTTGACTTCGACGAGCTATTGCTGAACGGCAGTGCAATCCTGTTCGTCACGGATTCCATTGAATTATTCGGTGGTGCATCGCAGGGGTTCTCTCTCGCCGATCTGGGGCGCTCCATTGCCAGCACTCTGGCGACGAATGTCTCCGTGCTGCAATCGGAAGTGCAGACCGTTGATAATTATGAGCTTGGTGTTCGGGTGATGCGGCCCAGTTGGGACGCGTCCCTTGCCGGCTTCTTGAGCGAATCCGACAATGGCACAACCTTCAATCAGGCACTGGTGATCGTGAAACAGCCTGAGCGCATTCACGGGTTGGAACTGTCGGCCAACGCGACGCCGTGGGCCAGGACAAAATTTGGCGGTAGCTTCGCCTGGCTCGATGGGGAGGTCGATCTCAATGGCGATGGCGATTACGAGGAAGACCTGCCCACCACCCGTATTCCGCCCGTAAAAATAAGCGGGTATGCGGATTATAGCCCGCGCGAGAATATCGTTACGCGTTTGCAGGGCCTCTATTCGGGTGAACGCAATCCTGTCAGCACGCAGTTCGGCAATGGCGAAGTCGATTCCTATGTCATTTTCGATTTCTATGCGAGCGTTACCACCCGGTTCGGCATCTTTGACCTCGGCGTGCAAAACCTTCTCAACAAGGATTATTTCCCGGTTCTGAGTCAGGCCGGCGCCTTGCCCTTCGGCTATTCGACAGGGCCGGGCCGGACGGTGTCGCTGACTTATGGAATCCGCTGGTAACGGTCAGGACAGGGTAAGATGGCGCCTGCTGCGATAAAAAAATGGTTTCTCGTACATAAGTGGACAAGCCTTGTCAGCATGGTGTTCCTGCTGATGCTGTGCGTGACAGGGTTGCCGCTTATCTTTTATCACGAGATCGACCATGCGCTGGGCTATTCGATTGATGCGCCCGATGTCGCGGATCCCGCACAACGCGCAAATATCGATGATATCGTCCGCGACGCGGCCTCACGCCGGCCTGATGACAAGGTGCAGTATCTGGTCGGGAACGCCGATGAACCCGAATTGTGGTTTGTCCGGATGGGTGCGGATATCAATGCCCTGGAAGCTTCCGCATTCTACATCTATGACGCGCGGACCGGCGATTTCCTGCATGACTATCCGCTTGGCCAAGGGGTGATGAATATCGTCTTCCGTTTGCATTACGATATGTTTGCAGGGATCGCAGGCACACTTTTCCTTGGCCTGATGGGGCTTGTCTTCGTTGCTTCGCTCATTTCGGGCATTGTGCTTTACGGCCCATATATGCGGAAACTGCGCTTTGGTGATATCCGCCGGTTGCGCAGCAAGCGGATTAAATGGCTCGATATCCACAACTTCACCGGCGTTGTCACTTTTGTCTGGCTGTTTGTGGTTGCCCTGACCGGAGTGATCAATACGCTTTCCATCCCGATTTTCGGCCAGTGGCAAGCCAGTCAGCTTGCCGAAATGGTCGCGGCGCAGCCCGAACGCCCTATCGACCCGGCGGCAGAAGTTTCGGCCGATGCTGCGTTGCGTGCCGTACAGGCAGTGACTCCGGGGCAACATTTGGGCTTCATGGCATTTCCCGGCAACCATTTCGCCAGCCCAACCCATTTCACGGCCTTTATGCAGGGCGCTGAATCCTGGCAGTCGAAGCTTTTGCAGCCTTATCTGATTGATGCATATAGCGCGGAAATCGTCGCACATCGGGAATTACCCTGGTATGTCAATGCGCTTCTCCTCTCCCAACCGCTGCACTTTGGTGATTATGGCGGTATGCCGTTGAAAGTTCTGTGGGCGTTGCTCGACAGTGTTGCAATCCTTGTGCTGATCAGCGGCATCTATCTGTGGCTAAAGCGCCGCCATATCTCGTTTGAGGACTGGTTCGCCGCCGCGCGCGAAGACGGCAATGCAGCCCAGGCCGAACTGCCCGCCAACCACCTTGCAGGGGGGTCATGATGCGCCGGGGCGGAGTGCAGCCGAGGGTTTGGCTGATGCCGGTTTTTATCGGGCTCGCTTCGGCGGTGGGACTGGTCACCGCATTGCTGGATAACGGTGTGGGAGAAGTTTTTTCCTGGATCGCTCTTGGCCTGCCTGTCGTCCTGTCATTCTGGTATCTCGCGGGACTTAATATAGCCTGCGTTCCGGGGCGTTCTGGCCAACCGAAATCGCAAACACACAAGGCCACCGGCTAGCCATGCCGGTTCGCGCTGTTCGCTGCGCGGCGCACAGATTTCAGACAGGGGATATTCAGTATGGAAGACAGATATGAGGCGGGGGACGGGATGAGCCTTGCGGCAAGCCCCGTGACAGATAGGGTGAGTGAGGGGCTGACCGCAAACCCAGGCCCGATGTTCGCTGAATTGGTTGATCTGCTCTCTGTGGGTGGTCCGGTTGTCGCGATCTTGTGTGTGCTGTCTTTTTTTGCGGCCATGATCGGCATCGCCAAGCTCATGCAATTTCATTCCGTCAAGCTCGGGAGCCGGGCAACCGCACGACAGGCCATGCAATTATGGATGCAAGGCAATATCCGTGCGGCAAGCCGGCTCGCGGGGCAGTCGTCCAATCCATTGGCGCAGGCGCTTGCGCATGCCATGCATGGCCTTGAGCGCGGGGTGCCTGAGCCACGGCTCAAGGAGGCGGTGGCGGGATATTGTAATGATGCGCTTGCCCATTTGCGTGGCTGGTTCCGCCCGCTTGAGGTAATTGCCGCGCTGTCCCCTTTGTTGGGTCTGTTCGGGACCGTGCTGGGGATGATCGAGGCTTTTCAGCAACTTGAAAAAGCGGGAAACCAGGTCAATCCGGCAATTCTGTCGGGCGGCATTTGGGAGGCTTTGCTGACCACCGCCGTCGGGCTCGCGGTCGCCATTCCTGTGGTTGCGCTATTGAACTGGCTTGAAAGCCGGGTCGACGGGCTTGAGCAGGCAATGGAGAGTTATCTCACCCGTCTGTTTACGGATGAGTTGGCGCTTGATGCGGAACAACCCGAAAGCGTTGGAGAGGCAAATGACCATTTCACTTACAGCGAACCTGCAATCGCCGCCGGCGAGTAGGATCGGCGCAACAAATCGCGCGCGGCGGCCGCTCATCAGTCTGACACCGCTGATCGATGTGGTTTTCATCCTGCTTGTCTTTTTCATGTTGGCCTCCTCATTCCTGCAATGGCGTGTGATCGATATCAATGTGCCGGGTTCGGGCGGCCCGGTCATGGATGATCTGCAAAAAGTTCGTATCGATATTTACCCTGATGCGTTGCAGCTCGGCGCGCATCGCGTCGCGCCTGATGAAATTGTGGGCCTTATCGGCAGGCTATATGGGGACGGGTCGGATATCGCGGTGGCGTTGCGGTCGATGCCCGATACCCATGTGCAGGCGATCGTGACGACGCTTGATCATCTCGCCGAGGGCGGGATCACCAATGTCACCCTCTTGGCGGCGGAAGCGGAGTAGCAAAATGCCTGTCTCCCCACGCCGGTCTGATGACGGGGATAGCCGCATCCTGCCGCTGATCAATATTGTTTTCCTGCTGCTGATATTTTTTCTCGTGACAGGCGCGTTGAGCGCGGCTGACCCCTTCCCGACCACGCCGCCCCGCTCAATCGCCCATACAGAGGCGGACGGGGAGGCCATCGTCATATTGCTTGGGGCATCGGGCCAAATCGCCCTCGATGGAGCGATTATCGAAGAGGCGGTTCTGCGGGAGGCGATTGGCAACCATATGGCGGCCAACACACCGCCTGCAGTACACCTCAAATCCGATGCCCGGGTCAGTGGCGTGAAACTTGTCGGCTTGCTCGATCTGCTGCGCGAGGCCGGGGTCGAACGGCTCAGGCTCTTGACGGTCCGGGGGTAGGAGACCGGCTTATGCGCAAAATACCTTTGCGTTGGCGGTGGGCGGCATTTCTGGCTGCGGGACTGCACCTTGTTCCTTTGGCCATGATCATCTGGCAACCGGTGGAGATAAACGGGGCGCAGCTGCCGGGTAATGCGGGCATCGCCGTGGCGCTCGCACCCGCGGGCCGGACCCCTGGCGATCCTGATCCGCAACCCGAAACCGAACAGGCAAACGCGCCTGCCACAGCGAGCGAGGCGGATCCCGCGCCCGAAAACACAGAAGCCGAAATCGCCGAGATACCCGACCAGCCGCAACCGGACCCGCCAGTTACCACGCCGTCAGTCAAACCGTCCAAACCTGTCACGAAAGCCGCCAAGCCACCGGCAAACAAGCCTCACCAACCGATCGCTGAACAGGCTGATAACGCTCCCGCGCCTGCGACACAACTATCGGGCGCGGCAGGCAATTCGGGAGATCGCGATAGTGATGAGACGGGCAATGTGGCGGCGGACCCCTCCGACAGCGGTGGTGGCGATCCCGGTGTCAAGGCCGACTATATGGCGGTGCTGCGGGCCTGGCTTGAAACGCACAAAAAATATCCAAGACGCGCACAAATGCGCCGGCAGGAGGGTACCGCCCTGCTTTTTTTCATCGTCGATGAAAACGGAAAAGTGATCGAGTTCAAGCTACGCCAAAGCTCGGGCTACGCCGCTCTCGACCACGAGGTGACCGAGATGTTGAAACGCGCCGAGCCTCTACCCCGTATTCCCCCCGAAATGCAAAAGGCACAACTCTCCCTGCTGGTCCCGGTCCAGTTCTATCTCAGATAGGAAGCACTCGTTCCCGGCGTTGTTTGGACCTTTCGCGGGATTGTTGCGCTCGTTTGTTTGGTATTTTGCCCCAAAGGCAAGACATCATGGCACAGCAACCAACCCCGTAGTCCTGCGCCGAAGCCGTTATCCATCGTCAGTGGCAATCGGAGACTTC
>CALAQW010000139.1 GCA_937888955.1 uncultured Alphaproteobacteria bacterium | reverse complement strand
GCTGGTCCGGAATTGTGTGTTCTGCGCAAAGGCGTGTGTATAGGTAAATACCATGACCAGACAGATGAAAAACCGCATCACAAGGTTGCGCGAGGTTTTGTCCGGACGGCTATAACTGAACGGATGGGGAAAAATTGAACTGGAGCTGCCAGATGAGTTCTGTGTGAAACGTGTGGTGCTCATCGGCACTATTCAAGGCGAAAGGATCTGAATTCGTCACCGATCCGCGCGGTAAATTCGACGGGCGTATTGGCGAGAGGTAGATTTGCCGTGATCTCGTTGCCCACATAAAGTCGGCCAATTGTAATTTCCTCGCAATCATCGGGGGACCGGCATTGATTGGCTATCCCGACCATGATGTTCGTATTGCCGGTGTTCCGCAGCGTCAGTGTGTTTCCCGCAATTTCATGCTCAAGTTTTGGCGCCATCGGATTGGGGCGCACCATGACAAGCATGTCATAGCCAACCAATACCTTGATACCGGTCACCTCCGCTTCGACATCGCCGACGACCGGACGCACGCGCACGCGGAATATGCGTTCGCTGTCAAAGTTGTCGCGGATATTCACAACCCGAATCCGGCGGCTGCCGCCCGGGTTGATGGCAAGACGTACAGGGCTGATCAGCAGCCCGGCTTCGCGCGGATCGCGAATCGGCGCGCGGGATTCGGTTTTCTCGCCGGGATTGAGGATTTCTGCGGGTTCCACGTCCACATAAACCGTTTCATCCCAGGTATTGCGAACGACCACATCCTGCCTGTTGGAGCTGCCGGGAATGAAATCGATCACAATCTTATCAAGCGCCAGTTGCGCCTTTGCGTCGAATGAGAAGCCCAAGCTGCAGCCGATTAACACGATCAGTGCGAGAAATCCCCTTACCATCTGCTTACCCGAAAAGTTGTCGTAATCTATCGGCACTGATTCACCTGAATTTTTCGGCAGTTGTATCTATTGCCGCAGGCAGCAACCCATCCTGCGCAGAGGATATATTTGTAAAATACCGCAATTCCGGTAAATAAATCTGTGTGCCTAAACACACGATATATTCATAGCGCAAGTTAGTTAAAAATTGTGATTAAACAGATTGATATTGCCTAACATAGCCAAATATCAGCAAAATTCCAGCATCGATCATGCATAGATGATGCAAGTCTGCAACATGTGATTGTGTTTTGTTGTGGTTGTCAGTCTTTATTGCGCAGCTTTCAGGGGGAGCGACACGTCAGTTGCAGCAACCATTTCCGCTGGCCCCGAAACCGGCAGCCGGACCGTGAAGGTGGAGCCCTGGCCAACCGCGCTGTCGACGGTGATACTGCCGCCATGCATTGTGACAAGCTGGCGGACAAGATTGAGGCCGATGCCAGTGCCTGCGATACCCGTCGATGTTTCGGCACGAAAGAAGCGGGTAAACAAATGCTGTTGGTCCGCGGCACTGATCCCCAGCCCATGATCTTGCACCGACAGTAATATGTCGTCCCCCTCACGCCACCCGGTGATGGTAACCTCGGGATTGTCCGGGGCATATTTCACCGCATTCGTAAGAAGATTGGTTATTATCTGATCGATGGCACCGCGATCGGCGCGGATTGTTGCTGGCAGCCCGTCCAGCATTATCGTGAATTCATGGTTTGCCGCGACTTCCTGTTGACGGTCGCAAATCTCGCGGACCAGGCGCGCCATGTCAAAAGGCTGCGGATTGATTTCAATCTTGCCGGCATCAATCCGCGCGGCGGTGAGCGTGCTTTCGATGAGATTTGTCATGCGGAGGACCGCGGCACGGATTTTCTCAACCCGGCGGAGTGGCTTGTCCGCATCATGCTTCGTCAGGTCGCGTGTCAGCAGCTGGGCGGAGCTGTCGATTATTGCGAGCGGTGTGCGGAATTCATGCGACGCCATGGAAACGAATTGTCGCTGCAGGTCGTTGAGCTCTTTTTCCTTGTCGAGCGCCTGCTCCAGTTCCATCGCCTGCTCGACCAATCGTGTTTCCTGCTGTTTATATCGGGTGACATCTGTGTGCAGAATGATAAGACCGCCATCGGGAACGCGTGCGCGGGTGATTTTTACCCATTTACCATTGGGCAGCTTCATTTCGTCTTCCGCGTCGCCGCGACGCACCTGTTCGAAATGGTTTGCCCAATCGCGGTCGCTGTAAGCATCCTTCTGGCGCTCCGCGATCATGCGTGCGCTCAGCTCCGCGAGGCTGCGGCCAGGGGTGAGTATATCATTGATTTCGCTGTGCATCTCCTTCATATGCTCGTTCACCAGAACGATCTTTTCATCCTCGTCAAGCAGGCAAAAACCGTCGGAGATGGCATTGATCGCGGCGACAAGGCGGGCCTGGCTGTTTGAGATATCGCGTGTCTGTGCCTCGACAAGCTCGGCGAGCTGATCCCTGTGACACCGTAACGCGTCTTCGGCATCTACCCGGGCGGTTATTTCGGTCATCGACCCGGCTGCACGGACCGGAAAACCCTGGGTGTCGCGCCGCAATGCGCCCTTGCTGTGGAACCAGTGATAGCGTCCGTCTTTGTCACGCAGGCGAAATTCGGAATCGAAAGTTAATTGTTCGCCGATCAATCCTCTTTCTATGCGCTGCCGCGACTCGTCGCGGTCGTCTGGATGGATATAGGCGTCGAGCTCTGTAAGCGATGTCGCGAATTCCCCTTCTTCATATCCGAGAAGCTCGCGAAGCCGCGGCGCGAGAAAGGTCTGACCGCCCTTGAGGTCGATATCCCAGATGGCGGATTCCGCCCCCTCGATACAGAGCTGAAAGCGCTCCTTTATCGCTTCGGCTTCCGCAAGTGCGTCCTGCAGCTTTTTCTGGTTTCTATATTCGTCGGTAATATCCTGAATCATGGCGACAAACAGGTGGCGATTGTCGGAGACTACTTCGGTCACGCGAATTTTGACCGGTGTGCTGCCTCCGTTGCGATGTTTCAGTCGCACCGGCCGGCTGGTTCCCAGCGCAAGTTCCGCCCAGCCGCCCAGCGGCAGGTTGTTATCGCCGTCATTGTCGTCTTCGGAGGGCAGCAGATCGCTGATCGGGTGATTGAGCATTTCATCCGCCCGGTAACCGAAGATCTGCTCTGCGGCCCTGCTGAATGTATGGATAATACCGTCTTCATCGAAAGAAACCGTGCCGTCGATGCTGAAGTTCAGCATCGCCTCGGCTGCTTCGGCCCGTTGCACCAGCAAGCGCCGCATATCAAATGCGTCAAGTTCGACACTTTTGGCAAACATGATTTTCGGGCGCAGTATCCAGAGTTCAAATATGGCGAGAAAGGCAAGGATGCCGATCACGCCGTAAGCGGACCAGTAAGACAGTTCACCGTTGATCCGGTCGCCCGCGCGGGATAGCAGATGGTAGAATTCCTGCTGCGGCAGATCGGGCGCAACAGGAATAACAAGTGGTTCGTTCTGCCAGTCGGCCTCCAGCAGCCGTTCGATATCCTGAATATAGGAGCTGATATCCTGCTCATAGATATCGGCAAATTTGACAAGAATTTCGTCATCGCGGCTGTTGAAAATTTTGGCCGGCAGCGCCAGATCCGACCGTCTTGTATGTGCCGCCGTAAGCCCGTCCAGTGCACCGTCCAGGGCACGACGCACAAGCTTTCGGCTCTGTTCGGTATTATTCACTTCAAGCAATTGCGCCAGCCGCTCGGTTTTGGCGGTATAGCGCGCTTCCGTATGCAGCGCTTCCTGCAGCGACTGATAGTCATAGCTTTGCATCACGAGGTAAACGATGCTCAGGGTGAACAGCAATATCGCGGCGATTGCCACGATCATGCCTGCTCTTACGGCCTGCTCGATGGGGCGAACGATTTCACCGGTTCGGACCATGGGAAAATAGCCTCCTGCGCATAAATGTGATCGCAGGAATTACACGTTAAAATAGTTAGAAAACTTTAAAACAACTAATATAATATTCTGACAATCGTAAATTTACTAAAAATATATTTTATTAACAATTACATGTAAAAATACGCATCTCAGTACCGGTTCGGTTGTAGGAGATTTGCGATGGCCAGAATTGTGTGTGTCGAGGATGAACAGGATATTCGCGAGGATGTAGCAGAAGTCTTGGCGGAGGCTGGTCATGAGGTCACCCAGGCGGAGAATGGGCGGCGCGGGCTTGAGACGATTGTCGCTGTACAACCTGATCTGGTGTTGTCCGATATCACCATGCCGGATATGGACGGGCATCAATTGCTTGTCGAATTGCGGGAAAGCCATCCCGAGCTTGGCGATATTCCGTTTATCTTCCTGACAGCGCTGGCCGACCGCAAGGACCAGATCACGGGCCGGCAGCTTGGTGCGGACGACTATCTCACCAAACCGATCGATTTCGAAATGATGATGGTCGTCGTTGAATCCAAGCTGGAAAAGCAACGTCATATCCAGGCGCAGCGCGACCGCCAGCTTTTGAAGCTCTATACCGCGCTGACAAATACCGAACATCTGATACCGACCGCGAATCCGGCGGCTGCGGGACGCGCCGGCGCGCCGGCGATGGCGCCGATGACAATCGTTTCTGTCTGTAATGCGGAGATTGATCTGACCGCGTTGCATACAGCGTTGAAGGAGGAAGGCCATGCGGTGTTCGCTTTTTGCAGTGGCCGGGAATTTCTTGATCAGGCGTCCAGGCTTGATCCCGATATTCTGTTAATCGGGTTCAACACGACGGATCTGCAGGCGCCGCTTGTGGTCAATATGCTGCGCCGGGAAACCGGTCGCACCTATCCCGTCATATTGCTGATGCCGCCCGATATGCCGGATTTCCCGGTCGATAACACGATGCGCGGCTTTGATGCGAAAATCCGCGCCCCGGTCGATAAAGCCGCAATGTTGCAGCAGATCCGGGACATCATTTCCATCGCCAATGACGATGCCGATGACCTGATGGCTGCGTTATAGCGGTGGCCTTTTCGCGGTGCGATATGCACCGCTGCGGCTGCAGGGGCTCTGTCCATGCGTGCGGGGTCGGGCTGATCTGGCGCGTGGCAGAAGATCTGCCCGGCCCCGAATTTTCCGATTGGAATATTTTCTTTCCTGCCTTCCTCTGGGCAGCACTCAGAGTGTGGCGACGAGCCGGCTTGCCTGTTCAATCGCACGTACCGCATCGAGTTCGCGCGCCTCGTCCGCGCCACCGATCAGATGCACGGTCATGCCCGCCTGCACGAGCGCATCGTGTAGATCGCGCCGGCTGTCCTGCCCGGCGCAGACCACGATGCTGTCGACATCAAGCGTTTGCGGTTCGCCGCCTGCGCGAATATGCAGCCCGGCATCGTCGATCATGTCATATTCCACATCGCCGACCATTTTCACGCCACGGAACATCACTTCCACAAATGTCGCCCAGCCGCGGGTCTTGCTGAGGGTTGCGCCGAATTTGTTATGCGGCTTGCGCTGCAGCAGCCAGACCTGCTTGTCGCACGGCATGCGCATGCCCTCGGGCGACAAGCCGCCCGCATGTGCATAGTCGCCATCGATTCCCCATTCGCTGTTGAAGCGGGCGATATCGGGATGGGCAGGATCGCCGGGCCCTTCAGGGTGCATGATATATTCCGCGACATCGAACCCGATTCCGCCAGCGCCGATGATTGCCACCTTGTCACCGACCGGTTTGCCGCCGGCCAGAACGTCAAGATAAGACAGCACCTTGGGATGATCGATTCCGGGAATATCGGGGGTGCGCGGGGTAATGCCGGTCGCAAGGATCACCGCATCAAACCCCTTATCCACAAGATCGGCCGCGCTTGCTGTGTGGTTGAGTTTGACATCCACATTGAATTTGCGCAGCAATGCCCCGTAATAGGTAATGGTTTCGGCATAATCTTCCTTACCCGGAATGATTTTTGCCAGATTGAACTGGCCGCCAATTTCATCGCTTGCTTCAAACAGTGTGACTTTGTGTCCCTGTTCGGCGGCGGTTGCCGCAAAGGCAAGCCCCCCCGGGCCCGCGCCCACGACCGCGAAATTCTTCGGCGTGCTTGCCGGGCGGTAATTGAGATCGACTTCCCGGCAGGCGCGCGGATTGACCATGCATGTGGTCAGCTTGCCGGTAAAGGCATTGTCCAGACACCCCTGATTGCAGCCGATGCAGATATTGATTTCCTCTGGCCGTCCTTCGCGGGTTTTTTTCATGAAATCGGGATCGGCGAGCAGGGGCCGCGCCATCGACACCATATCGGCCACGCCCTCCGATATAATCCCGTCGGCCTGTTGGGGGTTGTTCACCCGGTTGGAATAGACAAGCGGGATTGTGACATGCGGCTTGATCCGCTTCACCGCCCAGGTAAAGGCGCCGCGCGGCACCATATGTGCGATGGTCGGAATACGGGCTTCATGCCAGCCGATGCCGGTATTGATAATGGTGGCGCCCGCCGCTTCGACCGCTTTGGCCTGGGTAATGATATCCTCGAGCGTATTGCCCCCTTCCACAAGGTCGAGCGCGGACAGTCGGTAGACGATGATAAAGTCGTCGCCTGCTTTTTCGCGGGCATTGCGTACCGCGCCAACCGGCAGGCGCAGGCGGTTTTCAAGGGTGCCGCCGAATTCGTCCTTTCGCTGATTAACACGCTGTGCGGTGAACTGGTTCAGCAGATAGCCCTCTGACCCCATGATTTCGACGCCGTCATAGCCGATTTCGCGTGCCAGTTTTGCGGCCGTGCCGAAATCCTCGATCGTCTGATAGATCGGAAGAGCACACGTCTGAACTCCAATCAGACGATCGAGGATTT
>CALAQW010000138.1 GCA_937888955.1 uncultured Alphaproteobacteria bacterium | reverse complement strand
GGATGAAAATCGGTTGCCTGATACCATCCAATCCACAGTAGCCGCGTTTCAGGACACAGGATATGCCTGACATTGGTTGGCAGGAATTACTTATCATCGGCGCGATCGCGATTATCGTGGTCGGGCCAAAAGAGCTGCCGTTGCTGATGCGGACCGTCGGGCGGTGGATCGGTCGCGCGCGGGCGATGGCTGCCGATTTCCAGCGCAGCATGGACGATCTGGCACATGAAACGGAGCTGGAAAAGTTGCGCCGCTCCATTAACGAAATTGGCGACGAGATTGGCGCGACGGACCCGACAGCCGCGGATCCTGAGGCTGCGGCAATCCATGGCGGGGTCGTGATGCCGACCTCTGCGGGCGAAGACCCGGTGCCGCCATCCGTTGAACAGCAAGCCGACCGGCAAGCGCCTGCACCACGGTCAGGAACGGGTAGCCTGTGAGCCAGGACGATATCGATGCAAGCAGTGCGCCGCTGCTTGATCACCTGATAGAGCTGCGCGGCCGGCTGATCAAAGCGCTGATCGCATTCGCCGTGGCCTTTGCGTTTTGTTTTTATTTTGCCGAGCAGATCTATGCATTTCTTGTGCAGCCCTATGCCGATGCGGTGGCGGGCGAGGATCGCCGCCTGATCGCCACCGCATTGCAGGAAGTTTTCTTTTCCTACATCAAGGTTGCGATGTTCGGTGCGCTGTGCCTGTCATTCCCCATTGTCGCGGCGCAGATTTATGCCTTCGTGGCACCGGGTCTTTACCGTAACGAACGGTCCGCGTTCCTGCCGTTTCTTGTCGCAACGCCGCTCTTGTTCATTGCTGGTGGCGCGCTTGTCTATTATCTGATCATGCCGCTTGCGACGGAATTTTTTCTGGGATTTGAGCGCAGTGGGGCGGCCGGCGGCCTGCCGATCCAGCTTGAAGCCAAGGTAAATGAATATCTTAGCCTCGTCATGACGCTGATTTTCGCTTTCGGGCTTTGCTTCCAATTACCGGTCTTGCTGACGTTACTGGGGCGGGCGGGGCTTGCAACCAGCGACGGATTGCGGCGTAAACGCAAATACGCGATCGTCGCCGTATTCGCGGCGGCGGCGATCCTGACGCCGCCCGATCCTGTCAGCCAGATCGGCCTCGCCCTGCCCATCCTTGTTCTTTACGAAGCCTCGATCTGGGCGGTGCGGCTGATCGAAAAGCGTCGCCTTTCTGATGATCAGTGAGCGGCTTTCGGGGGGCGAGGGGCCGCCCATGGCTGGACGTTATCGGGCCGGGCGCGTATAGCTTTCCGGGCTGTATTTTAAGCAGAATCGGTTTTCGCGGGCGGTATCGCGCCGCGCCGGTTCGGATGCCTGGGAATAGTCGTCTATGCATGATCTGAAACTTGTTCGCGAAGCGCCGGATGCCTTTGACGCGGCCCTGGAACGGCGCGGATTGCCCCCCTGTGCGCAGAAATTGAACGAGATGGATGCGGCGCGCCGCGCTTGCGCGACATCGCTGCAGGAATTGCAAAAGGCGCGCAATGATGCCTCCAAGCAAATCGGCGCGGCGAAAGGGCAGGGCGATGAGACCCGCGCGCAGCAACTGATCGGGGAAGTTGCCGATCTGAAGCAGCGAATTCATGAAGGTGAGGAGCAGGAGCGGCAGTTGCAGGCCGCACTTGATGCGGAACTTGCGACCATACCCAATCTGCCGCTCGATGATGTGCCGGTCGGTCCCGATGAAGCCGCCAATGTGGAAATCCGCACGGTTGGCGAACTGCCGCAGTTTTCCTTTTCGCCGCAGGAGCATTTCGATCTGGGCGAGGCGCTGGGCCTGCTTGATTTTGAGCGGGCGGCGCGGATGTCTGGATCGCGTTTTGTCGCGCTGCGCGGTGCGCTGGCCCGGCTCGAGCGGGCCTTGGCGGCCTTCATGCTCGATCTTCATACCAGCGAATTCGGCTATATCGAGGTGGTGCCGCCCCTGCTTGTGCGTGACGCTGCCATGTTCGGCACCGCGCAGCTGCCGAAATTCGCCGAAGATCAGTTCCGTGCGGGTGATGAGCATTGGTTGATCCCGACTGCTGAAGTGCCGCTTACCAATCTTGTGCGTGAGGAGATTCTGGCGGAGGAGGAACTGCCCCTGCGCTTTACCGCCTTTACCCCCTGCTTCCGTGCCGAGGCAGGGGCGGCCGGGCGCGATACGCGGGGCATGATCCGGCTGCATCAGTTTCCCAAGGTTGAACTGGTCAGCATCGTCACCCCCGAGCAGGGGTTGGAGGAGCTTGAGCGGCTGACCAATTGTGCTGAAGAGGTGCTGAAACGGCTGGAGCTTCCTTACCGGGTCATGTTGCTCAGCAGTGGCGATATGGGGTTCGCTGCGCGCAAGACCTATGATCTGGAGGTTTGGCTGCCGGGGCAGAATGCCTATCGCGAGATTTCAAGTTGTTCCTATTGCGGTGACTTTCAGGCCAGGCGCATGCAGGCGCGGTATCGTCCGGCGCAGTCGAAAAACCCGCAATTCGTTCACACGCTGAACGGGTCGGGGCTTGCGGTCGGGCGGACGATGGTTGCCATTCTGGAAAATTATCAGCAGGAAGGCGGGGCAATTGCTGTGCCCGACATATTGCGCCCCTATATGGGCGGGGTGGAGGTAATTGGCGTAGATGGCTAAGAGTGACTGGAAACCGCGCATCCTTCTGTCAAATGACGACGGGATCAATGCCCCGGGGCTGAAATGCCTGCATCGCATCGCAAAGCAGCTGACCGACGATATCTGGATCGTCGCACCTGAAACCGAACAAAGCGGTGCCTCGCATTCGTTGACGCTGCATCACCCGTTGCGGCTCAGGCAGGTGTCGAAGCAGAAATATGCGGTGCAGGGCACGCCGACCGATTGCGTCGTCCTGGCGGTTGCCGAGGTGATGAAGGACAATCCGCCGGATCTGCTGCTGTCGGGGGTCAATCGCGGCTCCAATCTGGCTGATGACGTAACCTATTCAGGAACGATTGCGGCGGCGATGGAAGGAACCGTGCTGGGAATCCCGTCGATTGCGCTCAGCCAGACCTATGGCTTTGAAAGCGGCGGCAACGTTAAATGGGCAACGGCGGAAAGGCATGCGCCCGCGCTCATCCGCAAGCTGTGTGACGCGGGCTGGGCAAGCGATGTGCTGATCAACATCAATTTCCCCGATGTGCGGGCCGATGATGTGGCGCAGGTGGAATTGACACGGCAGGGGCGGCGCGATCAGTCATTGCTTGAGATCGATGCGCGTATCGACCGGCGCGGGATCCCCTATTACTGGACAGGGTTCAAGCGGGTGCGCAGCAACCCCGCACAGGAGACCGATCTGCATGCGATCTATGCCGGCAATATTTCGGTCACCCCGTTGCATATGAATCTCAGCCATGAAACCGCCTTGCGTGCCTTGAGAAAGAATTTCGGCAAGTAAGCGCTATGTGCCAGAATTGCCCGGTGACTTATGGGAGGTCAGATCTCCTTGGATCCGCTTGAAACCGCCAAGATCAAACTGATTATGGAGTTGCGCCATCAGGGCATCACCGATGCCGTGGTGCTGAAAGCGATCGAAAATACGCCGCGTGAAGAATTTTTACCCGCTGCACTGCGGATGCAGGCCTATGACAATCAGCCATTGCCGATAGGCTGCGATCAGACGATCAGCCAACCCTATATCGTTGCCTTCATGACGCAGCATCTCAAGCTCGACAGATCGATGGTGGTACTGGAGATCGGTACCGGGTCGGGCTATCAGGCTGCGGTGCTGTCGCGGCTGTGCCGCCGCGTCTATACGATCGAGCGCCACCGTCCCTTGATGCGCGAAGCCCAGGCGCGGTTTCAGGCGCAGGGGCTTCATAATATCACGACGCGGGTCGGCGATGGCTATAAGGGGTGGCCGGAAGCCGCACCGTTCGACCGTATCGTGGTGACCGCCGCTGCCCCTGAACCGCCTGAAGCGCTGATTGCACAACTTGCTGTGGGCGGCTTCATGCTGATCCCGGTCGGACCGCAATGGCAGGGTCAGCAGATCCAGCGCATTACCCGAACCGAAACAGGGATCGAAACAGAAGATCTTTTGCCCGTCAGGTTCGTTCCCATGTTGCCTGGCGTGGAACGGGCTGCGGGCAATAACGGTACGGGAGACGGCGGGTGAAACGCGACGCGAGCGGTATCAGGGCGGCGGCCAGGGTTATCGCGGCGATGAGCGTCGCGGCGATACTGTCGATCCTGGCGGCCTGTGCGCCTGTAACCCCCGCACCGGTGACCTATCATGGCGCCAATGCGGGGGCACAGCGTGGCGGCGATGGGCGTTCGGGAATAACGGTACGCAAGGACGACACGCTTTATGCCATTTCCCGCCGTCAGGGGGTCAGCTTGCGCGCGCTGATTGCCGCCAACAATCTGCAGCCGCCTTATTTGATCGTACCGGGGCAGACACTTGTCCTGCCCCGCGCGCGCCTTCACAAGGTGGCAAAAGGCGATACGGTTTTCAGTATTTCGCGCCGCTATGATGTGAATATGTCGGATCTGGCACGCGCAAACCGGCTCGGTCCGCCTTTCACAATTGCGGTCGGTCAGCAGCTTGTTATTCCAGGCGCTGGCGGTCAATCCGGCACCGCGGTGGCAGCGGCAAGCAGCGCCGCCGGCCGCAGATCGGCCGCGCCGCAGGCTCCGACCCTGAAATTACCGTTCC
>CALAQW010000137.1 GCA_937888955.1 uncultured Alphaproteobacteria bacterium | reverse complement strand
CATGCCAGAAAATCGTCAGATGAGCGACGCCGATACACAACCGTTACTGCCCGAACTCGCGCTGCCACGCGATGCGCAATCGGGCGTCTGGCCGGCACAACGGCTGAAGGCGGCGCTTGCACGCGGGGAAATTCAGACGATCGAGCCCCTCGATTCGCAGCAGGTTCAGCCGGCCAGTATCGATTTGCGCCTGGGTCCTGTGGCTTATGAGATCGCCGCAAGTTTCCTGCCCGGACCGCAATTGACCGTGCAGGACAAGCTGCCGCTTGTGACGCAGCGTAAAATCAGCCTGGAAAACGGCGCTGTCCTGAAGACCGGGCATGTCTACCTTGTGCCGCTGATGGAGACGCTGCAACTGCGCAAGCGCAGCTCGGGCGTCGCCAACCCGAAAAGCTCCACCGGGCGGCTTGATGTGTTTTGCCGCGTCATTACCGATTACGGGGTGGAATTCGACCAGATCCCCGAACGCTATACAGGGCCGTTATGGCTCGAAATCGCGCCACGTTCCTTCCACGTCAAGGTGCGGCAGGGCAGCCGGCTATCGCAACTGCGCCTGAAGACCGGCACCCCGCCATCAAGCAATGCCTTCATCCGCCGGCTCGACGAGGAAGTCCGGATCGTGCGTGACGAAGACGGCCCCGCCAATGTCAAGGATGGCGCGATCGCCCTGTCGGTCGATATTTCGGCAAGCGGCGGCTCCGATCTGATCGGCTACAAAGCGCGCAAGGTCAGTGAGGAAATCGATATCGACAAGATCGGCCACTATGATGTCGACACCTTCTGGGAACGTGTCTACCGCCCCAGGGAAGGCGGGCTGATCCTGCACCCCGACGAATTTCATATCCTGGCGACGAAGGAAAAGGTAGCGGTTCCCGACTATCTGGCCGCCGATATGGTCGCTTATAACACCATGGTGGGCGAGTTCCGCGTCCATTATGCAGGCTTTTTCGACCCCGGTTTCGGTTATACCGACGGCATTGCCGAGGGCAGCAAGATCGTGCTGGAGGTGCGCGCCCATGAGGTGCCCTTCATGGTCGAACACGGGCAGATTGTCGGCCGCGTCACGGTGGAGCGGCTAACCCATCCGACCGACGCGCCCTATGGCGGCGCGATCGGTTCCAACTATCACCGGCAAAGCCTGACCCTGGGCAAGCAGTTCAAGCGCTGACACCGCAGGCTGTGTCAATCGCGATATGGCCGGGCAGTTCGCGGATCCGTGCCAGCCAGTCCCGCACATGCGGAAAGCGCCGCAAGTCAAAGCCCCCCTCATCGGCAACATGGGTATAGGCGTAAAGCGCGATATCGGCGATGGAATAGCGGTCGCCCACAAGAAAGCGCTTGTCGCTGAGATGCGTGTTCATCACCCGCAGCGCCGCATTGCCCTTATCGAGCATTTGCGGCAGGCGTGCCTGCTGCGCGCGGTCGGGCCCGCCAGGAAGATGGTGCCAGAACCGCAGAACCGCGATATAGGGCTCGTGACTATATTGCTCGAAGAAAAGCCACTGATTGACCTCGGCGCGGGCAAATCTGTCGCGCGGCAATAGCGGTGTCTCTTCCGCAAAATAGAGCAGGATGGCGTTGGACTGGGATAATGTCCGCCCGTCCTCAAGCATAATCACCGGAATCTGTCCGTTCGGATTGATCGCCAGAAATTGCGGCGTGCGCGTTTCGCCGGCGACAACATCCACCGGCATATAGCGGAACGGAATGCGCAGCTGGCTGAGCATCAGCCGCACTTTATAACCATTACCCGAAATCATATCATCGTAAAGTGTGAGCACTGTGCTATATACCCTGAAATTGAAACATGATTTGGCCACCCGAACAGGCGCCTGCGCCTGTCGACACGCGTCAGGCATAACGAGCGGCAATCCCGCGCGGCAAGCAGTAAATTCCTGTTAGTTAATATCCCATAATACCCATCCATTATGAATAATCTATCCGAAGCGGTAAAACGCCGTCGCACCTTCGCCATCATCTCCCACCCGGATGCAGGCAAGACGACGCTGACAGAAAAGCTGCTGCTGTTTGGCGGCGCGATCCAGCAGGCGGGCGCGGTCAAGGCACGCGGCGATCAGCGGCGCGCGCGCTCGGACTGGATGAAGGTGGAACAGGAGCGCGGTATCTCGGTCGCCTCCTCCGTCATGACCTTCGGCTTTGAGGGACGCACCTTCAACCTGCTCGACACGCCCGGCCATGAAGATTTCTCGGAAGATACCTATCGCACGCTGACCGCTGTCGACAGCGCGGTAATGGTGCTTGATGCCGCAAAGGGCATCGAAACCCAGACCCGCAAACTGTTCGAGGTCTGCCGGCTGCGCGACATGCCGATCGCCACATTTATAAACAAGATGGACCGCGAGGCGCGCGATCCGTTCGACCTGCTCGACGAGGTGGAGCAGAATCTTGCCCTTGACGTTACCCCGGCAAGCTGGCCGATCGGAATGGGGCGGAACTTTCTTGGCTGCTACGATCTCTTGCGGGACCGGCTGCTGCTGGTGAGCCGCGGCAGCACCGATGAAGGCGAGGTTTGCGAGGGGATCGACGACCCGCGGCTTGACGCGCTTTTGCCCGATTACGCGGTCGCGCAGCTGCGTGAAGAGGTTGAAATGGTGCGCGGCCTTTGCCCGCCTTTCGACCTGACCGCCTATCGCGAGGGACATCTGACCCCGGTCTATTTCGGCAGCGCGATCAATAATTTCGGCGTGCGCGAATTGCTGCGCGGTCTGTGCGAGTTCGCCCCGCCGCCGCGCAAACAGAAAACCGCGACGCGCCAGATCGACCCGCAGGAAGACAAGGTCACAGGCTTTGTGTTCAAAATTCAGGCGAATATGGACCCCAAGCACAGGGACCGGATCGCATTCTTGCGGCTATGTTCGGGTCACTTCAAACGCGGCGCGAAACTCAAGCATACGCGCAGCGGCAAGATCATGAACCTGCATAATCCGGTCCTGTTCCTGGCGCAGGATCGCGAACTTGCAGAAGAAGCCTTCCCCGGCGACATCATCGGCATTCCCAATCACGGCCAGCTTCGGATCGGCGATGCGCTGAGCGAGGGGGAGGATATCCGCTTTACCGGCATCCCGAGTTTCGCGCCCGAAATCCTGCGCCGGGTCCGTTCCGACGATCCGATGAAGGCAAAACATCTGGGCCGCGCACTTGTGCAGCTTGCCGAAGAAGGCGCGGGCAGCGTGTTCAAACCAAATATCAGCGCAGACTGGATTGTGGGGGTCGTCGGCATCCTGCAATTCGATGTGCTGGCCGACCGCATCCGCACCGAATATGCGATCCCCGTCCGATTCGAGGAGGCACCTGTGATGACCGCCCGCTGGGTGGAAGGTGACGACCCGCAGATGCTCAAGAAATTCGCAGACGAAAACAAGGCCAGCCTGGCCGAAGATCATGACGGCTGTCTGGTATTCCTCGCCCGCAATGACTGGCACCTGAACAAGGCGATCGAGGATTGGCCGAAACTGCGGTTTCAGGCAACCCGCGAGCAAACCGTTTAGGTTTCAGCCCCCGCGCCGCATTTCGCACCCTGCAGTAATTGCCGGTTAACCGATTGCGGGCAAGATGACCGCGTTTAGTGACGGCATTTAATTCATTGCGGCAAAAGGGGAAACCGGTGCGCAGCTCACGCGTGGCCCTCTGGCGACGGGCGACAACGCCTGAATCCGAGATCGGGGCGAATTTTGAGACAATCATTTCGGGTTTTCCCGGCCCTGCCCTGATATTTGGCGCCGCGGGTATAATTCACAGCAATGCCTCGGCCAAGCGGTTGGTCTCAGCACTTGCGCAGGATCATGCGAAAGAGCTTCGCCTGCTTGCGGCCAGTATTATCGCGTCCGCCCAGCCCGCCATTGGCCAGACGCTTATTCCCGCGGGCATTGGTGGTGCGGAACGGGTTGTGTATCACTTTACCGGCCTGCCAGCGCGACAGAGTGGCGCCACGACAAGCACAAATGCCAATTTACAAGACAATATGGCGGTGATCTTCGCGCGCGATGTCAGCGTCGAACAGGCCATGCGGCTGGCGCTTGTGCAATCACGGGACCTTTATCGCGATCTTGCCCGTTGTTCGTCCGACTTCTCCTGGCAAACCGATGAAAACGGGGTGTTTTCATTCGTCAGCGCCAAAGGTGCGCTGGGCTATAGCGCGAAAGCGCTGAATGGCAAGTCCAGCATCGAGCTGATTGATCTGGGCGAGGGTCTACCCACGGCGATGCCATTTGTTACCCGCGAGCCGATTGATGAAATACCGCTGACCTTGACCGGTGCGGACGGCGAACGCCGCTATTGCGTGATTTCCGCCCTGCCCAATTTCAGCCGCGACGGTGAATGGCGTGGCGCGCGCGGCGTCTGCAAGGATATTACTGAATCTCACCTGCGGCAGCGCGCGCTCGACCGGTTGCGGCGACGCGAAGATCAGATCCGCGCCGTGGTGGATGCGACAAACCGCACCCTGGACCCCGATGTCGCCTATGCGGATGCAGCGCAAATCATTGCACATGCCAGTGACGTCGCGCAGACAACGATCCTGTCAGTTACCCCAGATGGTCAGATAACACTCCTTGGCGAATATTGCGCAACCGGACCTGACCGCGCCACCCCGCTACCCGATCCGGTGGCTGCCAAATTGCGTGCGTTATCGGCCAATAGCAACGCCTCCGAAATCATGACTATCGGGGGGCAGACACATCTACTGACCCCGACAAGCCATGGTGGCCGCGTGAATGGCGCTATCTGGGCGATCAGACCCGAACAGCCGACAATGCCCGAAATGGACTCAGACACGCCCCTGTGGGAGGCGGTCGCCGCCAATATAGGGATCGCTATCGCACATACCAATCAGCTCGCGCTGTTGGAATCACAATCACGCACGGATGAATTGACCGGCCTTCTCAACCGTCGTGCCTTTATGGGCGACCTGAGCAAGCGTCTTGCACATCAGGCACGTACCGGGCGCACAGGAGTCCTGCTTTATATCGATCTGGACAATTTCAAGACCGTCAATGACACATTCGGACATGACGCCGGTGACAGGGTGCTTTGCGATGTTGCAGGACTTTTGACATCAGGCAGCCGGATTGGCGATCTGTGCGCCCGGCTCGGCGGCGATGAATTCGCCTTGTGGCTCGAAGACGCCAGCGCCCAGGGCGCGACAGCCAAAGCAGAACACCTGCTTGGCAACCTCGGACAGATTAACGCGGCCGCCGGGATCGAAGAGGAAAGCACCCTGCCACGGCTCGGGCTGTCGATCGGTATTGCGGTTGCCGACCCCGCCAACCAGGAAGCGCAGGCCGAACTGCTGAACCGCGCCGATAGCGCGATGTATCAGGCCAAGCGCGGCGGCAAGAACCGTTTCGAATTTGCCCATTTCGGCGACATCACAGATAGCTGCGACAAGGAGTGAGGAAGCGTCGATGCTTAAAAATCTGCTGAAAAAAATACCTGGCGTCAAACGACTTCCCGGCGATCTCAGCTATGAAGAGGCGCGCGAAGTTCTTGAGCGCAATGATCTGGCAGCCAGAAACGAGTTGGCAGGGCGTGAAGATGCGCGCCCTGAAATGCTGTATCACCTTGCCTCCGACGAATCGCCGAAAGTCCGCCGGAAAGTCGCAGCCAACCCGTCCACCCCGATACAGGCGGGTACTATTCTGGTCAGCGACGAAGATGACGAGGTCCGCTGCGAACTGGCACGCAAGATCGGACGCCTGCTGCCTGATCTGCAAGGCGAGGCGCAGGAAAAGATTTGCGAAACCGCAATCGCCATCCTCGACAGGCTGGCGAGCGATCAACTGCCCCGCGTCCGTGAAATCGTCGCCGAGGAAATCAAACATTCAACTGATGTTCCCAAAAGCATTGCACTGAAACTGGCCCGCGACGTGGAAGCGGCGGTGCGGGCCCCTGTGCTGCAATATTCACCGCTGCTGTCAGATGACGATCTGCTGGAAATTCTCGCCAGCGGAATCGTCGATGGCGCGATCACGCCCATTGCCCAGCGCGCGGCGGTCAGCGAACCGGTCGCCGATGCAGTTGTTGCAAGTCTTGATATTTCGGCAATCGCCGCACTGCTTGCCAACAAGAATGCCCAGATCCGCGAAGAAACGCTCGATTCGATCATCGCACAGGCCGAGGATATCCACGACTGGCATCAACCGATCGTCATGCGGCCCGAGCTGTCGCTGCGCGCGGTCCGCCGGGTGGCAGGCTTTGTTGCGTCGGCGCTTCTCAACACATTGCTTGAACGCGACGACCTGAAACTTGATGACAGGACCACAAGCCTGCTGAAGCGGCGTATTCAGGACAAGATAAAGGAAGAAAAAGATCTGACACCCGAGCTTGATGCGGACAATGCGACCAGCAATGCACGCGCCTTGTTCGACGACGGCAAACTGGACGAGGCAACGGTATCGGCTGCAGCCAGTGCACATCGGCGCGAATTCGTCACCGAGGCCATCGCGCTGCTTGCCGGCATTCCCGAACTGGCGGCCAAACGGGTACTGGAATCGCGCAGCGGCAAAGCCATTACCGCGCTGTCCTGGAAGGCGGGGTTATCGATGCGCAGCGCGCTTACCATACAACGCGAGATCGGACAGGTGCCATCGAACGATATCTGCCTTGCGCGGAACGGCGTCGACTTCCCGATGGATGAGGAAGAAATGAACTGGCATCTGCAGTTCTTTAATATTACCGCCTGAACGGCAATTTATCTGTACCGGCTTGTCTGCTGTACCGGCCTGCTTGATTGGCGCGCGCGCATCGACGGCCCGCGCGCCATTGCTTGATTCCTGTGGCGACTATGCCGCCTCAAGCTCCTTGATCGCATCGGCAATCGCCACCGTGCGCTTGGCGATTTCGGCATGCAGCAATTCGGTCATCTTGCCATCGACGGTGACAACGCCCTTGCCGGCATTTTCGGGTTTTTCAAATTCCGCGATGATGGCCCGCGCCAGCGCAACCTCTTCCTCGCTCGGGCTGAAAATCTCGTTGCACGGTCCGACCTGGCTGGGATGGATCAGGGTCTTGCCGTCCATACCAAGCTCAACACCCTGCGTGCAGATCGCCGCGAAGCCCTGCTCATCCTTGATGTCGTTATGCACGCCGTCGATCACCGACACCCCATGGGCGCGACCTGCCAGCAGACACAGCCCAAGGCTTGTCATCATGGGCAAGCGCATCGGCGTATGCGCGCTGCGCATCTCCTTGGCGATGTCGTTTGTCCCCATCACAAATACCGCAAGCCGGGGCGTGGCGGCCGCAATTTCCTCGGCATGCAGGATACCGAGCGGGGTTTCCATCATCGCCCAGATATCCGTTTTGCGTGCATTCTGACTATCGAGAATGCCTTCCACCTTGTGCAGCATGCCCGGATCGCTGACTTTCGGCACCAGCACCGCATCGGGTTTGACAGCTGCCGCATTGACAAGATCATCCAGCCCCCAGGGGGTATCGAGCCCATTTACCCGGATCACGATCTCGCGCTTGCCATAGCCGCCTTCGGCCACCGCTTTGCAAACCTGGCCACGCGCAAGCTCCTTCGCATCGGGCGCAACCGCATCTTCGAGATCGAGAATCAGCGCATCGGCGGGAATGGATTTCGCCTTCTCAAGCGCCCGGGCATTCGAGCCGGGCATGTAAAGAACGCTGCGACGGGGACGGGCACGATTGGCCATGGCTTCACCTGCTATTGCTGTTGGCGGAATGTTTTGCCGCGCAACCTATCGGCAAAGCGCCCCGTTAATCAACGGGCCTTAGCCATTGGCGGAGCGGATCGCCTGCAACTGTTCCATCCGCTCGATAAAGATATCTGTGATTTGTGCGCCGCGGCGGCGGCCCTCGCGGGCGAAATACAAGCTCCGCTCGATATTATCCGCCTTGCCATAGGCGCGTATCAGCCCGACATAAACCAGCGGTATTGTCGGGTCTTCCGCCAGAACTTCCTCATAAAGCGCGATGGCCTCATATGTGTGATTACTTTCCTCAAGCACCCGCGCATAGCTGATTTTGATGCCCAGATCGCGCGGTTCAAGCGCCCGCGCCTGCTCGAAATGCGCCCGGGCCGCCGCAAAATCATTGTCGCGCACAAATGCGACGATCCCGAAGCCCGAATGCACCCGCGCATTATTCGGGTTGAGAACCCAGCCCTGATTAAAACGCCGCATGGCAAGGCCGTAATCGGCAGTGTTGAGCGCCTCAAGTCCTTTTTGGAAGGCTGCTTCCGCACCCTGAACAAGGGTTAGCCCCTGCGCCGCGACCGACGCTTTCAGTGCCGTGTCGGCGCGCTGCATTTCCGGCGTTTTTTCGATGCCGCCATATCGGGCTTGTTCTGCAAGCGCCAGCTCAATAGCTGCACCGCCCCACAAGCTCAAAGGCATAGAGGGCGGCGAACCGGCCAGCACCAAAATTAACAGACCAACGCTGACGAAAGGACCCGTCAGCCACATCCGCTTGGTCATCTATTCCTCAACTAATACGTTTTTTCAAAATACGCTGTGTAAAAATAACGTGCTGCAAAAATACGGAACTGAAAAACGCGGCAGAAGATAAACTGAATGCAATACCGCGCATATGATGCAACTGTAAAAAAATGTAATTTAGCCTTAATGCGTAAAGAATCAATTAGAATCGACGGCAGCTATGGTGAAGGCGGTGGCCAGATCCTGCGCTCCAGTCTTGCTTTGTCGGTCATTACCGGCCGCCCCATCGCGATAACCGATATCCGTGCGAAACGTCCCAATCCAGGGCTTGCGGCAGAACATCTGACCGCCGTGCTGGCGGCGGCAGACATTTGCAACGCGGCGGTGGAAGGGGCTGAGCTTGACAGTCAGGTAGTGAATTTCACCCCCACCGGCCCGGCCCGGGCAGGCCGCTATCACTGGGATGTGGGGGCGGCGCGCCCGGAAGGCAGCGCCGGCGCCGCAACCCTGATTTTGCAGACGGTTTATCCCCCGCTTGCACTTGCGGGCGGAACGACGCATGTGCGGATCGGCGGCGGCACCCATGTCGCGTGGAGCCCGACCGCCGACTATCTGATCAATGTCTGGACCCCGATGCAGGCGCTGATCGGTCCTGCCGCGAATGTCACCCTGACCAAATGGGGATGGTACCCCGCAGGCGGAGGAGAGATCGCTTCTGAAATCATCAGCCCCGCAAATGCCACGTTTCGCGCCCTTACACTGACCGATCGCGGGCCGCTCAAACAGGTAACCGGTCGGGCAGCCGGCCTGAACAAGGACCCCCTGTTCGCCCGGCAGATCGCAGATCACGCGGCAGCCCTTCTTGCGCCGCTCGGCGTGGATATAAGGGTTGAGCCGCTAACCCTGCGCGGCGACTGCACCGCATCGGGCCTGTTTCTGACCGCCGAATATGCCAATTGCCGTGCCGGTTTCAGCGCGATTGAAAAGCCCGACAACCCACCTGCCGCCAGCGAGATCGCGGCACAGGCGGTTGATGCGCTGCGCGCCCATCATGGCTCGCAGGCGACGCTGGATCAGTATCTCGCCGATCAGCTTTTGCTGCCGCTCGCGCTGGCGGACGCGCCCTCCCGCTTCACTGTGGAGAAGATGAGCGGGCATCTGCGAACCCATGCAAAACTGCTGGAGCATTTCGGTCTTGCCACGATCACTTTTGAGGAAGGAAATGCCGGCCCGCTTGCGGTTACGATCCGACCGGGCGCGACGAAATAAGAAAGCACCGTCAAAGTCTGCGCTTCCGCTCCCGCATGCGCGGCACGACGGGGAGATCCTGTGGCCAATCCTTCCGTGCCGCAATCGGTCTGTGCCCCTGATCCTTTTTCCGCCATTGCATGCGCCTGCCCGCTCCACTAATTTGGCGCTGAATTTGTTAACAGTACATTCTTGACTAACAGGAGCGGCGACAGGCCCATGTCCTTCCTTGCTGAATCGCTTTCGCGTATCAAACCTTCCGCCACCATGGCGGTGACCCAGCTTGCCCGCGATCTTACCGCGCAGGGGCGCGACATTATCGGGCTTGGCGCGGGGGAACCGGATTTCGATACGCCGGACAATATCAAGCGGGCCGCGATCGCGGCGATCGAGCGGGGCGAGACGAAATACACACCGGTCGACGGCATTCCCGAGCTCAAGCAGGCGATCTGCGCAAAGTTCAAACGCGAAAACGGGCTGGACTATACGCCGGCGCAAATTTCGGTCGCGCCGGGCGGCAAGCCGATCATCTACAATGCGATGATGGCGACCCTCAATCCGGGCGATGAGGTGATTATCCCGACGCCCTATTGGGTTTCCTATCCCGATATCGTACTGCTTGGCGGTGGCAAGCCGGTATTTGTCGACACCAGCATCGACACCGGATTCCGGATGACCGCGGAGGCGCTGGAAGCCGCGATCACGCCGCGCACCAAATGGCTGATTTTCAACTCGCCAAGCAATCCCTCCGGGGCAGCTTACAGCGCTGCGGATCTCAAGCGTTTGACCGATGTGCTGCTGCGGCATCCCGATGTCTGGATCCTGTCCGACGATATGTATGAGCATCTGCTGTATGATGGCATGCAATTCGCCACCCCGGCGCAGGTCGAACCCAAACTTTACGACCGTACACTGACCATGAACGGTGTATCCAAGGCTTATGCGATGACGGGCTGGCGGATCGGCTATGCCGGCGGGCCTGAAATTCTGATCAAGGCGATGGCGAAAATCATGACGCAATCGACCTCGAACCCAAGCTCTGTCAGCCAGTGGGCGGCGGTTGAGGCGCTTAACGGCACCCAGGATTTCATCCCCGAACGCGCCAAGGTGTTTGAGGAGCGGCGCGACCTTGTTGTCTCGATGCTCAATCAGGCGGACGGCATCAGCTGCCCCAAACCGGAAGGCGCATTCTACGTCTATCCGAGCTGCGCAGGCTGCATCGGCAAGATGACGACAGACCGGCTGCGGATCGAATCGGACGAGGATTTCGTCAAGGCGCTGCTAGCGCAGGAAGGGGTCGCGGTGGTGCAAGGTTCCGCTTTCGGGCTTGCGCCGCATTTTCGCATTTCCTACGCAACCTCGACCGAGGCGCTGACGGAAGCTTGCACGCGTATTCAGCGCTTTTGCGCCAGCCTGAGCTAGAACCCGATCCCGAGGGGCCGGGCGTAAACAGGCTGCGTCAGCCAGCTTCGCAGGGGCCGATATCAAACACCGGGTTGCGTACAGGAAATTGACGTGAAAGGCAGGGGGCGACAATGAAAATCGCGGTATTTGGCACTGGCGGCATGGGTGCCTTCTTCGGCGGAAAACTGGCGCTGGCGGGAAACGATGTCCATTTCATCGCCCGTGGCGCGCATCTTGCCGCAATGCGCGAGCGGGGCCTGACCGTGACCTCTCCCAACGGGGATTTCACCGTGACCCCGGTGCAGGCGACCGACAGGCCCGAGCAGATCGGCGCGGTCGATATCGTGCTGTTCTGCGTCAAGCTATATGATGTGAAAAGCGCGGGCGCGGCGCTCGGCACCCTGCTGTCGCGCGACACAAGCTATGTCGTGACATTCCAGAACGGGGTCGAGGTGGCCGACATGCTCGCTCCCCTGATCGGCAAGGAGCGTATCTTGCCGGGCGCGGCCTATGTCTCCGCCAATATCGTGCAGCCCGGCGTAATCGGCCATGTCGGCAGCCCGGGCTATATGGATTTTGGCGAACTGGACGGCAAGCTGTCTGATAGGGCGCAGCAATTTATCGATTGTTGCGCGGGCGCCGGTTTCGAAGCGCGCTTCCAGCCAGACATCATGGCAAGCCTTTGGTCCAAATTTGTCCTGGTCGCAGCCTTCTCCGGTGTCATGGGGCTGGCGCGCGCACCGCTCGGGATCGTTCGCGCGGATACCGACGCGCGCGGCTTGCTGGAAGCCGCCCTGAATGAAGCAGAACAGGTCGGCCGCGCGCTTGGGGTCACGCTGCCCGAGCATACCGCACAATCGATTTTTCAGATGGCAAATGCCCTGCCGCACGAGTTGAAACCCTCGCTGCTTGAGGATCTGGAGCATGGCCGGCGTCTGGAGGTCGAATGGCTGTCAGGCGGCGTCCGCCGGCTGGGCCGGCAGGTTGGCGTGGCCACACCGGTTCACGATGTGATTTACAGCGTCCTGAAACTGCATGCGGACGGGCAATAGCTTCCGCAAGAGGGCCATTCCGGGGTACAGTTTGAAGTCTCTTGGGTGCGACTGACGGCAAACACTGTCAGACGTCATCTGTAATCGGGATGAATGTTGAACTCGGGACCGGCAATGATGCGGGATTTGCAAATTGAAGCCGATATTCCAGAAACTCCATAAATTCTGGGATGCGATGCGGCCGCAAAATCGAATAATCGACCGTACGGCCATCGATTCCGAGCTGCAACGGCTAGGCGGACAGACGGCAGGCAACAGGCAGGAGGATGTCAAACTGCTTGCGCCGCCGGTCTGGTACCACAAAAACGACCAGGCAAAGCCCTATCAGCCAGCGATTCTGCCCGGGCGACCCCCCGGCACCGGTTCCCCTGAATCCCGACTGGCCGAACGGATCGGCCGCGAAAAGCTGAAGTTGCCAGCATCGCATCACCGCGACGCGCTGGAAAAGCTGCGCTTTGGCGATATTACCGCACGAATCGATACGCTGCTCGCCCTCGAGGAACGAACCTGCGCGGCACCCGGCGAGGTTCGTCTGATTACCGCAACCGTTGCAGCCTACATCCTTGAGCACACGAAATCCGACACTCGGCAACGACCGGGACCCGACGTGATGGTCGGATTGGCGATTTTATGCCGGCTGCTCAACGCAAATTTTCCCAGCCAGACCACAATCAGTCTGGATCGGGCAAATTTGGCGGGGCTCGAAATGGTGGATGCGGATTTTTCGCGCCTCTCCATGGCAGAAGTGAACTTCACCGGCGCCGATCTGCGCGGCGCGAATTTTCGGGGCGTCAATCTGCGTGCCGCTGTTTTTCGCGATGCGCTGCTGGCAGGCGCCTGTTTCGACAATAGCAGCATCCGCCATACTGTTTTCGATGGCGCGGTGCTTTCGGATGCCGAATTCGGCGCGGCGCAATTTGCCATGGCGGGCAATTTCGACCCGACACAATTACTTGCGACAAGCTTCGCAGCTCACCTTCCCCCGATCCTGCCACCGGGCTATTCCCCCGGCATCATCGGCCTGTATCCGGCCCCTTCCCCAACCGGTACAGCCAGCGCACAAGAAGTTTAGCACAGGCCGGCAACATGTCCGCCGGTGCGTCGCAAAACTGTCACTTCCATTAATTCGATAATTCCAATATTTTCGAAATATGGATACCAATAAGGCAGTCACCGCACTTTCCGCACTGGCGCAGGAAACCCGGCTCACAGTCTTCCGGCTGCTTGTCGAGGCGGGGCCGCGCGGGGTTTCCGCAGGCGATATTGCAAGCCGGCTGAATTGCGCCCCCGCAACCTTGTCTTTTCATTTGAAGGAACTGCATCGCGCCGAGCTTGTGCATGCCGAACGCGATGGCCGTTCCATCATTTATTCGGCGCGGTTCGATTGCATGCAATCGCTGATCGATTATCTGACCGAAAATTGCTGTGCGCTCGACCCCGGTGCCGACTGTCAACAGACCGCTTTGCAATGCAATGAAATGGGAAACGAAGTGGAAAACGCATGAGTAGCGATGTGAAAAATGTGCTGTTTTTATGCACGGGCAATTCCGCGCGCAGCATCATGGCAGAAGCCGCGCTGAACCTCTATGGATTTGGGCGTTTCAAGGGCTTTAGCGCAGGCAGCCATCCGACCGGCAAGGTCAACCCCCATGCGATTGCCACTTTGGAGATCGCAGGCATTCCGACCGACGGGTTGCGCAGTAAAAGCTGGGACGAATTCGCTGCTGCCGATGCACCGCAAATGGATTTCGTATTCACCGTTTGCGACAATGCGGCAGGCGAACAATGCCCGATCTGGCCCGGCCAGCCCATCAGCGCCCATTGGGGGTTCGCCGATCCCGCCGCCTTTGAGGGCAGCGAGGCGGAAACCCGCGCCCAGTTTCAGGAAATATTCCGTCAAATTCGCGCGCGGATTGAAATTTTTGTTGAACTGCCCTTTGCCCAGCTTGAGCGTCTGGCGCTTGAGAAAAGGCTACGCGAAATCGGCGCGGGCGACCCCGCGGCACAAGCACGCCAGTCAGAAGAAGGGCCGGCGCAATGACGACCCCCCCGATCAATTTACAAAGGCAGCTTGCGGCGGAATTTCTGGGCACCGCATTTCTGCTCGCGACCGTGGTGGGATCGGGCATCATGGCAGAAACCCTGGCAGGCGGAAATGTGGCAATTGCCCTGCTTGGCAACACTATTGCAACCGGGGCCATTCTGGTCGTCCTGATATTGGTATTCGGACCGATTTCGGGGGCGCATTTCAATCCCGCCGTAACGCTTGCCTTTTTATTGCGCCGTGAAGTCACCATCAGCGAAGCACTGCTTTACCTGCTGGCGCAGGTGGCGGGCGGGATTATCGGGACGATCGCCGCCCATTTCATGTTCGAGGATACGCTGATCCAGATGTCCACCCATATGCGCGCGGGCCCGGCGCAATTCGGATCGGAAGTCATTGCGACATTTGGCCTGGTGGCAACGATTTTCGGCTGCCTATGGAAGCGCGCCGATGCCGTGCCTTTCGCCGTCGGGCTGTATATCACCGCAGCCTATTGGTTCACCGCCTCGACCTCATTCGCCAATCCGGCGGTCACCGTCGCACGCGCCTTGACTGATACCTTTTCAGGCATCCGCCCGATCGACGCACCGCTCTTTATCGTTGCCCAGTTGCTTGGCGCGGTGGCGGCGACGCTGTTTTTTGGCTGGCTGCTCGGGCGGCCACGCGATGCCATGGTGCGGCCGCGCGATACGATCGAGACAGCCACCGATCATCACTAATTGCCCATCGCTTCTTGCCGACTGCCCGATACCGGTTTAACACTCGACAAAAATGAGACCGGTAAGGAGGACAGGCAGATGCGCAAGCTGTGGCACTTCATCGACGGCGAACAGGTCGCGGGTACAAGTGGCCGCTATGGCGTCGTTTACGACCCGATGACCGGGGAAGGTCAGGCAAAGGCACCACTTGCCTCTGCCGATGAAACCCGTGCCGCCATTGCGAACGCCGCTGCCGCCTTTCCCGGTTGGGCCTCGGAAAACCCGCAAAAGCGCGCCCGCGTCATGTTCAAGTTCAAGGCGCTGGTCGAGGAAAACATGCAATCGCTGGCTGAAATGCTCAGCCGCGAGCATGGCAAGGTGATCGCCGACTCGATCGGTGATATTCAGCGCGGGCTGGAGGTGATCGAATTTGCCTGCGGCATTCCACATCTGCAAAAGGGTGAATTTACCGAAGGCGCGGGACCGGGGATCGATATGTATTCCATGCGCCAGCCCCTGGGCGTGTGCGCCGGCATTACCCCGTTCAACTTTCCCGCCATGATCCCGATGTGGATGTTCGGTATCGCGATTGCCTGCGGCAATACATTCATCTGCAAACCGTCGGAGAAAGACCCCTCCGTACCGCTCAGGCTGGCGGAACTGATGCTGGAGGCCGGCGCGCCAAAGGGGGTGCTGAATGTCGTTGTCGGTGACAAGGAAGCGGTCGACACATTGCTGAGCGACCCCCGGATCGAGGCGGTCAGCTTCGTGGGTGCATCGACAACCGCGGAATATATCTATGCAACCGCTGCGGCGCATGGCAAGCGGGTCCAGGCAATGGGCGGTGCGAAGAACCATATGGTCGTGATGCCTGACGCAGATCTCGATCAGGTGTGTGACGCGCTGGTCGGATCCGCCTATGGCTCGGCGGGGGGACGCCGCAATGCAAACCCGGTCCGCGGGCCCCTTCCTCGACCCCTTTA
>CALAQW010000136.1 GCA_937888955.1 uncultured Alphaproteobacteria bacterium | reverse complement strand
CGGACTGAAAATCCGCGTGTCGGTGGTTCGAATCCGCCCCTGGGCACCACGCTTTCACATTTGACTCAACTGGAATTGTCGTACGCTCCCGACAAGGGCTTTTCGCGCGCCGCGCAAGCGGGTAGAAGCAGGCTTTGGGCATTTCACACAGCCAAATCGGGCGAGGCAGGGCAGATGAGCGAGAAAATCCGGCAATATTGGGATGAACGGGCAGGCCAGAATGCGGGGGAGTTGACCGCAACGACCCAGGATGTCTGGATGCGGCATCTTGAGGTTGCCACCCTTATCGGGCTGATCGAGGAACTGGCCCCGCCCGCGGGTGCGCGCATCGCCGATATGGGATGCGGCGACGGCAATACCCTGCTGGCTCTCGCACCGCGCTTTCGCGACTACCGCTTCAGTGGCTTTGACTATGCGCCGCAAATGATCGAGACAGCGAACAACAATCTGGCTGCCCTGGGCGCGGAAGGATCAAATCTGCAATTTTCGGTTGGCGATGTAACCGACCCGGTGGCAAGCGTCGGGGAAGCAAGTCTCGATATTGCGATGACCGATCGTTGCCTCATCAATCTCGATGATAGCGCGGCGCAATTTCGCGCGCTTGGGGAAATCGCCCGCACGCTCAAGCCGGGCGGCCATTATCTCGCCATCGAGAATTTTCACGAAGGTCAGGATGCGATGAACGCGGCCCGCGCGGCAGTGGGGCTGCCGGAAATTCAGGTCCGCTGGCATAATCATTTCTTCCACGAGGCAGAATTCCGCGCCGAGGCGGAACGGCATTTCGAAACAATTGAAATCCGCGAATTTGCAAGCGCCTATTACTATGCGACGCGTGTCATCTATTCCGCCATGTGCAAGATGCAAGGGGTTGACCCCGACTATCAGCATGAGATCCATCAGCTGGCGGTAAAATTACCCGCGATGGGTGCCTATAGCCCGATCCGGCTCGTCATCCTGCGCAAGAAAGGCTGAGCGAAATCGCACTGCAAGTAGCGCTCTATTCAGGTCCGGCTTGCAGCAGCTGTTTCACCGCATCGCAGATATAGTCGATATCATCTGTCGTCAGATTATAGCCGCTCGGCAGATTAAGGCCGCGCGGCGCGAGATCATAAGACACGCTGTTCCGCCGGCGCGCGGCCTGCGCCTGCGCAGTGCCGGCAAAGGCGGGGATGTCGCTCAGCGGATCGAACATCGGGCGGGTTGCGATGCCTTGCTTGCGAAAGGCATCCATAAGGGCGGGCTTCCGGCCAGCGAAGCGTTCTGGGAAGATCACGGTGACCATCCAATAGCTGTTCAGCACCCCGTCAGGTTCGGCATTGAGCTTGATCCCGGGCACATCGCCAAGCCGCGCGGCATAAGCTGCGAAGATTTCGCGCTTGCGGGCGATCAGTTCATCAAGCCGTTCGGTCTGGGCAAGCCCCATCGCCGCCTGCATCGCTGACATCTTGTATTTGAACCCGACCTCGGTACTGCGGAAGGAAACATCGCCGGGCACCCGGCCATGATCGCGCAGAAACTGGCAGCGGGCGAAAAATTCGGCATCGTCGCTGACCAGCATGCCCCCCTCACCGGTCGTCAGGGTCTTGGAGCCGTGAAAGCTGAATGCGCTGGCAAGCCCGAAGCGCCCCGCGGGCTGTTTACGATAACGGGCCCCCGCCGCTTCCGCCGCATCCTCGATCAGCGGCAGGCCATGGCTGTCCGCCAGCGCCGTGATCGCATCCATTGGCGGCATCGCACCATACAGATCGACCACAAGGATCGCGCGGGTCCTCTCCGTCAGGCAGGCCGCAATGGTTTCCGCGCTCACGCACCAGCTGTCTGGATCGATATCCGCAAAGACCGGGGTCGCGCCGACATAGGAAATCGGCGCCGCCGAGGCGATCCAGGTCACATCGGGCAAGATCACCTCATCCCCAGGCCCGATACCAAGCGCGGCAAGCGCCAAATGCAGCCCCGACGTGCAGGACGGCAGCGCCATGGCATGCCGCCGCCCTGTCACCGCTGCAAAGGCGCGCTCGAAACGCTCATGAAACATGCCGGCATTTTCAAACCAGGCATTTTCCGCCGCATCGCGAACATAGTCGATCTCGCGTTGGGTAATGCTTGGCCCCGCTACCGGGATCAGCGGGCGCGACGGATTGTTCATGGCCGCACCTCGGTCTCATCGATCAGGGTAATCTGCAACCCCTCCGTGTCGAGCGCCGCGGCGATTTCATCGCGGTAATTTGGGTTCATGACAATCGCGGTGCGCACGCCATAGCGTGTGACCGCCGTTCGCGCATCAACCACCGGATGCCCCGTGACCGGCACAAAGCGCCCCTGCTTGTTGCAGTTGATATCGATGAGGCAGGCAATTTCCTCAGCCTGCGGATCAAGAAGTGACGCCATGGTGACCCCCTTTCCCCCCGCACCCCACAGGGCGACACCGCCTTCTTTTGCCATGGCGTGCACACGGTTGCGCCAATTGCCAAGGGTCGCAGCCTCCGCCGCGCGATAGGCTTCAATCAGCGCGCCATCCGATATTGTATCTGGATGCGCGTCGGCACCTGCCGCCTCTGCTTCAGGCATTGCCTCAAGCCACAGATATTGCCCGCTGAAGACATGCCGCACGCCTGCGGTTGCAAACCCCGCGCGCGCCGCCGCGAAAGACAGGCTGTCCGCAGTCCAGTAATTGCAATGTTCGTAGAAAAAGTCCTGCACCACGCGGTTGCGGAAAATCCATTCCGCGCAAGGGGTTTCGATGTAAAGCCGCACCTGTTGCGCCGGGCGGATCGCGGCCCGGATACCGCGCAGAAACCCGACCGGATCGGGCACATGTTCGATCACATGCCGCGTCACCATGATAACCGGCCCATCGGGCACAAGGTACCCGGTCGCTCCGTCGAAATAACGCCGATAATAGCGCCGGTCGCCGGTTTCAACCTCGGCACCGCGAAAGGCCGCATCAAACCCGAAGCCACAGGCCCGCGTGCCGAGCCGCGACAGCACCGCCTCAAGAAACCCGCCCTGGCCGCAGCCGATATCGACCACCGAAAGGGGGCCTGCCTCGCGGCCCGCCATGGCATCGGCCGCCGATGCAATTTGATCGATAAGGCCCGCCATATGCGCCCTGAAATGCGCCGAATTACCCTGCTCATTCTCATATTCGGGCACATATTCGACCAGTGCCGGATCGAAGGCGTAATTATGCATGAAACCACACGCCGCGCAGCGCCGGATATCAAGCTGCCCTGCCCGCGCGGCACGCGCTTCCGCAGCACTTTCAAAGACGCGATTTTGCAGCACCGCGGAGCGTGGTCGCTCAACCACCGCACTCAGATTTTGCCCGCCGCACAGGCGGCATTCAAGCTCCGCCATCCTTACTCCCTTCCGCCGGGCTGCTGCCGCAGCCGCGCAATCGTATCGTTGAGCCCCGCCTCAAGTGCAACAGCCGGGCGGAACCCGACATCCGCATTCAGCCGCCCCGGATCGCCTACGAGATAAGGCGGATCATTTGGCCGATCGGGCAGCGCGCCAAGCTGCAACAGATCCGGCCGCCCCACCGCCACCGCAAGCCGGGTTGCAAAATCAGCGACAGATATCGGCTGACCGGAACAGATATTCACAGGCCCTTCCACATCGCTCAGCGCCAGGGCAGCGAATGCCGCACCGGCATCCCGGGTGTCGAGAAAATCGCGGATCTGCAGGCCATGCGAGCATTTCGCCGGCTGCCCGGCAAGCACAGCCTTGACGACGGAAGGGGCAAGCCTTTCAGCTGGCTCATCCTCCCCGTAAAGCAGGAACAGGCGCCCCCATCCATAGCTCAACCCGACCTGCTCGGCATAGGCCGCGAGCACCCGATGCAGGGCATGCTTGGCCCAGCCATAAAGCGTCTGCGGATGACAGGGCGCAGTTTCTGGCAACGGGCTCTGATGCCCGGCTGCCGGGTCATATTCAGCGCAGGTCCCGGCGACCACAACCCTGCGCCCCCCCGCATCGACAAACCCGCGAATGAGATAAATGCTGCTCGCCAGCCAGTCGAGATTCTCAGGTGCGTTCCAGAACCGGCCATGGCCGGTGATCCAGGCAAGATGCAACAGGATGTCGGGCCTGATTTCCGCGAGCAATGCCTGGGTTGCCGGCCGGTCCAGCAGATCAAGCCTGTGTATATGCGCGCCTTGTAACGGTACCTGATCGAGGCTGTCGCGCGCCACCGCATGTACCTCAGCCCCCTGCGCCACAAGATTTGCGACCGCGTGACGACCGATAATCCCTGTTGCGCCCGTCACAAGAATACGCTCACCCGCCTTAGCCATCGGCAAACCTTTCGGGGAAAAGCTCAACCATCAAAGGCGCGGCCGCATCCCGGTCGGAAACAACAGCAGGCGCATCAGGCCAGACGATGCCCAGATGCGGATCGTTCCAACGTACCGCACGCGCAAGTTCCGCCGCATAGAAGCCGCCCATATGATAGAGGATTTCGGTCTCATCGGTCAGGCTTAGAAAGCCATGCGCAAGTCCGGGCGCGATATAAAGCGCGCGGCCGTTTTCGGCGCTCAATCTTTCACCATGCCACTGCCCGAAACTTGGCGATTGCGGGCGCAGATCGACCGCCACATCGAATATCTCGCCCCGCAGGCAACGGACGATCTTGGGTTCGGGAACCGAAAGATCCTGATAATGCATCCCGCGCAAGGTCAGCGCCTGGGCGTTGTAGGACAGGTTCGTCTGCACCGCACGAAATTCGATCCCGTTTTGTGCAAGCTCACGCTCACAGAACAGCCGCGCGAAATGCCCCCGCGCATCGCCCTTGCGCTCAATATCGATAACCGTGACGCCATCGAATTTGCCCGGGCTTAGCCGCATCGGCTCAATCCACGATCCGAAGTTCGGGGATCGGCACCACAAAGCGACCACCCCATTCAGAAATTTGCGCCATTTCCTGGCGAATTTCCTGCTCAAGATTCCAGGGCAGGATCAGCAGATAGTCCGGACGCGCAGCAAATATCGCCTCGGGCGCGCGGATCGGTATATGGCTGCCGGGCAGGAACTTGCCCTGCTTATGGGGATTACGGTCTGCAACGAAAAGAATGCTGTCCGCGCTGACACCGCTGCTGTTGAGCAATGTGTTGCCCTTGGCCGCCGCACCATAGGCCGCAACCGTCTTGCCTTCAGCGCGCGCTGTGGCCAGAAATTCGCGCAGCGCCCCCTGAATCGCGGCAACACGCGGACCAAAGCCCGCATAAGTCTCAACCCGGTCAAGCCCCGCCGCCGCTTCACCTTCGCGCAAGGCGGCAAGCATGGGGGTGGGCTGATGCCCGGCGCCCTCATGACAGGCATAGACACGCAAGGACCCGCCATGGGTCGGCAATTCTTCCACATCGAACACACGCAGCCCATGCGCCCCGAGAATACGCGCGACGACAAGCAGCGAGTAATAGGAATAATGCTCATGATAGATCGTATCGAACTGCACATCCTGCATCAGGCGCAGCAGATGCGGAAACTCGATGGTCCACACCCCTTCGGGCTTCAACAGCACCGCAAAGCCCGCAACGAAATCATTGATGTCGGGCACATGGGCGAGCACGTTGTTTGCGGCGATAAGGTCGGCCGCATGCCCCGCATCACGCAGCCTTTGTGCCGTTGCGACCCCGAAAAACGCGACATCCGTCGGCACGCCGATCGCTTCGGCTGCCTGCGCGACATTGGCAGCCGGCTCAACCCCCAGAACGGGGATTCCTGCGGTCACGAAATGCTGCAGCAGATAACCGTCATTGCTTGCCACCTCGACCACCCGGGAATTGGGGCCAAGGCCAAACCGCGCAATCATCGCCCCGGCATATTCTTTTGCATGTGCGACCCAGCTTGCCGCATAGGACGAAAAATAGGCATAGTCGCTGAAGATATCCTCAGCAGGCACCACATCTTCGACCTGCACAAGCAGGCAGGCCGCGCAAACCCGCGCATGCAGCGGATAGCTCGGCTCCGGCTTGCCAAGCGCTGTTTCGGGCAGATAGGAATTGGCAAGCGGGGTACGGCCCAGATCGACGAAAGTATGCGTCAACGGGGCCTTGCAGAATCGACACTGCAGGTCAGATTGCGTCATTGCCCGCCATCAGCTCCATAATTTCCAGGGCGCATCCCCTTTTGCCCACAAACGCTCAAGCAATTGCCGTTCGCGCAGCGTGTCCATCGGCTGCCAGAAGCCACGATGTTCAAATGCCGCAAGCTGGCCATCGCGCGCAAGCCCTTCCATCGGCGCGCGCTCCCAGATCGTATCGTCATCCGCGATGCGGTCGAGCACGGCAGGCTCAAGCACGAAAAAACCGCCATTGATAAGACCACCGTCACCCAGCGGCTTTTCGGTAAAGGCGCCGACCTTGCCGTCTTCTATATCAATCGAGCCGAACCGGCCCGGCGGCTGCACCGCGGTGACCGTCGCCTCAAGCCCCTTTTTCTGATGGAAGGCGATCAGCGCGCCAATATCGATATCGGCCACCCCGTCCCCATAGGTCATGCAGAATGGTTCATCAGGGGCAAGATGCTGCGCGACGCGTTTGATCCGCCCGCCGGTCTGGGTCTGTTCGCCCGTTTCGATGATGGTGACCTGCCAGGGTTCGGCATCGCCCTTGTGAAACTTGATCTCATTACGCTCCAGATCGATCGTCACATCGGAGGCATGCAGCACGTAATTCGCAAAGAACTCCTTGATCATATAGCTGCGGTAACCGGCACAGATCACAAATTCGGTGATGCCGAAATGACTGTAGAGCTTCATGATATGCCACAGGATGGGACGGCCGCCGATTTCAATCATCGGTTTGGGGCGCAGATGCGATTCTTCTGAAATGCGGGTACCAAGCCCCCCGGCAAGAATAACGGTCTTCACCTGTTTTTCCCTTATGCGTGCAAAGCTGCCGTCCGCAAGCTGCTGTCGCCCTGGCGGCTGATCACACCACCCGCCGCAGCCACGCTGAATTATAATAAGTATGTACCACTGTACCGGCGCTCTCATCAAATGGGCGCGGCGGCGGCTCAAGCGTGAAATCCGCCCGCGCCGCTGCGAAATCCCGCGCCGCACGGGCGGGGTTATCCTGCGCCCATTCGGCTTGCCCAAGCGGAGTGTCGGCAAGATCCTCCATCACCCCGTCGGTCGCCACCAACAGCGAGCCCGGACTGACAAGCGGCGCATAGGCTTCAAGCTCGCGCATGACATGATCGTAGGAATGATCGCTGTCGAGGATCACCATGACCCGCTCACCCGGTTTGCACAGGGCACGCACCTGCGCCACGGTATCGGCCCCCGCCGAATCCCCCTCGATCAAGGTGATCCGATGCGACAAAGGGTCTGCTTCGATCGCCTGCCGGTTATGGGAACGAATTTCGATATCGACGCTGATCACACGTCCCTTACCCATGGCTTCGCACAAGCTCGCCATAAAAATCGCCGAACCACCATGGGCAATACCGGTTTCGACAATCACATCGGGTTTGACAGCGAAAATCGCTTCCTGCAGCCGGATCACATCCTCGGGAAGCTGGATAAGCGGCCGGCCGAACCAGGTGAAGGCATAGGAATATTTCTGATTCCAGCCAACCTTCAGCCACAAATCAGCGATCGCCTGAAAACCTTCCTGGCTCCACAATTCAACGGTCCGGCTGCCCGCCGCATCTTCAATCGTCACCGTACCGGAATCGGTATCCGCAGTCAGTTTCATATCGCTCCACGACCTCTGCTTGTCACTGCCTTTCAATAAAGCAGATACCCGCAGGGTGGCCAGGGTTTTTCCGCATCAATGCGGGCCATATCCCCACCGACACGCGCATTGCCATGAAATTGCCCCGATCTTGTCCTTCGGCTGCCCTGATTATCGCCTAGCTATTGCTGCGACGGCATGCCTCAAACCCGGCCCGAAGCGGATTTCAACGTCAGCCCCCCAACCCCGACGACAATCCGCAGGGCCGGGTTCTTTTTTACAATCATGACACATGACATATGTCGCCACGCGGCTGCGCCCAGGCGCAAACACGGAAGGCGGACATACGAACGGTTGTTCGCGCGGGCAGGATCGATTATCAATATGTGCAAGGCGCACCTGTAAGAATGCGCCGTTTTCTCGCCCGAAAGCAGGCCATATTTTTGCCCCATTGCATGATTGTGATCGCCCTATGATCGAAATTTTGAATCTGGTCAAACGGTTCGGGCCAACGATCACGGCTGTCGACGGCATCAGCTTTCATGTCGGCAAGGGAGAGGTGCTGGGATTTCTCGGCCCGAACGGGGCCGGCAAATCGACAACGATGAAAATGATTACCGGCTTTCTTGCACCATCCGCCGGCAGCGTGCGAATCCTGGGCTGCGATATCCGCGACGACCCGATCGGTACAAAAGAGAAAATCGGCTATCTGCCCGAAGGCGCGCCCGCCTATCCGGATATGACGCCGCGCGAATTTCTGCGCTTTGTCGCCGACATACGGCAAATTCCCCATGCCCGCCAAACCGAACTGATCGCCCTTGCGGTGCAACGCACGGAACTTGCCGGTGTCATGGAGCAACCGATCGATACGCTGTCGAAAGGTTTCAAGCGTCGCGTGGGGCTCGCGCAGGCGATTCTCCACGACCCCCCGGTGTTGATCATGGACGAACCGACAGACGGGCTTGACCCGAACCAGAAACATGCCGTGCGCAGTCTGATCCGCCGCATGGCGCCGGAAAAGGCGATTATCATCTCCACCCATATCCTGGAGGAGGTGGATGCGATCTGCGACCGTGCAATCATCATCGATCGCGGTAAAATCGTCGCAGACGGCACCCCCGACGCACTGATGGCGCGTTCGCATCATCATAATGCGGTGCAGATCACCCTGGACAGCGAGATCGCAAAGTCAGCCGAAGAGGCATTTCTTGCCATGCCGCATGTGGCCGAGATCTCCCGCCATGAGGTGCAACACAAGAAAGCGGCACTGACACGCTTCACCATTTACCCCCGGGAGGGGCAACGGCTGGTCGATGAGATCGGCGCATTCGCGCGGGCACGCGGCTGGTCCACCCATGAACTTTATGCCGAGGCCGGCCGACTGGACGAAGTGTTCCGTTCAGTAACGACGGGGGATACCCAATGAGCCGGATGCTGGCGGTTTTCAAACGTGAATTCATGGGGTATTTCGCGACCCCGCTTGCCTATATCTTCATTGTCATCTTTCTGTTTCTGACCGGTGTCACAACCTTCTATATCGGCGGTTTTTTCGAAGCCGGGCAAGCGCATCTGCAGGTATTCTTCCTGTTCCATCCCTGGCTTTACCTGTTTCTCATCCCCGCAATCGCCATGCGTCTTTGGGCCGATGAACGCAAATCGGGCACAATCGAATTACTGCTGACGCTGCCTGTGCCGCTCTGGGCCGCGGTGCTTGGCAAATATCTGGCCGCCTGGGCGTTTACCGGCGTCGCGCTGGCGCTGACCTTTCCGGTCTGGCTTACCGTGAATTATCTGGGCGATCCCGATAACGGCGTGATTTTGGCCAGCTATATCGGCAGTCTGTTGATGGCGGGCGCCTATCTGGCTATCGGCGCCTGTATTTCCGCCACCACACGCAATCAGGTGATCGCCTTTGTCGTCACGGTGGTGGTGTGTTTCCTGTTTACCGTATCGGGCCTGCCGATCGTGCTTGACTTCTTCAGCGCCTGGACGCCACAGCCGGTACTTGCGACCATTGCGTCCTTCAGCTTTCTGACCCATTTTGACGCGATTACCGACGGGGTGATCGATTTGCGCGATGTTGTCTTCTTTGCATCGCTCATCGCGCTTTGGCTGTTTGCCAATGGCATCGTCATCGAAATGAAAAAGGCGGGGTGAGGCAATGACGCGAAACTTTTCCGCCATTGCCGCGCTGTTGTTGGCCGGGACCCTGTTCTTTGCGGTCAATCTGCTGTCCAACGCCACACTGCATTCAGCCCGTTTCGACCTGACCGAAGACCGGCTGTTCACCCTGAGCGCGGGCACGTTGAACACCCTTGCAAAGCTCGATGAACCCATTCGGTTGCGATTTTTCTATTCCGAAAAACTGGCAAATGACATCCCGGGCGCCCAGGCCTACAGCCAGCGCGTGCGCGACATGCTGAAGGAGTTCGAGGCCAGGGCGGATGGCGGGCTGATCCTGGAAATCATCGATCCCCAACCGTTCAGCGAGGAAGAAGACGAGGCGCTTGCACTTGGCATTCAGGGGCTTGAAACCGGTGGCGGCGACAAATTCTTTCTCGGGCTTGCGGCAACCAACATGATTGATGGTCAGGAAACCATCCCCTTCTTCGCCCAGGATCGCGAGCAATTCCTCGAATATGACCTGACCCGCCTGATCACCAAGCTTTCAACCAGCGGATTGCCAAAGGTCGGCGTCCTGACCGGCCTGCCGCTCGATATCGGCAAGGGCGGGGTCGAAAGCATGATGCGCGGGAATATCAAACCCTTTGTCCTGTATGAGCAGATGCGCGAATTTTACGATGTGACGCTGCTGCCAAAGCAGTTTTTGCAAGTGGACAAGGGGCTTGACGTTCTGGTCATCGTACATCCGGATAATCTGGATTTGTTGACCCGCTACGCAATCGATCAGTTCGTGATGCGCGGCGGGCGCGTCATCGCCTTTACCGATCCGGTGTCGGAAGTGGCCAAGCCGCCGGCAAAGACCAAGAATCCTCTGGCCTCACCGGACGCAACCTCGCCATCGTCCGAACTTGCCGACCTCTATCAGTCCTGGGGTATAGCCATGGACGAAAATCTCGTTGTCGGTGATCGCAAGAACGGTCTGCGGGTGGCTGTCGATTATTTGGGGGAACGGCAGAATGTCGCCTATATTGCCTGGCTTGGGCTGGGTGAGACGGCGTTCAATGCGGAAGATCCCGTCACCGCCGATCTGTCCTATATGACATTTGCGATGCCCGGTTTCCTGACCCCGCTTGAGGGTGCGACGACGCGCTTCACACCGCTGATCAGCAGCAGCGCCGATTCAGGGCCGATTGAGGCCACATTGATGCTGCGGCGCGCACCTAACCCGGTCGATTTGCTGCGCGATTTCGAGCCGACACCTGAAACCTATACAATTGCCGCGCGGATTTCAGGGCCCGCCGCATCCGCATTTCCCGCCGGCCCGCCGCCTTTGCCAGACGATGCGGATGACGTCCTGCGCGAAACCTACGCCGCCCTGCCTGCGCATGTCGCGCAGTCGCAATCGCCAATCAACGTAATCGCAGTTGCCGATACCGATATGTGGGATGATGGCTGGTGGGTGCAAAGCACCGATTTCCGTGGCCAGCGGATCACGGTGCCGACAGCCGACAATGGCAATTTCGTGCTTGGCGCCATCGAAAACATGGCTGGCTCGAACGATCTGATATCGCTGCGCAGCCGCGCCAAGTCAAACCGTCCCTTTACCGTCGTCGCCGAGTTGCTGGCGAATGCGGAATCGCGCTATCTGGCTGAAGAGCAGCGGCTAGAGCAAGAGCTCAAACAAACAGAAGCAAGACTGGCGCAAATGGAACGCCCCAATGCAGGCGGGATGCCACCGCCCGATGGGGGTGCGGGACAATCCTTCCTGAGCAGCGAGCAGGAACAGGAAATCGCCCGCGCCCGCGCGCAGATCGCCCAGACCCGCAGTGCATTGCGCGAAGTGCAGCGTTCCTTGCGTGAGGATGTCGACAATCTGGCTGCCACACTCCGCTTTATCAATATTGGCCTGATGCCCCTCATTGTCGCCATCGCAGCACTGCTGTTTGGGTGGATCAGGCGGCAGCGCCGCAAGCACCGCGCACGGAACGCCTGGCTTGAGGAGGCAAACCAATGAGCCCGCGCGCATTATCCTGGCTGGCCGGGATTACCCTGATTGCGGTGATTGCCGCTGCGGCCGCCGTGATGCAGCGGCAATCGGCAAACCAGATCGATTTCGAACCGCAATTATTGTTCCCCGAACTCAAGGAACGGGTCGGCGCAATCGCGAAAATATCTTTACGCCAGGGCGATAATGAAATTGTCGTTGCACAGACGGCAGATGGCGGCTGGGTGATGCCCGATCGGGGTGGCTGGCCCGCCAATTTCGAGACGATTCGAAAGGCGGTGCTGGGCATGGCCAATCTGAAAGCTGTCGAACGGCGCACTGCCCGGGCGGAAAATCATGCCACACTTCAACTGGCCCCGCCCGAAGCGCCGACTGGTGCGGGCATGCAGCTCGCCCTGTATGACAGCGATGATGCACAAATTGCCGCTGTTATCATCGGCAAAGTGAAAAGCCCGGGTTCGGGAGCCCAGCCTGGCACGGCTTACGGCCGACGTCTGGGTGAAGATCAGGTTTATTTGATCGCGGGGGAAATTGCCCCCTCGCTTGATGTCAGCACATGGCTCGACCGCGCCTTGTTCGACATCCGCCCCGAACGGATTATGTCGCTTACCGTCACACCGCCGATCGGCCGCAGCTTCGATATTGTCCGCGACAGCCCCGAGGACGAGTTCAAAATCTCCGAAATCCCGGAGGGCAAGGAGCCGGTGCTGCCTGATATCGCCCGCAATCTGGCGCATTCGGTGGTGTTGCTGACGCTTGAGGATGTGCGCCCGGCAAGCGATATTGCAATGGAATCCCCCTTCATTTCCGTTCATCGCATGTTCGATGGCATGGTGCTGACAACCCGCGCGGTTGAGACTGAGGCGGGGCGCTGGGCCCGGTTCGAGGCAAGCTTCGATGACGCGCAGGCAGAACGCGCGCGGGAGGCCGGACTGTTTGACAAATATACTGCTCTGCTCGACGCGGAGGAGGCGCGCGCGATGGTCAGCGCAATCAATGAACGTACGGGCGGCTGGGCCTTCAAGGTAACCGGTATGAAAGCCGCCGATATGACCCGCGATTATTTCAGCCTGTTCAAGACGAAGTCAGACGCGGATCCGGCGCAGGAAAACCCGTTCGCCTTCCCGCCACGCTGACCTGCCACGCTGGCCCGCCATAAGCCGGGCATCAAAGCTGTTTCTGCCAGGATGATATCAGGGGTAACACGGCTCAGGATCAGCGGGGGCAGGAGATCAGCAGCCTCAGGGCCCGGTCAGCGGTGAATAGGCCATCCCGCCTGGCGCGCGGCTGCCCTGGAACGAGCGGATCGGAACGCCGGTGAAAATATCGTACTGCACGATTTCACCGGAAAAATTATTCATGACATAGACACTCAGCCCATCTTCGGCCGGCACAAGACCGACCGGGATGGAAATATGGCCAAGCCGGGTGCCGGTGAACAATTCTTCCCCCGTCATCGCCTCAAGCGCCTCTTCGGCGCTCGCCGTGCGCGTCGAAATCAGTTTCGCCTGTTCATATGACCGGGTATTGAAAATCATCACATCCGCCGACAGGGCATTGGAAATCATCGCATAGCGTCCATTGGGTGTCAGCGCCACACCCATCGGCATATTCCCGGCCACCAGGCTGACAACGGCGCTAAGATCGTCGCTTTGCAGCACATGAACCAGATCAGCCCCGCGATCGGTGACCCATAGCAGTTCCCCATCGGGGGACAGCGCGATGCTCTGCGCTTCGGCGACCTGCTTGCTGGTGCCGGCTTCACGCCCGCTCGACAAGTCTATTCTGGTCAGCGGTCCACCCGCCGGATCGCCGACAAAGGCGTACCTGCCGTCATTGCTCAGCGCCAATTGCCGTTCACTGGCCGCGCTATCGCCCAGCGCCGGCAGTAATTTGCGCCCGGCCACATCGACACGGGCCAGCATTTTCTCACCCTGCACGCTTACCACCGCTTGCATTTCCCCGGGCAACCAGCGAACAGCAAAAGGACGGCTGTGGGGGGCCAGATCGATATTCCCCAAAGCTTCGCCACGGGCGACGTCAAGCACGGTCAGACTGCTGCCCGGCTGCGCCATGTCACCAAAATTCGCGACAAGCGCGAGCGCGCCATCGGAACTGACCGCAATATCGCGCGGTCCCTTGCCCGTTGCCGCCCGGTGACGGATTTTTCCTGATTCGGTATCAATAAAGCTGACCTGTTCGGCGGCAGGGTCGACAACCATCAACGTCCCTGCCTGCCCCGTTGCAATGCCCATCGACAATCCGACAAGACAAGCGAGCAGCGCTGCGACCCACCCGATTCCGGCACCGCCAATGGCGTCCCCGCGAATAACTTGATTTATTTGTCCCATCCTCTACCTATCTTCTGCAAACCGGGTGCGCCCAAAAAGGAAACTTATCAAATCCAGATCGAATTATGAGCGAATCAGCAAACGAAAAACATGCTTTTCAGGCAGAGGTTTCCCGCCTTTTGCATATGATGATCAATTCGGTTTATTCCGAACGGGAAATTTTCCTGCGCGAACTTATCTCGAATGCTTCAGATGCCTGCGACAAGCTGCGCTATCTGGCGATCACCGATCCGTCGCTGCAAAGCGGTGGCGACAGTTTCCGAATCGATATTACCCTGGACAAACAGGCAAGGCTGATCACGATTGCCGATAATGGCGTCGGGATGAGCCATGACGAGCTGATCGAGAATCTGGGCACCATCGCCCATTCGGGCACCGGCAAGTTCGTCGATCAGCTGACGGGCGATGCCTCGGCTGATATCGATCTGATCGGCCAGTTCGGCGTCGGCTTTTATTCCGCCTTCATGGTGGCTGAACATGTCGACGTTCTGAGCCGGCGCGCAGGCAGCGAGGAAGCCTGGGCCTGGCAATCGGGCGGAACCGGCGAGTTCGAGATGTCAGCGGCTCAAAAGCCCGCGCCGGGCACGGAAATCCGTTTGCATATCCGCGCAGGCGAGGACGAGTTTCTTGATCCCGCGCGGCTGCGTCAGGTGATCAGTGCCTATTCCGATCATGTGGCACATCCGATTTACCTGCACATTGCCGGGGAAGCGGATGCCGAAAGCGATGAAAAACCGGTGAATTCGGGCTCCGCATTGTGGACGCGCCCCAAGAGCGAGATCACCGAAGAACAGTATAAGGAATTCTACCACACTGTCGGCCATATGTTTGATGATCCCTGGCTGACAATTCATTACCGCGCGGAAGGCAAGATCGAATTCACCGTATTGCTGTTCATCCCCTCCATGCCGCCGATGGACCTGTTTGATCCGGCGCGGCAAAACCGCCTGCGGCTTTACGTCCGGCGGGTGTTTATTACCGAGGAGGCGCAGCTTCTGCCGCCCTGGCTGCGCTTTGTGCGCGGGGTCGTGGATTCAGCGGACATGCCGCTGAATATCAGCCGCGAAATGCTGCAGAACAATCCGATGGTCGCCCGCATCCGCAAGGCTTTGACCAATCGCATCCTGACCGAACTGAAGAAAAAGGCGGAGAAAGACCCCGAAGGATTTACACAGTTCTGGCGCAATTTCGGCGCGGTCATCAAGGAAGGGCTGTATGAGGATGCCGAACGCGGCGAGGATCTTCTGAAACTGGCGCGGTTCGCCACAAGCAAATCGGGCGATGCCTTACGCTCGCTCGATGATTACCTGTCGGCCATGCCCGACACACAAACGGCGATTTATTATATCGCGGGTGAATCTGAGGCAGCGATCAAACGCAGCCCGCAGCTGGAAGGCTTTGTCGCGCGCGATATCGAGGTTCTGCTGCTGAGTGATCCGGTGGATGATTTCTGGCTGACGACGCATCGGATGTATGATGGCAAGCCCTTTAAATCCATCACGCAAGGTGATGCGGATCTGAAGGACCTGCCGCCCAAATCCGAAAGCAGCGATACACCCGACACCCAGGATGCCGTTCCCGAGGGCGACATGGCGATACTGATCGCACTCTGCAAGCAAGCGCTTGGGGAAGCGGTGAGCGACGTCCGCCCCTCGCACCGGCTGACCGAAAGTGCTGTCTGCCTTGTCGCTTCGGAGACGGGCATCGACATGAACCTTGAGCGCATTCTCGCGCGTCAAAATCAGGATGGCGGCTTGCCGAAGACCGCGCGCATACTTGAGCTCAATCCGTCGCATCCGATGATCCGGGCGCTTGCCGGAAAGGCAAAGGCAGGCGGTGCGGCCAGCCAATTGGAAGAAGCCGCGCATCTGCTGCTCGTTCAGGCACGCATTTTGGATGACTGAGTTCGAAACC
>CALAQW010000135.1 GCA_937888955.1 uncultured Alphaproteobacteria bacterium | reverse complement strand
GCCTGCACCGCGATGGGGCCGTTCTTGGCCAGCTTCTCGGCATATTCCATCGCCGCTTCCATCAGATTGGCCGCCGGCACAACCTTGTTGATCAGGCCGACATCAAAGGCTTCCTGCGCGCTGATCAGATCGCCGGTGATAAGAATCTCCATCGCCCGGCAATAGGGGATCTGACGCGGCAGCCGCACGGTCGAACCGCCGCCCGGGAAAATCGCCCATTTCACTTCCTGCAGGCCGAACCGTGCATGATCAGCCGCAACGCGGATGTCGGTGCCCTGCAGCATTTCAGTGCCGCCCGCAACCGCAAAGCCGTTCACCGCCGCAACAACCGGCTTCACCGTGTCGAAATCGCGCAGGATGCCGATGCCGGTCAGCCCGCGATCCTTGACGACCCGTTCCTCATATTCGTTTTGCGGTTTGCGCGCGCCGGTGAAAAGCGGGATCAGCTGCCCAAGATCAGCGCCCGAGCAGAAGGATTTCGCCCCTGCGCCGGTGACGATGGCGACGCGGATATTGTCGTCGTCATGAACTTCCTGCCAGTAATCGACAAGCCGGCAGATCATCTCCGGGCTCAACGCATTGAGCGCATCGGGACGGTTCATGGTGATCGTCGCGATATGGCCCTGTTTCTCAAATAATGCATGCATCTTTTTTACTCCCGCATGTCCGGCGTCCGTTGGAACCGAACGCCATGTTTGTTTCAGGTGAAAAGTTCGATTTGTTTCCGTCTAGCGCCCCTTGAAGACGGGTTCGCGTTTTTCCATGAAGGCCTTGGGACCTTCGACCGCATCTTCGGTCTTCAGCACCGGCGCTGCGAATTTCGCCTCCATGGCAAGCGCCTCCTTCTCGGGATAGCCGATGCATTCACGGGCCGAACGGCGGATTGCCTGCACCGCGATGGGGCCGTTCTTGGCCAGCTTCTCGGCATATTCCATCGCCGCTTCCATCAGATTGGCCGCCGGCACAACCTTGTTGATCAGGCCGACATCAAAGGCTTCCTGCGCGCTGATCAGATCGCCGGTGATAAGAATCTCCATCGCCCGGCAATAGGGGATCTGACGCGGCAGCCGCACGGTCGAACCGCCGCCCGGGAAAATCGCCCATTTCACTTCCTGCAGGCCGAACCGTGCATGATCAGCCGCAACGCGGATGTCGGTGCCCTGCAGCATTTCAGTGCCGCCCGCAACCGCAAAGCCGTTCACCGCCGCAACAACCGGCTTCACCGTGTCGAAATCGCGCAGGATGCCGATGCCGGTCAGCCCGCGATCCTTGACGACCCGTTCCTCATATTCGTTTTGCGGTTTGCGCGCGCCGGTGAAAAGCGGGATCAGCTGCCCAAGATCAGCGCCCGAGCAGAAGGATTTCGCCCCTGCGCCGGTGACGATGGCGACGCGGATATTGTCGTCGTCATGAACTTCCTGCCAGTAATCGACAAGCCGGCAGATCATCTCCGGGCTCAACGCATTGAGCGCATCGGGACGGTTCATGGTGATCGTCGCGATATGGCCCTGTTTCTCAAATAATGCATGCATCGTTTCTTCCCCTTCATGCAGCTGGCGCCGGGTCACGTGCCCGGCTTTTACCATCACATTATCCCAGCCGGCGCGCCGGTTCAAAATCTCTTGTACTGATTTTTATCGTCCAAGATGCTTTTGCGCTGTGAACCGGGTAAAAAGAGCGGGTCAATCAGCGAAAGAGGGAGCCTGATAGTGAAACTGGTCGGACAAAAGATTCTGGTGACCGGTGGTGGTCGCGGTATTGGCCGCGCGCTTGCCACACAGCTGTTGCGGCAAGGCAATCAGGTTGCAATCTGCGGCCGCAACGGCGCACAGCTCGAAGCGGTACGGGCGGAACATGCAGCGCTGCACACCATCGTGCACGATATATCGGATACGGGCGCCTTGCCCCGATTGATCGAGCAGGCAGTGGCGGCGATGGATGGATTGAGCGTCCTCGTGAATAATGCGGGAATTCAGCATGAATGCGACTTTGTGGCCGGGCCGATGGCATTGCTGACGACGCAGCTTCTGGAAGAAATGACGATTAACCTGGCGGCGCCCGCCCTGCTTGCGCGTGCTGCGATACCATATCTTGCTGTCGGCGGGCCGGCGGCGATCGTCAACGTCACCTCCGGGCTCGCACTGGCGCCCAAGAAGGATGCGCCGATCTATTGCGCAAGCAAGGCGGCGTTGCATTCCTTTACCCGCGCCCTGCGCTATCAGATCGAGGATTCGGGTGCGGATATTTCCGTGCATGATGTCCTTATGCCGATGGTGGAGACGGATATGACGGCGGGCCGGACAGGTAACAAGCTGACCGCTGATGATGCGGCGAAGGCTTTGATTGCCGGGGTCGAACGAGGCAAGGCAGAGATTGCGGTCGGACAGGTCGGGATATTGAGATGGCTGATGCGGCTGGCCCCGGCGGTTGGATATCGGATCTTGCGTGACGGATAGTGGCGTCAGCTGGCGGGCGGCGGTTTTCAGGCTCGCTTGCCATGTCTGCGGGTGGTCTCTAGTCTGATGTGCAATAAGGGGAGGAGGGTACGATGAAGTTCATACTGTTCTATTTGCCGTCGGTCGGCTCGCTTGCGCAGATCAAGAAGGGGTTTGCGGGGCAGAACACGCAGAATTATCAGAATATGCTCTGGCAATTGAGCGAACAGGTGAAAGCCGCCGATCAGATGGGCTTCTGGGGCGCCGCTTTTACCGAGCATCATTTTCATATCGAAGGGTTTGAAACCTCGAACAATCCGAACCTGCTTGCACTTTATGTCGGGCAGCAGACCCAGCATCTGCGTGTCGGGCAGATGGCCAATGTCCTGCCCTTCCAGAACCCGCTGCGGCTGGCCGAAGATCTCGCCATGCTCGATCAGATGCTGCGCGGGCGGACCTTCATCGGTATTGCGCGCGGCTATCAGCGTCGCTGGGCCGATACGCTTGGCCAGATTTACGGGGTGGGGGGCACGATGTCCGATCAGTCCGAAACCGATCAGCGTAACCGCCAGCTTTTCGAGGATCATTTCAGGATCATGAAGAAGGCCTGGACCGAACGGACCTTCACCCATAAATCCGATACCTGGACGATCCCGCCCGAAAATCTCGATTTCGATCATCAGGCAATCCGCGACTATGGCGCGGGTTTGTCCGATGACGGCAAGATCACTGAAATCGGCATCGCGCCGCAATGCTATCAGAAGCCGCATCCGCCGATCTTCCAGCCCTTTTCCTTCAGCCCGTCGACATTCGAATTTTGCGGGCGCGAGGATATCGTTCCCTTCGGCATCACCACCGATCCAGACATTACCGACGATCTGTTGCGCACCTATCAGGAAACCGCCGCCGCAAACGGGCGCGATTATGCGATCGGACAGAATGTCGGCATGTTCCGCGATTGCCTTGTCTGCCCCGATGCCAACGAGGCGCATGGCTATGCCGCGAACGCCAATGGTTTCGTCTGGAAGAACTGGTTCGCGCCCATCGGATTTAACGAGGCGCTGCGCCGGAAGGGCGAGACGGGGGAGATCGAATCGAGCTATGAGCGGCTTTATGAAAGCGGTTTTGAATTTGTCGGCACCACTGATGATGTCAATCGGCAGATCGAACAGATGGTCGAACGGCACAATCCGGAATATTTCCTGATGTGGCAATATACCGGCATGATCCCGCATCATGTGCAAATGCGCTCGCTTGAGATGTGGGCGAATGACATTCTGCCCAACTGGACGGATTAGACGCGGCCTCCAGAGGAGGCAAAAAGGTGTGAAGCGCGGCTTGCAACAATAATCGTCAGATCGGAGAAACAATATGGCCGGACGGGTCGAGGGAAAAATCGCATTTGTAACCGGCGGTGGCGCCGGCATGGGCAAGGAGCATGCCTTGCTGATGGCCGAGGAAGGGGCGACCTTGATCGTTTCGGACGTCAATGAAACCGAAGGCCGCCAGACGGTTGAGGAAATCAACGGCAAGGGCGGGCAGGCACTCTTCATCAAGTTCGATGTGGCGAGCGAGGCTGAGTGGCAGGGCGCGGTCGAGCAGGCGGTAACCACTTTTGGCCGCGTCGATATTCTGGTCAACAATGCCGGTATCCTGGCGATGAATTCCGTCGACAAGACAAGCGCGGATGAGCTTGACCGGGTGCTTGATGTCAATGTGAAGGGTGTGTTTTACGGCTGTAAACATATTCTGCCGGCCATGCAGAAGGCGGGGGGCGGTTCGATTGTCAATATTTCCTCGATCTACGGAATGATCGGCGCGCCGGTCGCAGCCGCCTATCAGGCATCGAAGGGCGCTGTGCGCATTCTGACAAAGTCGGTCGCTGTTGATTACGCGCCGCATAATATCCGTGTGAATTCGGTGCATCCGGGGGTCATCCGCACCAATATGACCAAGGGCATTCTGGAAAATGCGGCAGGGACGGAAGCAATCCTCGCGACCACCATCCTGCGCCGGCCTGCCGAACCGCGTGAGGTTTCCTATGCGGTATTGTTCCTGGCGTCCGATGAGGCGAGTTACGTCACCGGTGCCGAACTTGTGGTGGATGGCGGCTATACCACCATGTAAGTGGCCGGGGCCGCTCGCTGGTTACGAAAGCGGGCGGTGGCGGAGAGCTGGCGATAGCGGCGGGCAATCAGGGCTGATATGACAGAAAACCCCATTCACGCCCCCTCGCCGGAGCTTGTGCCCCAGATGGCAAGTGGCGGCGGGCGGCGGCTCGGCCTGTTTTCATGGGCGCTGTTCGATTGGGCCAATCAGCCCTATTTCACCCTGATCACCACCTTCATATTCGCACCCTATTTCGCGGCCGAATTTATCGGCGACCCGGTGCGCGGGCAGGCCTTATGGGGCTATACCCTGGCCGCTGCGGGGGTGGTTGTCGCATTGTTCAGTCCGATCCTGGGGGCAATTGCCGATGTCAGCGGGCCGCGCAAGCCGTGGATCGCGGCCTTTGGCGTGCTGTTTGTGGTGAGTTGCAGCTATCTCTATACCGCTGTGCCGGGGGCTCCGGGCAGTGCCTTGTGGATTGCCATTGCCTTGGGACTGGCCGCAATTGCGGCGGAATTTGCGATCGTTTTCAATAATGCCATGCTGCCAAGCCTTGTTCCGGAACATCAGATCGGGCGTTTGAGCGGCTTTGGCTGGGGGCTTGGCTATCTGGGCGGGCTTGTCGCGCTGTTGGTGATCATCGGTCTGCCAGACGCACCCTTCCTCGGGCTTCAGTCAGCACAGGCGGAAGCCGGGCGGCTTGTTGGCCCGCTTACCGCGATATGGTTTCTGATATTCGCCTTGCCGTTATTTCTGTTTACCCCGGATCAGCGGGCAACCGGCCATAATCTCGGTTCCGCATTGCGCGAGGGTATGGCCCGGCTCGGCGGTACGCTGTCCCATGTCCGCAATTATCGCAATGTCGGTTTATTCCTGATTGCGCGAATGACCTATCAGGACGGGCTTGCCGCGGTGTTTTCCTTCGGCGGTATTTATGCGGCCGGACTGTTCGGATGGGATGTCATGACGCTTGGCCTGTTTGGCGTAACGCTTGTGATTTTTTCCGCCATGGGCGCGTTTGTGGGCGGATGGGCCGATGACTGGTTCGGCGCGCGCCCGACGGTTCTCGTATCGGTTGCGGGGCTGTTATTTGCCACTGTCGGGGCATTGTCGATCACGCCGGACACTATCCTGTTCGTGATTGCCGTGCCGCCGCCCGAACCTGATGCCGCACCGTTCAGCAGCATGGCGGAATGGGCCTATATCTGCTTCGGGTCGATGTTCGGTATTTTCGGCGGTCCCGCGCAGGCCGCCAGCCGCAGCCTGATGGCAAGGCTTGCCCCGCGGGGCATGGCGGCGGAGTTTTTCGGTCTGTTTGCCTTATCGGGAAAGGCGACCTCGTTTCTTGCGCCGCTTGCGATCGGCGTGACAACCGGGCTGTTCAATGATCAGCGCTCAGGCATGCTTGTGATTCTGTTTTTCCTGGCACTCGGCTTTTTGTTGCTTTTGCCAGTGCGGGAGGAACGGGCAGAGCCGCTCGGCTAAATGCCTATTCGATGCGCACTGCCGTTCCGCTGGCACTGACCATCAGCATGCTGCCATCCTTGCCCACGGTTTCATAGTCAAGATCGACCCCGATTACCGCATTGGCGCCAAGCTGGCGCGCTTCCTCGACCATATCGGCAACCGCATTGTCGCGTCCGTCGCGCAATACCTTTTCATAGGCGCCGGCACGGCCGCCGACAAAATCGCGGATGCCGGCGAACAGGTCGCGAAACACATTCGCGCCATAGATCGCCTGACCGGTGACAAGGCCGTGATATTCGACGACCTGACGGCCTTCGACATTATTCGTGGTGGTGACCAGCATGCTGTGCCTCTTGCATATTATTAACAGCGGCTTTCTGAAAAGTATTCCGCCTAAGGATGATTAATGTCTGAAATGCCGCATGCCGGTGAAGACCATGGCGAGCCCCGCCTCGTCTGCGGCCGCGATGACTTCCTCATCCCGGATCGAGCCGCCGGGTTGAATAACCGCCGTTGCCCCGGCTTCGGCCGCGGCAAGCAGCCCGTCAGCGAACGGGAAGAAAGCATCTGATGCGACGACACAGCCATGTGTGCGCGGCGCGTCGAGCCCTTCCGCCGCAGCAACATCTTCGGCCTTGCGTGCGGCAATCCGTGCACTGTCAAGCCGGTTCATCTGGCCCGCGCCGATGCCGACCGTCGCACCGTCTTTCACATAAACGATGGCGTTCGATTTGACATGCTTGCAGACCTTGAACGCAAAGATGAGATCGGCGAGCTCAGCCTCGCTCGGTGCGCGTCTGGTGACGGTTTTGAGGGTTGCGGCATCCACCTGTCCATTGTCGCGGCTTTGCAGCAGATATCCCCCCGACACAGATTTAAGCATTTGGCCCGGTGCCGCGATATCAGGCAATCCGCCTGTCAGTAGCAGGCGCAAATTCTTCTTGCTGCCGATCAGTTTGCGTGCCGCCTCATCCGCGTCGGGGGCGATAATGACTTCAGTGAAAATCTTGATGATTTCTTCCGCCGTTGCCGCGTCAAGCGGCTGGTTGGCGGCAACGATCCCGCCAAAGGCGCTGACCGGATCGCAGGCGTGGGCGCGGGTGTAGGCGTCAAGCAGGCTGTCACCGGTCGCGACGCCGCACGGGTTGGCATGTTTGATGATAGCGACCGCAGGTCTATCGCCGCCAAATTCAGCAGCAAGTTCGAATGCGGCATCTGTATCGTTGAGGTTGTTGTAGGACAGTTCCTTGCCTTGAAGCTGCATGGCAGTGGCGATGCCGGGACGTTGTTCCCCGCTTGTATAGAAGGCTGCGGATTGATGCGGGTTTTCGCCATAGCGCAGGGTCTGTTTCAACGTTGCCCCGATTGCGATGCGCTTGGGGAAAGTCTCACCGGTCTGTGCCGCGAACCAGCTGCTGATCGCGGCATCATAAGCGCCGGTGCGGGCAAAGGCCTTGGCCGCAAGCCGCCGCCGCAGCTCGGCGCTTGTCGCGCCGTCATTGGCGGTCAGTTCAGCAAGGATTGCGTCGAAATCCTCCGGATCCACAGCAACCGTGACATAGGCATGGTTTTTGGCGGCGGAACGGATCATCGCCGGCCCGCCAATGTCGATATTCTCGATACAGGCGTCGAAATCCGCGCCGCCCGCCACAGTTTCCTCGAAGGGGTACAGATTGACGGCGAGCAGATCGATCGCGCCGATCTCATGGTCCGTCATCGCGGCCCGGTGCGCGTCATCCTCGCGCAGCCCGAGAAGCCCCCCATGTACCTTGGGATGCAGTGTTTTCACGCGGCCGTCCATCATCTCGGGGAAGCCGGTATAGTCCGAGACATCCCGCACCGGGACACCCGCATCGCGCAGCGCTTTCGCGGTGCCGCCAGTGGACAGGATCTCGACCCCCCTTTCGGCAAGGGCCTGGCCGAATTCCACAAGGCCGGTTTTATCGGAAACTGAAATCAGTGCGCGTTTGATTGGAACAAAATTCATCGTCTGAAGCATTCATCGTCAATTGAGGGTGGGTGAGCGTCTGCAGCACCAGATAACATGGCGCATGCGATGAGCGGAACCCGTTTCCTTCGCATGCCCCGATTGCGGTTTTCGCGGCCTTAATATGAAAACCAGGTGCGGACAAGCAACCAGCCGCACAGCAGCAGATAGGCGGGCAGGCCAAGTGTGCCAAACCCCGGCCCGTTTCCCCCGCGTGATCTGGTCAGCAATCCGGTGGCAAGGCTGAGGACCAGGATGGCGGCAATAGCGAAGGTTTGCGACGGTTGCAGGGTCGGGAAGCCGAGCGACAATCCCCAGATCACAAGCGCGGCAACATAAAGGGTGATGGCAACCGCGTTGCGGACCAGTTCCTGCCGGTGCAGCCATTGCGCAAGCAGGGCAAGCACGGCCGCCCCGAACAGCAGTGCGGTGGCGCTGGCGAGCGGTGCCGTACCAATCAGCAGAACAAAGATCTGCCAGCTGAACAGCGCCCCTGCAAGGGTTGCAAGACTAACCGGCTGCTGCAGCCGGATGGCGATCCGCGCGAAAATATAGCTTAGCGCAAGGGCGCACACGCTGCCCACGGCGATGGCAATCGTGCCGGTAGCTGTCATCATGGCGGCGCATCCTTTTTCTCTCTGTCAGGCATTTTCGGCCTGTCATCTGCTTACGGCGCGACCTCTTCATAAAGTGCGAGGGAGCGCGCAATGAATTGTGCTTCGGAATAATGGGTTTCGACAAGCTTGCGTCCTGCCTTTCCCATTGTCTGGCGTTGTTCCGCATCGGCGATCAATTCTTCAAGCGCATCGGCAAGTGCCTGCGCATCGCGCACAGGGACAAGCAAAGCGGTTTCCCCCGCCCGCACCGAATCCCGGCAGCCTGGCACATCGGTTGTTACAATCGGCAGACCGCAAGCCGCGGCTTCGACCAGTACTTTGGGAAACCCCTCCCGGTAGCTTGGCAGACAGGCGATATGCGCCTTGCGGAATGTGGCTGGCATATCGGTTGAATGGCCCCACCATTCCACCATCTCGTGACTGCACCATTGTTCGAGCTGGGCGCGGTCAATGCCGCCGGGGCGGTCGAAATCCGCATAGCCGACAAGCGCCATGCGCGCCTTGATGCCGCGTTTGGCGAGTATTTCGGCGGCGGCGACAAATTCATGCACGCCTTTTTCGCGTTGCAGGCGCGCAGGCAGGATGATGGTCGTCACCCCTTCGGGTGGTGATGGCGCGGGATGAAACTTGTCAATATCGACGCCGCAGCCCGGGATCAACACCGTCTGGTCGTCCGGCACCAGGTTAAGCTTGTAAAACAGGGTGCGGTCATCTTCATTCTGAAAGATCGTGCGGCTCAGCCGGTTGCCAAGCGCAAGCCGGTAGCCAAGCGAGATAACCAGACGGATCAGCCGCGCCTTTATCCCCTCCGCGATGAAGATGTGACCTAGTCCGGAAATCGCAAAGATGGCGGGACGGCGCCGCAGCCGCGCGATGCCACCGCCATACAATACCGGTTTGATCGTCACGCAATGCAGCAGGTCCGGCGCGATTTCCGCGATCAGCCGCCAAGCGCCGTAAAGTGCGCGGATCTCCCCCAGCAGGGCAGTGTCCGAACGATGCATATCCCAATTGTGCATCTGCGCGCCGGTCTGCCCGATTACTTCAAGGGCGGGCTTGTTTTCTACCGTGTCGATGGTGAATGGCACCGCGACATGCACATCATAGCCTGCCTCAACAGCGGCCTTGGCCAGCGGTGCGCGGTGGGTGACGAAATAATGGGCGTCATTGACCAGAAACAATAAACGCGGCTGTGTGGGCAAAATCGGTGCCTCTATCGACCGGGGGGTGGGTGCGGCGATTGGTTGGATAGGGGGCTGCCCGTATCATCTTCTACCGCTGCCAGAAATTGATCGATTTCCCCATATAGAAGGGGTTCCATCCGCGCAATCTTTTCATCGGGCCAATCCCACCAGCGCAGCGCCAGCAACGCTGCGATCTGCGCATCGCTGAACCGTTTTCGCACGGGTCTTGCCGGATTGCCGGCCATGATCGTATAGGGTGGGACATCGCGTGCGACAACCGCGCCCGCACCGATCACCGCGCCGTCGCCAATCGTCACCCCGGACAGGATGATGGCGCGCGCGCCCACCCAGACATCATTGCCGATCGTGACCGGGCCGCGGGTCACCGGTTCCGCTGGCGGCGCATCCGCCATGAAATGTTCCGACCGGAATGGGTAGCTGGATACCCGGTCGGTCGGATGATCGGCCTGACCGAAAATCATCACCTGTTCGGCAAAGGCGCAGAAGGCCCCGATCCGGCAAGGGGCTTGGGCGCTCGGGCGGATGAACATATGGCGTGTGACGCCATAGCTGTGGCGGCCGACGCTGACATGTGCGGGCAATTGGTCGCGGTGGCGGGGCAGGCCGATGGCCTTGCGGAATTTGCCGTAAAGCGACATCGCTATTTCAAAAGCTCCCTGGCCTCGGTCCGCAGGAAAGGCGCACCAACCGTCTGTTTCAGAAGCCTGCGCCATTTGATGGCCTTGCCATTGGTATAGACCGGAAGATAGGCAAGGCAAATTGCCTTTTCGGCGGGGTTCAGCCGACTGCGCAGGATTTCGCGCATGGCAAATCCGAGAAACCGCCCCAGATAAGGCCAAAGCTGGCCCGCGCTTAACGGGCGGTAGCGGTCTTCGGACATGCCCGTATCGCGGTTGAAAAATCGCGTTTGCGCGACACTGACCGCCCTGTCATTGACCAGGAATGGCAGGATCGTCAGATGATCGGCTGCCCAGACATAGGGGAAATCCCGCTCCGCGCGCAAATAGGCGTCAAGGATCGCCGCGCGTCGGAAAAGGCTGTAGATCGAGCCGCCACGGCTGCGCTTCAGAAGACGCGGCACCCTTTGCCAGCGTGGCCGTCGCGACAGATCCGGGATTGTGGTAATTTCCGCGTGGCTGCCATCGGGGATCACCCGGACAACGGTCGGGATCGCCATCTGCTTGTCTGGATCCGCAGCCAGTGCGTCATGCAGGCATTCGAGATAATTCGGGTCATGCCAATCGTCATAGGCTGCCCACATGAAATATTCGCCGCGTGCGGCTTCCAGCACATAGCGGAAATTGGCAAGCCCGCCGATATTATGGCTTTGCCGTACAGGGTGCAGCCGGGGGTCCTCTGCCGCGTGACGGGCGATGATATCCGCGGTTGCGTCTGACGAACCGTTATCGGAAATAATCAGCTCGAAATCGGTGAAACTCTGCTGCCGGATCGAGCGGATCGCCTGTTCAAGATGGGCCGCGCCATTCAGGACGGGCATGCCGATCGAGATTGTGGGCGTTGGCGCGGGCATCGGATATTGCGGATTTTCCGTTGATTGCGATTCTGTTTGTTGACTGTGCCATCAAGCGGATGATTCCGCCAGATTTGTTGCTATTGCGGACGGGCTGGGTTAGAAACCGCCTTTCACGGCGTTGCACCCCTGGAGGAACGCCGTGCTTCATGTTGCAATTGTGGTCCAAACTGTCGCATTGCGGTGCGTAAAGTGTCGCAATGTTGCACAATAACGGGCCAGCGAACGAAAGAATGCAAAATGGCAGAGATTGAAACGATCGTCGCGCAGAAACGCGACCGGGCAGGTAAGGGGGCAGCCCGGGCAACCCGACGTGAAGGAAGGGTTCCCGGTGTGATTTACGGTGGTAAGGAACCGCCCCAGCCGATTTCACTGGATTACAACTATCTTCTGCGCGTGCTGCGGCGCGGCGGTTTTATGAGCACCCAGTTCATGATCGATCTGGGCGAAGGGGCACCTGTGCGGGTTATTCCGCGTGATCTGCAACTCGACCCCGTGCGTGACTTGCCGGTGCATGTTGATCTTCTGCGGCTTGTGAAGGGCGCGACGATCAATGTCGAGATCCCGGTTGTTTTCGTTGGCGAGGAAGAATCGCCCGGCCTCAAGCGTGGTGGCGTGCTCAATGTCGTGCGCCATGATGTGGAGCTGATCTGCCCGATCGAATCCATTCCCGAACAGATCGAAGGCGATTTGAGCGGGCTTGATATCGGCGATGGCCTGCATATTTCGGCAATCAAACTGCCCGACGGTGTGCATCCGGCGATCACCGACCGTGACTTCACCATCGCCACGATCGCAGCACCCACGGTGGAAACCGCGCCTTCCGAGGAAGATGAGGGCGAAGCGACCGAAGCGGGTGGCGAAGCCGATGAAGATGAGGCCGAAAGCGAGTAACGCGCGGGCCTTGTCGCCGCGCGCCCTGCTTCGGACAGGCTGATGCTGCTGATGGTGGGCCTTGGCAATCCAGGGCCGAAATATGCGCATAACAGACATAATGTCGGGTGGATGGCGGTTGACGCCATTGCCCGGCAATTTCTGTTTTCGTCTGAACGGAAGCGGTTTCAGGGGCTTTGTTCGGACGGGCTGATCGCGGGCCGCAAGGTTGTGCTGCTCAAACCCGAAACCTTCATGAACGAATCCGGTCGCGCAGTTGGTGAGGCGGCGCGTTTTTTCCGGCTGTCAGAAGCCGATGTCATCGTCTTTCATGATGAGCTGGATCTCGCGCCAGGCAAGTTGCGTGTGAAGCGCGGCGGCGGCACGGCGGGGCATAACGGGCTGAAATCGATCGGCGCGCATCTGGGGCGTGACTTCCGCCGCGTGCGGATCGGCATCGGGCATCCGGGGCATAAGGATGCGGTCTCGCCCTATGTGCTGGGTGATTTTTCAAAAGCCGACCGGGACTGGCTTGATCCGATGCTTGCGGCGATCGGCAAACAGGCCGAGCATCTTGTCCGGGACGAGGATGAGGCTTTCCAGAATGCGGTGGCGGCGGTGATGGCGCCATTGCTCAAATCCAATGCCAACAATTCCAGGGAGATAGCCCAGAATGGGCTTTAAATGCGGTATCGTGGGATTGCCGAATGTCGGCAAATCAACCCTTTTCAACGCCTTGACCGAAACGGCGGCAGCCGAATCGGCCAACTATCCTTTCTGCACGATCGAACCCAATGTGGGCGAGGTGCCTGTACCTGATCCGCGGCTCGAGAAGCTTGCCGGGATTGCGGGATCGGCGCAGGTTATTCCCGCGCGGCTTGCGTTTGTCGATATTGCCGGGCTTGTGCGCGGCGCATCGAGCGGCGAGGGGCTTGGCAATCAGTTTCTGGCGCATATCCGCGAGGTCGATGCGATCATCCATGTGCTGCGCTGCTTTGCCGATGACAATATCACCCATGTGGAAGGCCGGGTCGATCCGCTTGCCGATGCGGCGATTGTGGAAACAGAGCTGATGCTTGCGGATCTTGAAAGCCTTGAGCGACGTGTTGCGACGACCCGCAAGCGCGCCGCGACCAAGGATAAGGAGGCGGCAGCCCAGCTTGCGGTGATGGAGCCTGCCCTCGCCGTGCTGCAGGAGGGCAAGCCCGCACGCTGTGCAGACATTGCCGATGATCTGAAGCCCCGTTTCGATCAGCTGGCGCTGCTGACCTCAAAGCCGGTGCTTTATGTCTGCAATGTGTCTGAGGAAGATGCCGCAACCGGCAATGAATTCACCGCCCAGGTCGAAGCGAAAGCGGCGGAGGAAGGGGCTGTTGCAGTGATCGTGTCGGCGGCGATCGAGGCGGAAGTCGCGACCCTGCCGCTCACGGAGCGGGGCGAGTATCTCGACAGTATGGGGCTGTCGGAAACCGGTCTTGCGCGGGTGATCCGCGCGGGCTACAGCCTTCTGGATCTGATCACCTATTTTACCGCCGGCCCGAAAGAGGCGCGCGCCTGGACGATCCCGCGCCAATCCCGTGCGCCGCAGGCGGCAGGTGTCATTCATACCGATTTTGAAAAAGGCTTTATCCGCGCCGAGACGATCAGCTACGCGGATTACGTAGCCTGCAATGGTGAGGCAGGCGCGAAGGAAGCCGGTAAAATGCGGCTGGAGGGTAAGGAGTATATCGTGCAGGACGGTGACGTCATGCATTTCCGTTTCGCAAACTAACGGCCCGCCGGTCATGATCTGCTGACAGATCCTGTCATGGATGAACCAGAAAAGAGCCGGGGCGGCGGGATCCCGGCCGGAAGGGAGGCACAATGGCGGATTACAAATATTACTGGGAAGATTTCGCGGTTGGCGAGGTTGCCACATTCGGCAATTTTGAAGTCACCAGGGAAGAAATCATTGCCTTTGCTTCCGAATATGATCCGCAGCCCTTTCATACAGATGAGGAGCTTGCCAAGAAAAGTTTCATTGGCAGCCTGTGCGCCAGCGGCTGGCATACCTCGGCGATGGTGATGCGGATCATCTGTGACGGCTATCTGCTCGACACCGCCGGCATGGGTGCCCCCGGGGTGGAGGAATCGAAATGGCGTGCACCGGTGCGGCCTGGCGATATCCTGTCGGTTACCCGCGAATGTCTTGACCGGCGTGTCTCAAAAAGCCGGCCTGAGATGGGGCTCACCACATTTCGTCATTCCGCGCGTAATCAGCATGGGGAAGACAAGATGATCATGACCGGAACCATGATGATCGCACGCCGCGATCCGACAGCAGGGGAGGGTTGATCGATGGCGCAATGGCTTGAGGATATGGAGCTTGGCAACCGTATCGAGCTTGGCCCCTGGACGATGGACAGGGCGGAAATGATTGCATTTGCGCAAAAGTTCGACCCGCAGCCCTTTCACATCGATGAAGCGGCGGCCGCCCGTTCGCATTTCGGCGGCATTACCGCAAGTGGCTGGTTTACAGTGGCCTGCTGGATGCGCGCCATGATGCATCACCGGCAGCAGCAGGCAGAAAAATACAATGTATTGAAGCCTGAAAGCGGCCCCGGCCCCAAGCCGATGGCGGGGCCGTCGCCGGGATTTCTGGATATGCGCTGGCCCACCCCGGTGCGTCCGGGTGATGTTATCCGCTTTTCAGCGACCGCATCTGAAAAGGTAGTGATGAAATCCCGGCCCGAATGGGGCATCATTCGCAGTGTGAATGAAGGTATCAATCAGAATGGCGAGACGGTGCTGCATTTCATCGGCCAGGGCATGGTCATGCGCAAGCCGCCCGAACTCGCCGGTCAGTAAGCCTTAGCAGGCTGGGAGACGGAAAAGATGGCGCATTTGGGTAAGACGATTACGCTGAAAAGCGGCGATGGGGCCGAGATCGATTTCTATCACGTGGAAGCGCAGGGTGAACGCAAGGGCGGCCTTGTCTGTGTGATGGAAATTTTCGGTGTGACCGATCACATCAAGGATGTTTGCGACGCCTGGGCGAAGGAAGGTTATGAGACCGTCTCGCCGGGTATTTATGACAGGCAGGTGCGGAACTTTCAGTCCAGCTATGGTCAGGACGATATTCAGAAATCGCTCAAATTGCGTGCCGCCAATAATTACGACAATACGACGATGGATGTTCAGACAGGCATCGACTTCCTGAAAGGCCGTGACGCGGGTCCTGTCTATGCGACCGGCTATTGTTATGGCGGGTCGATTGCCTGGGTGGCCGCCTGCCGCTGCACCGGGCTGTCCGGCGCAGCGTGCTATTATGGTGGTCAGGTGATCGAGTTTATCGATGAGAAACCGAAATGCCCGACCATTCTGCATTTTGGCGAGCATGATGAATCCATCCCCATGGATGATGTCCGCAAGATCGAGGCGGCGCATCCCGATTGCCCGGTTTACGTTTATGATGCGGGACATGGTTTCCAGTCAGACCGGCCAACCCATTATGATGAAGCCGCCGCCAAGCTCGCCAAGGAACGCAGCCTTGCCCATTTCGCGGCAAACCGGGGCTGACCCTGGCAGCCCGTGTCTGAGCGCGATCAAGGCGGGCGGATCGAGCTGACGCCGGATCAGGCCTTCGCGCAAGCGGTTGGCCTGCATAACCAGGGCCGGCTTGCGGACGCTGAAACACTCTATAACGCGGTTTTGAAACTGGTGCCGGCGCATGCCGGCGCCTTGCACCATCTCGGGTTGCTTGCATTTCAAACCGGCAATGGCGCCGCCGCCCTGCAACTGGTTGATCAGGCGCTCAAGGCGCAACCCGGTTATGCGGAGGCCTGGTGCAATCGCGGCGTGATCCTGGCGGCGAGCGGGAACAGCAAACAAGCCGAACAGGCCTATCGCAAGGCGATTGCTCTGTCCCCGGATTATGCGGATAGAATCCGCATAATCCGGGGAC
>CALAQW010000134.1 GCA_937888955.1 uncultured Alphaproteobacteria bacterium | reverse complement strand
TTTTTGAGCGTTTCGGTTAGCGGAAGGGTGGCACTGGCTGCTGGTTTATGGGTTTACCAGCTGTTATAGCCCAGGAACTTGCCGGACATCTCGATCTTCACGCGGTCGCCTTTCGGGTTTTCAACCCGCGTGACCGACATATCAAAGTCGATGGCGGACATGATGCCGTCGCCGAATTTTTCCTGAATGAGCGCCTTGAGCGTGGGGCCGTAGACGCCGACAATCTCGTAAAAGCGGTAGATGCAAGGATCGGTTGGCACGGCCTGTTCCCAGATCTTGGTGGGGCTTTCGGTCAGTATGCTTTCGGTCCCTTGCGGCAGGCCCATGACACTGACCATCAGCTTGGCCTTATCGGCGGGAAAGGCATTCATGCCCATGGCGGCAGAATGGGTCCAGACGGGGGACATGCCGATTTTCTCAGCGATCTCTTCCCAGGTAAGGCCCGCTTTCTTCTTGGCCGAAAGGATCATCGCCGTCACATCTTCTTTGGTCATCATCTCAGTCATCATAAGGCCTTTCATGTTGGTTGGTTTTCGTCCTGGGTGTGCCGCGCGAAATCCGCCTTGCCCGCCTGCATGCCCGCCCGCCTTTGTATGTCCGCCGCACTGAACGGAGAGGGCGCGTTCCTACCTTACCGCATGACCAGGACGGGCACACGGCAGGACCGGATCATTTCCGTTGTCGTGGAGCCGATGATGAGCGCGCGAACCCGGCTGTGGCCATATGCTCCCATGACGAGAAGCTCATGATTACCAAGAGTGGTGATCTGGGCAAGGGCCTTCTCAGGGTCGCCGCTGCGAATACTGGTTTCCACTTCAAATCCGCGGGCCTCGAGCGAGGAAGCGGCCGATTCCAGTGCAGTTGCAATGTCAGATGTTTGCTTGCCAGCGAAGACGAGCGATAGCTTGAGACCGGTAAAAAGCGGGCTGCGCGCGATGAAATCCACAGCCTTGCGCGAGGAGGCACCACCGTCGAAGGCAACAAGCACATTTTCGATCGGTTTGAAGGCACGATTTGCGATGAAAACCGGTTTGTGGCTGGCCCGCACGATCCGCTCCAGGTTCGAGCCAAGATGCGCCATCGCTTGCCCCGCAGCCTCGCCGCGCTTGCCGATAACGATCATGTCAGAGCTGTCTTCCTTGTCTGCGATGGTTTCGACCAGATCCCCCTGACGCAGACGGGTCTCGACGGCGATGTCGCCATCTCCTTCGATAATTGTTCTGGCATCTTCCAGAATCGCGCGTCCCTGCTCTTGTGCGAGCTTTGATCGTTCCGCATCCAGTTCCGCAAGCTGCTGCAGGAGTGCGGTGCGCGCGCCCAGGCTGATTGTGCCCGACAGATCCTGCTTGCCCGCGCCTTCGCGGCGTCCCATGACATGGTAAACCGTGACCTTCCAGTCGCACCTGCCCGCAATCCATGCCGCATGATGGCAAACGCTTTCGGAATAGGCCGAGCCGTCCACAAGCGCGATAAGCGTATTGTTTTGCATGTGCACGTTTCCCCTCAGTGGCCCATCAATTTGTCCATTGCGCCGGGCTTGTCATGTATGGCGAGCTTGTCGACGATGGTTTCGGACGCTTTGTTCAGGCTGATGATCTCGACGTCCGCGCCTTCGCGGCGGAATTTGAGCACGGCCATGTCGAGTGCGGCAACCGACGAAATATCCCAGATGTGCGCACGACTGAGGTCAATGGTGACCTTCTTGGCGGCTTCCTTGAAATCGAATGCTTTCATGAAGTCTTCGGAAGAAGCAAAGAAAAGCTGTCCTTCGATGAAATAGGTCCGGTGCTGGCCATCGTCGGTAATTTCCGAGCGGACCTGAAACAGCTGCGCAATCTTCCAGGCAAAGAAGATGCCCGACAGCAATACGCCGACCAGAACGCCGATCGCAAGATTGTGGGTGTAGACAACGAAAAATACGGTCGCCAGCATGACGATGGAAGAGGATCGTGGATGCTCCCGCAGGTTCCTGATCGATGACCAGGAAAACGTACCGACCGACACCATGATCATGATCGCCACCAGCGCGGCCATCGGGATCATCGCCACGACATCGCCGATCGCGACAACCATGATCAACAGAAAGATGCCAGCCGCAAAGGATGACAGGCGCCCGCGTCCGCCTGATTTCACATTGATAATCGACTGCCCGATCATGGCGCAGCCCGCCATGCCGCCGATGAACCCGGTGGCTGTGTTGGCGATGCCCTGGCCGATACATTCCTGATTCCGGTCCGAGCCGGTATCCGTCAGATCATCGACGATCTGTTGCGTCATCAGGCTTTCAAGAAGGCCCACAACGGCAACAGCAACCGAGTAGGGAAAGATAATTTTCAAGGTTTCGAAATTTAACGGGATATCGGGGATCAGGAACACAGGCAGCGTGTCGGGTAATGCGCCCATATCGCCGACGGTTCGCACATCCCAATCCATGAAGATTGTCAGCACGGTCAAAACGATGATCGTGACCAGAGGGGAGGGCACGGCAGTTGTCAGGCGGGGGAAAAAATAGATGATCGCCAACCCGCCAGCGACCAGCGCATAGGTCAACAGCGGCACCTTTGAGGGGTCAAGCTCGGGCAGCTGCGCCATGAAGATCAAAATCGCGAGCGCGTTCACAAAGCCGGTCATGACAGACCGGGATACGAAACGCATCACATACCCAAGTTTCAGCAGGCCTGCGCCAATCTGCAAAAGCCCCGCCAACACAGTGGCAGCCAGCAGATATTGCAACCCGTAATCGCGCACCAGCGTGACCATAAGCACCGCGGTCGCCGCGGTTGCCGCTGAAATCATCCCCGGACGGCCGCCGGTGATCGCGACGATCACCGCGATCGAGAATGAGGCATAGAGTCCGACTTTGGGGTCAACGCCCGCAATGATGGAAAAAGCGATTGCCTCGGGGATGAGCGCAAGCGCGACCACCAGTCCCGACAGCAGATCGCCGCGAATATTATGCGTCCACTGACGCTGATATTGAGAAAGTGAGATCATGAACAGTTCAGTACCGATAGGCCGCCCGCCAATATTTGCGGTCTTTGCCAATGTCATCTGTTGATGGGTTGTCCGGCGGATCAGCGACCGGAGGAGCCAGCCAGGAGTTTCACCCGGCTCCGTGTTGTACAGGCGCACTGTTATGGCGCTTTGGGGAGAAAGCCAAGCCTTTCCATGGATTCACACATATCCTTTATGGGTGACAAGCCGGGAACGAATATGATGTCTGATTGTTTACAAAGCATTCGCCAGCGATATACCGGTCTGCCGCGCCATCATCGGGACGGTCTGCGCTGGCAATCCATCCGCGTGGTTATGGGCACTCGAATAAGGAACGTCTTGCTGCGTGGCGACCGGATCCATTGCCCAGCCGGAGGTGTTTGGTAAGGCTTTTTGCAAAGGTTTCCGCTACTTTTTCGATAACCGTTGCAATCTGTGGCATTTTTTCGGAAAATGAAATGCTGCAATGCAGCATAAACAGTTTAAGGCCGATATTGGGAAGGATACCGATTGCAGGGCGAGGCAGAGCGCTTTTTTGACGAATTAGGATCACTGGACAATCCGCGCGCGGCATATCGGATGCTGGCGGAGTGGTTGGCGAATACGCCGGCAGACATATTCGAGCGGCGGCGCCAGAATGCCGAAACCCTGTTCCGCCGGATCGGTATTACCTTCGCCGTCTATGGCGATGGCGGCGATCCCGAGCGGATCATCCCTTTCGATGTGATACCGCGAATCCTCGATGCCGAGGAATGGCGTTTTCTGGTTCGCGGGCTTGAGCAGCGGGTAAACGCGCTGAATGCCTTTTTGCACGATATTTATCATGACCGGGAAATTCTGCGCGCCGGCATCGTGCCCGAGCAGCTTGTTTTCCTGAACGAATCGTTCGCGCCTGAGATGTGCGGCGTGTCGGTGCCGCGTAATATCTATACGCAGATTGCGGGCATCGACATGGTTCGCACCGGCGAAAAGGAATTCTTCGTTCTTGAAGATAATGCGCGCACACCGTCGGGAGTGTCCTACATGCTCGAAAACCGGGAAATGATGATGCGTCTTTTTCCCGAATTATTCGCGCAGCACCGGATCGCGCCTGTCGAACAGTATCCCGAGGCTCTGCTCGATACCCTGCAATCTGTTGCGGGGCCCTATTGTGAAGGCGAGCCGGTGGTGGCCGTTCTGACGCCGGGATATTTCAACAGCGCCTATTTCGAGCATTCTTTTCTGGCCGATCAGATGGGGGTCGAGCTTGTTGAGGGAAGCGATCTGTTCGTGCGGGATAATTTTGTCTTTATGCGGACGACAGAGGGGCCGCAGAAGGTCGATGTGCTGTACCGCCGGATCGATGACAGTTTTCTTGACCCGTTATGTTTTCGTCCCGATTCGACCCTGGGTGTGCCCGGGCTCATGAATGCATATCGGGCCGGCACGATTAACCTCGCCAATGCGGTGGGAACCGGAATTGCCGACGACAAGCAGGTTTATATGTATGTGCCCAAGATGATCAGTTTCTATCTTGGCGAGGAACCGATCCTGAAAAATGTGGAAACCTACGCCTGCGGCGAACCCGATGCCTGCGCCTATGTGCTTGACCATCTGTCCGAGCTTGTTGTGAAGGAAGTCCATGGCTCGGGCGGCTACGGCATGCTGGTCGGCCCTGCGGCCACCCGGCAGGAATGTGCCGACTATGCCGAACGGATCAAGGCCAATCCCGGCGGCTTTATCGCACAACCAACCTTGTCATTAAGCACCTGCCCGACTTTTGTCGGCAACGGGATCGCGCCACGGCATGTGGATTTCCGGCCCTTCGTGCTGAGTGGCGATCGGGTGCGGATCGTGCCCGGCGGGCTGACGCGTGTTGCGTTGACGGAAGGCTCGCTTGTGGTGAATTCAAGCCAGGGCGGCGGCACCAAGGATACCTGGGTGCTTGAATCATCCGAGGCGCAAACCGATCGGGTGGACGTGGCGGCACCGCCGAATGGCACAAACATGGAGCAGCAATGTTAAGTCGTACCGCCGATAATCTTTACTGGTTGTCACGCTATATGGAGCGGGCGGAAAATCTGGCCCGTATCCTTGATGTCGGGCTGCGCATGTCGTTATTGCCGCATCTTGAAGGCGGCGCGGTCAGCGAGTGGCGGTCGACGCTGGCTGCGGCTGGTGGTCTTGCGGGTTTTGATGCGCATTATGATGAAACGACCGCGCAGAATGTAGTTGAGTATCTGGCCTTCGATACGGAAAACTCTTCAAGTATTCGCAGTTGCATCAAGGTGGCGCGTGAGAATGGGCGCGCGGTGCGGACCGCGCTGACCGGCGATATGTGGGAAAGCCTGAACGCGACCTGGCTCGAGCTTGCCGATATCCATCCGCAAAATCTCGAACGCAGCGAAATCGCGGCCTTTCTCGACTGGGTGAAGGAGCGGTCTTTACAATTCCGGGGCAGCACCTATGGCTCGATGCTGCGCAATGACGGATTCTTTTTTACGCGCCTTGGCACCTTTATCGAGCGCGGTGACAATACCGCGCGCATTCTGGATGTGAAATATCATGTGCTGCTGCCGCAGACGGAACGGGTTGGCGGCAGCCTTGACCATTATCAGTGGGCGGCGATCCTGCGGTCAGTTTCCGCACTTGGCAGCTATCACTGGCTGTATCGCGATAATCTCAAACCCTGGCAAATTGCTGAACTGCTGATATTGCGGCCCGAAATGCCGCGGTCATTGAGTGCGTGCCTTGCGGAGGTTAACAATTATCTCGATCGTCTGGCGTCCGCCTATGGGGCATCAGGGGAAACCCAGCGGCTCGCCGGACAGTTGCATGCGGAACTTCGCTATGGTCGCATCGATCAGATTTTCCAGTCGGGGCTGCATGAATTCCTGACCGATTTCATCGGCAAGAACATACATTTGAGCAGCGAAATCTCAACGCAATATCTGATCGGATAACCGCTTATGCTGCTGCAGATCGAACATGACACCTATTATCGTTTCGAAGCGCCACAGCGCTACACGATCCAGACGTTGCGGTTCACTCCGAAAAACGACCCGGTGCAGCAGATTATGCGTTGGGGGATCCGGGCAAATTCGAATGGATTTATGCCGCAATTTGAAGATTCGTTCGGCAATATTACCCATACTCTGGCGCTCGACCGTCCGCATGAGGACGTACGCATTACAGTCAGCGGTGAAGTGCTGACCCGCGATACAGGCGGTGTATTCGGGTTCGGGACGGAGATATTGCCGATCGCCGTTTATCTGCGCGAAACAGATCTGACGGTTGCCGATCCAGAGATGATCGAGTTTGCCGAACAATTACGTGGTGGCGCGCGCGGGGCGGAACTGACTGAAATCGACCTCATGCACCGCCTATCCGATGCAATAGCCGACAAGGTTGCTTATCAGATCGGTCAAACCCATTCAGAAACAGCCGCCAGCGAGGCGTTTGCGAAAGAGCAGGGCGTCTGTCAGGACCATGCGCATATTTTTGTCGCTTGCGCCCGACGGCTGGGTGTGCCCGCACGGTATGTCAGCGGCTATATGTGGCATGATCCGCATAGCGGGGATGGCGAGGCAGCGCATGCATGGGCGGAAGCCTATATTCCCGATCTCGGTTGGGTGGGGTTCGATCCTTCAAACCGTCAATGTCCAACAGAGGCGTATGTCCGGATGGCTGTCGGTCTGGATTATCGCGGCGCTGCGCCGATCCTGGGTTTGCGTCATGGCGGCGGCGATGAAGAGATGGAAGTCAAAGTCCGGATTGCGCAGGCCCGCGCAGTTAATCAATCGTGAAATCCTGGCTTGTAAAGTAACTTTTTCCAATCCATCTTTGCCGGGCTTTAGGCTGGCTTTTTGGAGAATCATTCGGTGACTTATTGCGTTGGCCTGTTGACCAGGGATGGTCTGGTCATGTTGGCGGATACCCGAACAAATGCCGGGATCGATCACATATCCTGTTTTCGCAAGCTTTATGCATGGGAGGCACCCGGTGAGCGGGTGATCGCGGCCGCTGCTGCCGGTAATCTTGCGATCACACAGGCGGTGATCAACCTTGTTGAAGAGGGAATCGAGAACCCGAAAACCGGCGATATCGAAACGGTTCACAGTGTGCAAAGCATGTTTGGCGCTGCGCAACTGTTCGGACGTGCATTGCGCAGCGTTTATGACAGTGACGGCAAGGTCATGCAGTCACGCGATACGGAATTCAGTGCGACGTTCCTGCTGGGCGGTCAGGTTGCGGGGCGCAATGTGCGGCTGTTCCATATCTATTCAGCGGGAAACTTCATCGAAGCAACGCCTGATACTTCATTTTTCCAGATTGGCGAGCATAAATATGGCAAGCCAATTCTTGATCGTGTGTTCAGTTTCAATACCCCGCTTGTCGAGAGTGTGAAGCTCGCGCTTATCTCGATGGATTCAACCCTGCGCAGTAATCTGAGTGTGGGTATGCCTTGTGACTTGCTGGTTTACAGGCGCGATACGATGACAATCGATACCACTCACAGAATCGACGAATCCGACCCGTATTTCCTGGGCTTGCGTGATTCCTGGTCGGATGCGTTGCGGGCAGCCTATCTTGCGGTGCCCAATCCGCCTTGGATTGGCAGTCACAACCCGGCCTAGCGATTTATCGTTTCGCTATTGGCCACGTTTATCCGCGACCGTCGCCAAATCTGCAGTAAGCGGATCTGGCGACGGGAATTCATCGCTTCAGCGGTCTTCTAACGTCAGGGCTAGAGTGGGCGGCTCAACTGATTGGTATATGCCGTCAAATTAGGAATATTATAGTCCTCGCGTTCCAGCGTATCGGGGTTCCAAATGCTGCGGCCCGGGCGGTTCAATATGTTGCCGCCATATACGTGAATAGCTTTCGTTACCTTTTTGACCGGGTTATTGATGGCGTGAATCGCTTTGGGATTAAGAACGGCAACATCGCCTGTTTTCAGGTTGCGTTCGCCGGTTTGCCTCAAATCACCATCGGCATCCTGAAAGAACCTGTTGTTCTCCTCCCCGTCATACACGCCGATCACGGCCCACATATTGTGATTATGGGCCGGTGATTGCAGCCCCGGCGGGGTATCAATCGAAATGATCGTCAAATCATCATCATTGAAGACGATTGAATCGACCAAAGAATTACCCGTCTTCCGCTGTGCGAATGCCTTCTCCAGTCCTTCGGGATCGGCAATGACCTTCTTGACCAAACCCTCCACGATCTTTGTTGTATTATCGGCTTTGAGCGCTGCTTTGCATTCTTCGGCAAAGGCATCAAGATCAACCATGGCATCCTCCAGACAGTTATCATTTTGCTAATGGGGCCATGCTCTCGCATTTCTCGCGCTGGCACAAGATAGCTCTGCAGTCTGGAGCGCGCGGGTCAGGGCATCAGCACGTAATGGCCCGGTGCGGGATCCAGCGGTGGCAGCCCTTTTTCTGTTGCACCCTGCTTAGGCGGCAAGACCATGTCGCCTGAATGGTCTGCCAACCATTCCTGCCATGGTTTCCACCAACTGCCCGCTTGTGGCGCATTTGCGCTTAACCAGCTTTGCGCGTCGATATAGCTGTCATCGGGTGATTTGGTGTTGATCCTGTAATGCCGACCTGCATCTTCGGCGGCAACGATACCGGTATTGTGCCCGCGATTTGTCAGCAGGAACGTAATGTCCGTATGTGCAAGCAGATTTATTTTGTAGACGGAATACCAGGGGGCCAACTGATCTTTTTCCGTTCCGACGGCAAAAATCGGGGCGTCGATATCGCCCAGCGCGACGGGCCGTCCCTCAACCGCGAAGCGGCCGGCGGACAGGCGGTTCTCAAGAAACAGACTGCTGAGATATTCTGCGTGCATGCGATAGGGCATGCGGGTCCTGTCTTCCACCCAGGCGCGCAGGTCTGTCCAATGTTCCTGCGTTCCCATCCAGTAACGCTCCGCCATTCGGGCGGCTCTGCCGTTTGATGTGTCGAGCGTGTCAAGCGCGCCAGCCATCTGCCGTGTATCGAGATAACCCTGATCCCACATCAGGTCTTCGAGGAAGGCAAGCTGGCTGTCATCTATAAAGCGCATCATCGCGCCCGCATCGGCAAAATCTGTCTGCGCGGCAAGCAGATTGAGGGAGGCAAGACGCTTGTCGCCGCTACGCGCCATGGCGGCTGCTGCAATGGCAAGAATTGTTCCCCCCAGGCAATAGCCTGTTGCATGAATGCGTTGTTCGGGCACGATGCGCGAGACGGTATCGAGTGCGGCCATGACGCCAAGCCGGCGATAATCATCCAGTGACAGGTTACGGTCATCCGTGGACGGATTTTTCCACGAAACCATGAAAACCGTATGGCCGCGCGATACGAGGAAGTTGACAAGTGAATTCTCGGGCGACAGATCGAGAATGTAGAATTTCATGATCCATGCGGGGATAATGAGTATCGGTTCGGGGTGAACCTTTTTTGTCGTCGGCGCATATTGAATGAGCTCGATCAAATCATTGCGAAAGACAACGTCTCCCTTGCTTGTCGCGACCTGTTCGCCAACCTTGAATGCCGCAAGTGCGGGTGATGGCTCTCTATTGATCCGGCGGCTGATATCTTCGACAAGATTGCGTGCGCCGAGGGCGAGCGATCTGCCGCCGCTGCTCATGGCAGCCCGCAATATGCGCGGGTTGCTCCATGGGAAGTTGCATGGTGCGACAAAATCAAGCATCTGCTGTGCGAGAAAGCTGACCTGATCTGAATGATGTGGCCTCAGCCCGCGAATATTCGTGGTGGCGGACCGCCACCAATCCTCCAATGCGAAATGCGATTGGGCAATGATATCAAATGGCAGCGCTTGCCATGCAGGGTCGTTAAATCTGCGGTCGCCCGACCGCGGCGCAAATGGTGCGGCAGCCGGCATTTGCATCAGGCGCCGATAGCTATAGTTGGACAAGCGCAAGCCATTTTCCAATGCCTGATGGGCAAGCCCCAATTGACGCCCCGGTGCATTGGCTAACTGTAGGGTCCAGTTGAATGCGGCCGAAGCAATGGAGATCGGTGAAATTCCGCCTGTCAGCCGTGCTTGCGCCGCGTGCAGGGCACGATCGGCCGTATCCTGCCCGACCAATCCCCCGGTCGGGGAAGGTTGCGCTTTACTGGTTGGTTGAGGGGCAAGGAAGCGTTGAAACTGTGCCAGCGGGGTCGGCGGGACGCCGATAGGGCGCGGTGCGCAAGGTGTGCAGTCAGGGGGCATCTCGGTTTCAGACGCGCCATCGCTGTTTGTGTTCCCCGATGCTATGGCCATTTCTGTTGCATCAGATGGGAAAGCTATGGCGGGCGGGTTCTGCTGGCCCTTTTCGGCGCGTTGTGGCGCGGTCTTGTCTTGTGGCTGCGCATGTTCCGCCGTGCGGATTGCAGGGCCCCTGGCGCTGGGTTTCGACGTTGATTGCCTTGCCATTGGATACTCCATACTTGCTGTGGACGGGCGTTTGGCGTGGTCAGGCGATCATTGCCTTTCAATCGGTCAGGTAATGATAGTCGTAATCATGTGACATCTTCGCGTCATCTGCGGTGGTTTGGCCATCTGCCTAATGTGATCGCGCTTCAAGACTTGTTGTTTTCAAGGTCAAGCAAGTGGCGGATTTGCGCGAAAACCTCCTGAAACATCTGTGTGGTCAGGCGTCCGGTATTGGTGTTGTAGCGCGAGCAATGATAGCTATCGATCAGCATGCGCCCATCGGGCAGTTGATGTAAAGCGCCATGCGCGAATTTTGCCTCGGCAAGTCTGAGGCCAAAGCTGCGCAGCACTGAATCATGCGCGATTTTGCCCAGCGCCAATATAATCTCAAGTCGTGCCAGTCCGTCGATGCGGCCGCGCAGAAAGGGCTGACAATTCTTGATTTCCGCCCCATTGGGCTTGTTTTCAGGCGGCAGGCAGCGCACGGCATTCGTGATCATGCAATTGGTCAGGGTTAATCCATCTGTCGCGGATGCGCCGTACTTGCCTTTGGAAAATCCGTAATCTGATAATGTCTGGTAAAGCAGATCGCCGGCATAGTCGCCGGTGAAGGGCCTGCCTGTTCGATTTGCACCTTGCAGCCCCGGCGCAAGCCCCACGATCAGCAATTGTGCGTCGTCGGGGCCGAATGAAGGGACTGCGCCATTGAACCAGTCAGGTTGTTTACGCTGATTTTCAAGCCGCAGCGCCACCAGCCGGGGGCAGTGCGTGCAATCCTTGGGGGGCTCTGCGATATGTTCGTGAGGGTTTGGCGGCATAATCTGAACGAGGTTGTTTGTGGAGATCAAAGAAGGCGTAATTGGGCCGGTGCGGGATCTGAGGCAATGGCGGGATCGTCCAGCTTGCCGCCTTTGCGGACAATTTTCATGTCTTGCGCCGGATAGGGGCGTGTCAGGCCGGCGGCATCTTCGGCACCGCCATGTAGCCACAGATCATGTTTGTCCGGCGCGATGATGACGGGCATGCGGTGTGGGTGTATCGGCGCGACCAGCGCATTTGGACGGGTTGTGACGATCGCGAAACATCGTAATTGAACGGGCTGAGCGTCAATTTGTCCACGCCAATATTGCCAGATGCCGGCAAATGCAAATAGCGGCCGGGGGGTATCGCCCGCCGACAGGGCAAACCAGTGCCAGATTGCCGGATTGCGGCCTTTGGGTTCGGCAAAGCTTGTGGCTGGAACCAGGCAGCGCCGCTGCAGGAATGACTCGCGCCAAAAATGGCTGCGGGCAATCTTGTCGTCGCGGGCATTGGTTACTTTCTTTATTGCCCCGCCCGGTTGAGACAATCGAAAGCCCCAGTTCGACATTACGATTTGCTTCGTGCCCTCGCCGTCACGCAGGATGATCGGCGCGTCTTGACCGGGAAAGATTGCGGGCGATGCCGGCAGGTTGCCCGAAAAAGGATGCGGAACCCGGAACAGTTTCCGGATCGCATCCTGATCGGACGTCATGCTGTAGAGGTTACACACGGGACGATAGCCTAACGCGTCCAGCGGCTGGTGATAAAGCTGTTTTCGTGACGCGTGGTTAGCTGCGCGGTGACGGTTCAGTCCTCATAGTCATCGTCATAGTCGGACACATAATCGTCATCGATATCGGGTTGGGGCGAGGTCAGATCGTCATCGATTTCGGGTGGCCGGAAATCGTCATGCCGCCGCGCGGGGCGCGAAGCCGCGTCGCGGGAAATCGATTGCGCCAAATCGCTCAAATCCAGGAATCTGTCGCATTGCCGGCGCAACTCGTCTGCAACCATGGGCGGGTTCGACTTGACCGTCGAGACAACGGTCACGCGCAGCCCCTTGCGCTGCACCGCATCGACCAGCCGCCGGAAATCGCCATCGCCGGAAAACAGGATCACATGATCAAGATGCTCGGCCATTTCCATGACATCGATCGCAAGTTCGATGTCCATATTGCCTTTTATCTTGCGGCGCCCCTGCGCGTCGGTGAATTCCTTGGTCGGCTTGGTGACCATGGTGTAGCCGTTATAGTCAAGCCAATCGACCAAAGGCCGGATCGGGGAATATTCCTGATCCTCGATCAGTGCGGTATAATAAAACGCACGGACAAGAATGCCCTGCTCTGAAAAAACCTGCAATAAACGCTTGTAATCGATATCAAAATTGAGCGCGCGCGCGGCCGCATAGAGATTCGACCCGTCGATAAACAGGGCAATTCGCTCTGTATCGTAAAATTTCATTCAAAACCCCTTTATTAGGATTGTCTGCATTGGATAACGGATCGTAGCTTTAGATTTGGTTACCTGCGTTATCTGACTATAAGCCGGCGTCATATATCGCGCGCAACCGTCATACGTCAAAACGGTTGTTGCAAGAATTTATGAAAATCTAGAAGGTAAATATTCCATACGCTCTGTATATAGGTGATAATAAACGGCAATTGGATAAAAAAGCCAATCCTAATTAACATAATTTACAGTATTTTTTATAAAATGTGCAGTCGAACGATTTTAATCGGGCTGGGCGCTAACCTGAATTCATATTTTGGAACGCCAAAGCAAACATTAGAAGCAGTGGTGGAAAATTTCGCCGCAAATGAAATTCAGTTGGTTGCTTCTTCCGCCTGGTTTGGCTCCACCCCTGTGCCAAAGTCCGATCAGCCCGATTTCGTGAATGGTGTCGTGCAGGTGAAGACCGCCTTGAACGCGCATGACTTATTGGCGCGCTTGCATGAAATCGAAGCGACCTTCGGGCGTCAGCGCAGGGCCGTCAATGAAGCCCGTTGTGTGGACCTGGATCTGCTCGCTTATGGGGCGCAGGTTTCGGACGGCAGCGATGGCGGTCCGGTTCTGCCGCATCCGCGTATGCATCAACGTCTGTTTGTGCTGGTGCCATTGGCACAGATACTCCCTGAGTGGCGGCATCCAAAACTCGGCAAATCGGCACAGGCATTGCTGACGGAGCTTGATCGTACGGCTGCCGCCATCTGGCAATTGCCCGATTGAGCCGCGACGATCAGGCAGGCGTCATCCCTGCGCTTTGGATTGCGACATGTCGGACGTCGCGCAAAATCGTTCGGGGCTGGCGTACCGGCGGGAATGACGCTTTCGGGTTGCATTTTGGGGCATGAATGCGTACATACCGCAAGTTAAAGCCACCTTTTCCTGAAAATTTGGAGGCTCGCCGATGGCGCGCGTAACGATTGAAGATTGCATTGATAAAGTAGCCAACCGGTTTGAGCTCGTATTGCTCTCGGCGCAGCGGTCCCGCGCGATCGCATCCGGCGCGCCGATGACGGTCGATCGCGATGATGACAAAAACCCGGTCGTATCATTGCGTGAGATTGCTGAGGAAACCGTCGAGCCTGATCAGCTTCGGGAAGATGTCATCACCAGCATGCAGCGTCAGAGCCGCGGCAGTGAATTCGAGGATGCGGAAGGCGAGTTGGCGGCTGAAGCTGACACCGCGGATGCGGTCGACGAGATGACCGAGGAAGATCTGCTGCGAGCATTGAGCGGCGAGATGGAGGAAGGCGGCAACCGCTAGGCGGTTGGCGTCATTAATCGTTTCATCCTCGCGGCATTTTTTGCTGCATTTATCCTCGCTGCATAAGTTGCAGTATTAACGATGCGTTGGTTCGGTCCAATTATCGGGCGGCGCCTGCCAGGCGGTTCGCTGCAAGGAACGATATGCAATCAAAATGATCCGTCAGTTCGAACTTGTCGAAAAAGTTTGCGAGTATGACCCGAACGCGGATGAAGCCGCAATCAACCGCGCCTACGTATTTGCGACCAAGGCGCATGGCAATCAGAAGCGCGCGTCAGGCGATCCCTATTATTCCCATCCGATTGAAGTAGCCGGTATCGCCGCCGGGCTGAAGCTCGATTCCGCCACCATCGTTACAGCTCTGCTGCATGATACGCTGGAAGACACGCTGACCACCCGCGATGTGCTGAATGAGAATTTCGGCGGCGAGATCGCGACCCTGGTCGAGGGGGTCACCAAGCTTTCGAAAATCGAATACACCTCGGAACAAAGCAAGCATGCGGAAAATTTCCGCAAGCTGCTGCTTGCCATGTCGAACGATATTCGCGTGCTGCTTGTGAAGCTGGCGGACCGTTTGCACAATATGCGGACCCTGCACTTCATCAAGAAGGCCGAACGTCGCCGCAGGATCGCGCAGGAAACCATGGATATCTATGCGCCGCTGGCCGGGCGCATCGGTATGCAGGAGTTTCGCGATGAATTACAGGACCTCGCCTTTCAGGAACTCAATCCCGAGGCGTGGCAGCAGATCGCTGAGATGCGCGATCTGCTGCATCAGCGCACCGGTGCAAGTATTGACCGGATTGCCGCGGAAATCGCGCAGAAACTGACGGAAAACGGGATAGAGGCCAGCGTGTCAGGGCGCGAGAAACGCCCCTATTCGATCTGGATGAAGATGCAGCGCAAGGCCGTCTCGTTCGAGAGATTGTCGGATATCTTCGGGTTTCGGGTGATCGTGCCCAATGTTGCGGATTGTTATCGGGCGCTGGGTGTCATCCATCAGGCCTGGCCCTCCACCCATGAGAAGTTCAAGGATTACATTTCGACGCCAAAACGGAATGGTTATCAGTCGATCCACACGGCGGTGCTCGGCCCCGACAGGCAGCGCGTGGAAATTCAGATCCGCACCGCGAAAATGCATCAGGTTGCCGAGTACGGTGTCGCGGCGCATTGGCAATATAAGGAGGGCGGCCCCGATCTGACGGTGATTGGCCGCGATACCTATCAATGGTTGCGCGAGCTGGTGGAGATGCTCGAGCAAGGGGAAACCCCGGAAGACTGGGTCGAATATACAAAGCTCGACTTGTTTTTTGATCAGGTGTTCTGCTTCACCCCCGCCGGTGATCTGATTGCCTTGCCGCATGGGGCGACGCCGGTCGATTTCGCCTATGCGGTGCATACCGACATTGGCGATCGCTGTGTCGGCTGCCGTATCAATGGCCGTACCATGCCGCTTCACAGCGAGCTGAAAAATGGTGATCAGGTCGAAATTCTTTGTTCTGAGGCGCAAAGCCCGTCGCCCGGCTGGGCTGATTTTGCTGTTACCGCGAAGGCGCGCGCGGCGGTCCGTCGTTTCATCCGGCATCGCGAGCGCGATGAATATGTCGCGCTTGGCCGTCAGATCGCGGAAAAGGCATTCCGTCATGAGCAATATGCATTCAGCGAAAAAGCGCTGGAGCAGGCCATTGCCGCCTTGCAAATTACATCACTTGCCGAACTGTATGAGCAATTGGGACGCGGCAAGATAACTGGCGCTGCATTGATACAGGCGGCATTCCCCGGCAGCAAGTTGAAGGGACCGCAAATTCCCGCGACCCATTGGGGCAATATGGACGATAATAATCGCCGCCAAACGGCAATCCCGATCCGCGGAATGACGGCCGGGCTCGCGGTGCATTACGGGGATTGCTGCCATCCTTTGCCCGGCGATCGGATTGTCGGCATTCAGAAGCCGGGTGCGGGCGTCACGATCCAC
>CALAQW010000133.1 GCA_937888955.1 uncultured Alphaproteobacteria bacterium | reverse complement strand
CGCTGACATCGTCCGCGGCATTTGGTCCGAAACCCTGCGCGTTATCAATGAAAGCGCGACGGCACGCGGGCTGTTGCCGCCTCAACCCAGTCGTTTATGAAGGCACGGGAGCAGGCTGGCGCGATGCGGCGCATAGGCAATAAACAGCAAGCACACCCGCAAACGCCCTTATCTTGCGGTCAGGGGCGCCATGCCCAGATGCATGCCTGCATCGGTGATCAGCGTTTCACCGGTAATATGCCGCGCCCCTTCAGTGCAGAAGAAAACCACCGCATCGGCGATATCTTCAGGCGTGCCCGCACGGTTGAGCGGCGTCGTCTTCTCCTGGGTCGCGACCATTTTCGCAAATGTTTCCGGGCCCAGCCGGTCGGAAAACCAGCGGGTGCCGATAAATCCGGGACAGACCGCATTGACCCGGATTTCCGGTGCAAGCGCCCGCGCCAGCGACAAGGTCATCGTGTTCAGCGCACCTTTCGAGGCAGCATAAGCGATCGAGCTGCCAACCCCCATCACACCGGCGATCGATGATACATTGACAACCGCGCCCATGCCCGCGGCCTTCATCGCCGGGGCGACGGCGCGGACCATCTGATACGGCCCCACCACGTTGAGCGCATAGATATACTGAAAATCCTCCCCGCTCAGGGCATCAAGATCGCGATGATCGGCAAAAACCGACGTCCCCGCATTATTGACCAGCACATCAATCCGCCCCCACTTGTCGCCCGCTTCCTGTGCAAGACGCCTGCAATCCCCATCTTTCGAGATATCGGCCTGAACAAGCAGGGTCTCGACCCCGGCGGCGGCGCAACTTTCAGCGACGGTTTCAGCTTCGCTGCGGCTCTTGGAATAGTTGATCACCACATTGCAGCCGCGCGCGGCAAGCTTCTGGGCAACCGCCGCGCCAAGCCCCATCGCCGATCCGGTGACGATCGCCACCTTGCCCGTCATATCCATCATTCGTTCCCCTGTTGGGCATGCGCTGCGATCAGTTCATGCCGTCTTTGTTTATGTCTGTTTATCAATCCGCATGGGCTGCCACCGCATCGACGGGCAGCGCATTGATCCGCTTGATCGGTCGCACGACAATTCGCGTCAGCACATCGCTGATCAGCCCGCAGGCAAGCAGCTTGTCGCGCTGAAACGCATCATAATGATGAATATCGGCGGTGACCACGCGCAACATATAATCCGCCTCGCCGGTGATCGAATAGCAGTCCATCACCTCGGGCCAATGCATCAGCTCCGCCTCGAATGCGGTCATCGTATCGCGATTGGGCGTGGCAAGCTTGACGGTCGCGAATGCCACAAAGTGAAGCCCGAGCTTTTCGCGATCAAGCAGCGTCACCCGCTTGCGGATGATACCTGCCTCCTCCATCTGCCGGATCCGCCGCCAGCAGGGTGAACTGGACAAACCCACCGCCTCCGCCACCTCGGCGATGGATAATGTGGCATCCTCCTGAATGAGCCGCAGGATATGCCGGTCGGTTTTATCAAGAATCACAGAATTCCATCCCAATATATTCATATATAAAGAAATTATATTCCAATATTTCTTTGTTTCAAGGAAAATGAGGTAAGAATTTCCGGCTTGAAAAACATATATTAGCTGCGTGAGATTTTCCGCCGCCGGCGTCCTTTCGCCGGTATCGGCCAGACGGAGAAGCATGCATGCGACATCCTGATCTTTCCCTTGACGATAAATATACAAAACGCGACGGCAGCATCTTTCTGACCGGTATTCAGGCGCTGGTGCGGCTGGCCCTCGTGCAGCGCTGGCGCGACATCGCCGCCGGCATCGACAGTGCGGGTTTTATTTCCGGTTATCGCGGCTCGCCGCTTGGGGGATATGATCAGCAGTTACAGAAGGCGGCCGAACATCTTGCCGCGCAGAATATCCGGTTTCAGCCGGGGGTGAATGAAGATCTGGCGGCCACCGCGGTCTGGGGCAGTCAGCAGACGAACCTTTTCCCAGGCGCCCGGGTCGAGGGAGTGTTCGGGCTTTGGTATGGCAAAGCCCCGGGGCTCGACCGGTCGGGCGATGCGATCCGGCATGCGAATTTCGCCGGCACCAGCCCGAAAGGCGGCGTGCTTGCGGTGGTTGGCGATGACCCGGCCGCCAAATCCTCCAGCCTGCCGAGCCAGAGCGAATACAGCTTCATGGATCTTGAGATCCCTGTTCTCAATCCCGCGAATGTGCGCGAAGTGCTGGAGTTCGGCCTTTATGGCTGGGCCATGTCCCGCTATGCGGGACTGTGGGTCGGCATGATTGCGCTTGCCGATATCATGGACAGCGCCGCAACGGTTTCGGCCGATCAGCTCAGCATGCGGATCCATACCCCCGAACCATGCGCCGAGTTTGGCGATTTTGCCGGCGGCCGGTCGATCCGTACCGGCGACGAACCGCAAGCGAAAGAAGCAAGATTGCGGCATTTCCGCCTGCCCGCCGCGCAACGTTTCGCGCGGCTCAACAGGCTCGACCGGATCACCCTCAACAGCAGCCAGGCAAAGCTGGGGATCGTGGCGACCGGCCGCGCCTATCACGATCTGAGACAGGCCATGCAAAGCCTTGGTATCAGCGATGCGGATGCGCGCGCGCTCGGCCTGCGCATCTACAAAGTCGGGATGAGCTGGCCCCTTGAACCCGAAGGTCTGCACGAATTCGCAACCGGGCTTGAGCGCATCCTCGTCATTGATCACAAGCGCGGCGTGCTTGAAAGCCAGATCAAGGCGCAGCTCTATTCCCTGCCCGCCGCAAGCCGGCCGGAAATATTGGGCAAGCAAGACCGGGACGGCGCGCCGCTGCTCGATAATGTGGCGATGCTGGGCCAGACCGAGATCGCCACCGCCCTGCTGCGCCAGTTGCCCGAATCCGAAATTCGCGCCCGTGCCGAACGCGCGCACGCCGATATCCAGACGCATCGCGATTTCGTTGCAACCCATTTGAGCAGCACACAACGCACCCCCTTCTTCTGCTCGGGCTGCCCGCATAACCGATCGACCAAAGTGCCCGAGGGCAGCCGCGCGCTGGCCGGGGTCGGCTGCCACTATATGGCGCAGATCATGGACCGGGACACCGACATGGTCAGCCAGATGGGCGGTGAAGGCGCAAGCTGGATCGGGCAGTCCCCCTTCACCGACGAGCGGCATATCTTCGTCAATCTGGGCGATGGCACCTATTTCCATTCCGGTTTGCTTGCCATCCGCGCGGCGGTGGCGGCGAATGTCCCGATCACCTACAAGATCCTGTATAATGACGCGGTGGCAATGACCGGCGGCCAGCCAATCGACGGCAGCCTCAGCGTGCCGCAGCTGATCGCGCAACTGCGCGCCGAAGGGGTGCGCAAGATCAGCCTGGTCAGTGACGCCCCCGAAAAATATACGGCCGCATCCGACATCCCCGCCGATATCGAGATTGCGCATCGCAACCGGTTCCCCGCGATACAGAAAAAGCTGCGTGATTATGCCGGCGTGTCGGTCATCATCTACGACCAGACCTGCGCATCCGAAAAACGCCGCCGCCGTAAACGCGGCAAGATGGACGAGCCGCCCCGCCGCCTGTTTATCAATGAAGCGGTCTGCGAGGGCTGTGGCGATTGCAGCGTACAGTCTAGCTGCGCGTCGATCGAACCTGTCGAAACCGAATTCGGCCGCAAGCGGCGGATCAACCAATCCTCCTGCAACAAGGATTATTCCTGCCTTGAGGGGTTCTGCCCAAGCTTTGTCAGCGTCATGAATGGCGATCTGGCGGGGGCGGACATGGCGGCCGAGCCGCCCGAGATCGGCGCAGCCATCGCGGCCCTGCCCGCCCCCGCCGCGCAACCGGTGCATGATACCTGCAATATCCTGATCACCGGAATTGGCGGCGCCGGGGTCACCACGGTCGGCGCACTGCTGGCAACCGCTGCCCACATAGACGGGCTTGCGGCCGCGACCCTCGATATGACCGGGCTTGCCCAGAAAGGCGGCGCCGTGCTGTCGCATGTGCGGATCGGCGCGGCAGATATGCCGATCAATGGCCCGCAGGTCCCGGAGGGGCAGGCGGATCTGCTGCTGGCGGGTGATATGGTGGTGAGCGCCGGCGAAAAGACGCTGACCCATGTGGACCGGCGCCGCACGCAAACGGTGCTCAACACCCATCTCAGCCCGACAGCGGCCTTCATCGAAAACACCCGCACAAAATATGACGCGGCCGAGATGACCCGCACGATCGCGGGCAATACAGCCAGGCTTCACGCGCTCGAGGCCACACAGATTGCCGAACGCTGGCTTGGTGACGGGGTTTACGCCAATATGATCCTGCTCGGCATGGCGTATCAGCGCGGGCTGCTGCCGATGCTGACCCGCGACGCGATCGCGCAGGCGATCGGCCTGAATGGCACCGCGGTCGCACAAAATCTGCGCGCATTCGATTATGGCCGTCTGGCGGCCGAACAGCCCGACATCCTGTACCGCGCGGATAATGTGCACCCCTTCCCGCTGAGCCTTGATGGCCTGATCGCGCGGCGGCGAAAGCATCTTGGCGATTATCAGGACACCGCCTATGCGGATCGCTACAGTGTAAAGACGTGCGACTT
>CALAQW010000132.1 GCA_937888955.1 uncultured Alphaproteobacteria bacterium | reverse complement strand
TGTGTAAATTGCTGGCAGGGTCCGGCTTCGGACAAGGCATCGGCAAGCTCTGCCATGGGCGTGCCCGGGCGCAAGGTAATGACAAGCTCATTGGGCGCATAGTTGACGATGCCCGAGAGCTGCGCAAGCGACAGGCGGTGGGTGCAGCCGGTTGGATGGCCAAGGCCGCATTTGCTGTCGCTGCCGGAAATGGCAAGCGGCGTGCGTGTGGCAAGTGCCCATTGCACCGCTTCTTCCGCCTGGGCTGAATTGTGCGGTGTGATGAGAGTTTCGGTCATGGACGCGACTGATTGCTGCGCGGGCACGGGGGCGGGGCAAGCAATCCTGCCCCCGCGCCGGCATGTAAATCGGGTTTGCGGCAGACCAGCCCTAAAGCGAGCCGAGATGCCGGTCCGCCACTCCATCCCATGCGGCGCGTTCTGTTTCAAGGGGGGCATTTTCCGTGCGGCAATTTTCCCCGAGAATTTGCGTCGCGCGCGCCTTTTTGTCATAGGCTGCCCAGCCCGGATTGCCCGTATGGGCAAAATTCGCCCAGGCTTGCATCGTTGTCCTGGCAAGTGCCTCCGCCGCGGGGCCCGAACCATAGAATTTCCCCGATCCCGGCTTTGTCACCGTGCCGAACACGAATGCGAGTTCGACCGCGTGACAGGCGCCCAGTGCGCCGCGTGCCGCAGGTGATTGCCAGTCAAACAGATAGCAATAGACCTGATCATTATGAGCTGCTTGTTCTTCCAGCAGTCGTAGCGCAGGCATGCGGAAAATGCGGTCGGTCTGGATCGCCATGAAGATTTCCGGCGCGGTCGGTTCGACACCCCGTTGTGACAGCCCGTCTTTATAGGCTGCGACAAGTGTCGGGACTTGCGTCTCCGCGACAAGGAAACCGAGCCGTTTTGCCATCGTCTCCTCGTCAAGCTCGATGATCGCGGGCTGCATGGCCCCGAACAGTTTCCATTCATCAAGCGTACTGCCTGCCATGATCGGAATATTGGCGGCAATTCCGTCCGACACCGCGTCGATGGGATTAACCGGCAAGACGGTTCCGTCGACGACCGGCCTGAGCGGCAGGCCGCCGATCCGCGATAGCGGATAGCCTTCGACCCGACCGCCTTCGATCCGGCGTTGCGCCTTCATCAGGGTTGCGGCATCCGCCTTGCGCAGCCCGTCCGCGTCGAGTTCGGTAATTTTCAGCAGCGCCTCGCCAACCAGGATCCCGGTTTCACGCGGCGCGGCGGTATGGCACGCGCCCGATTGCGGGATTGCCTTGTGAAAAAGGCCCCGCGCGGCGGGCAGGGCAAGCAGCGAGCCTGTGCTCATGCCACCCGCTGATTCCCCGAAAATCGTCACATTGCCGGGATCGCCGCCAAATTCCGCAATATTATCGCGTACCCATTCAAGCGCCTTGACCTGATCAAGCAGCCCTTCATTGCCGGTTGCGGGGATGGCGCCGCCGGTTGCCTCCGCCAGATTGACAAAACCGAGCGTCCCCAGCCGGTAATTGATCGTCACGACAACGACATCGCCAAGCTGCGCGAGGCTGCGTCCTTCATAAACACCCTGGCTGCCCGCGCCAATCGTGAAGCCGCCGCCATGGATCCAGACCATGACCGGGCGGCGCGCATTATCAAGCCCGGGGGTCCAGACATTGAGAAACAGGCAGTCTTCGGATTTTTCGCCCGTCTCGGCCCCCATCACCGCATCCATGTCGGATTTGTTCTGATGCGCCCAGAAACCATAGGCGCTGGCATCGCGGGTGCCGGCCCAGGGCGTCGGGTCTTCGGGGGGCATCCAGCGCCGCTCCCCCACGGGCGGGGCGGCATATGGAATGCCTTTGAACGAATAGATCCCGTCTTCGACGCTGCCTTGCAGTTTGCCGCAACGGGTTTCGGCCTGTGCCGGGTTACCTGTGCCCATGAGCTTTTCCCCTCAGAATTTTTATTCAGGGGAGCTTGTCATAAAAAAGCCGGGCGCGGCAACGGCGAAGGCGCTTCGGGGGCATCTGGGCCTGGCAGTGCGCCCGCGCTGGCCTAGGGATCGAGCTCGCAATCCCAATAAAGAAAGTCCGACCAGCTTTCATGCAGATAGTTGGGCGGGAAGGCGCGGCCGCGATTCTGCAAATCCTGGGTCGTGGGGCGGAACGGTCGGCGGGCGGGATGCATGCCGCAATCGGCTTCCAGCATCGCGCCCTTGCGCAGATTGCAGGTCGCACAGGCGGCAAGCACATTGTCCCATGTCGTGCGCCCGCCGCGTGAGCGTGGGATCAGATGGTCGAAGGTCAGCTCGTCGGTTGCGCCGCAATATTGGCAGGTGAAATTATCGCGCAGAAACAGGTTGAAGCGGGTAAAGGCAGGATAGCGCGCCGGTCTGACATAGGTCTTGAGTGACACGACGCTGGGCAGTTTGATTTCCGATGTGGGACTGCGCACTGATCGGTCATATTCCGACACGATGTTTACACGGTCGAGAAATACCGCCTTGATCGCATCCTGCCAGCACCAGAGCGATAAGGGGAAATAGCTGAGCGGGCGGTAATCCGCATTCAGAACAAGTGCAGGACTTGCCTCCGCCAGGGCTTTGGTATTGTGTGCAAGCATACCGATTCCCGAATTGCCCTCCGAATATACCGGATAAGTTTCCTCAGTGCATAGGGTTAATACGCATGTAACAACTGCCGCTGGGCGATTGCCGGGGGCAACCGCTTCTTCTTGTTATCGGCAATTTGCGACAGCCTCGTTACAGCCCGGCCGGTCCGGTATCAGAAACTCGACCCCCGCCCCATAATCGAATTCGCCTTTGCTGCCCCCTGAAAGAATGGGTTTTATCCGTCCGCAACCCGACAGCAGCAAACTTCCGATGAGAATAGCCAGACATAGGCAGATGAGGCGGGCGGGCCATTCAGACAAGAACGGCAAATGCGGGGACATCGTCGCGTTCAGCCGGAGGTCGCGCGTAGCAGCTTGTCGCTGACGAATGCACCGCCAAGCTCCAGCCCGTCGGGGCCAATACCGTGGCCGATACCGGGTGAGACATGCCACTGCACTTCAAGCCCTGCCTGACCGAGGGCCTGCACCGCATTATGCATCATCGTGACAGGCAGCATGTCATCTGAATCGCCATGGATCATCATGACGGGGGGTTTTACGCGCATTTCCGCGGCAAGCTGTTCGGGCCCCGCAAGTGCGCCCGAAAACCCGAGAATTGCCGCAGGCGCCTTGGCGCGGCGCAGCCCGACATGCAGCGACATCATCGTGCCCTGACTGAAGCCGACAAGTGCAAGCCGGCTTTCATCAAGGCCCGCGCGCTCAAGCTCGCGGTCGATGAAGGCATCAAGCGTCGGCGCGGCGCGAGTGACGCCTTGATAAAGCGTGTCCGGATCAAGCCCCGTGATCCCGAACCATTGATAGCCGATGGGCGACATCTCGCAGCGTTCCGGTGCATTCGGGGCAACGAAGGCTGCGCCTGGCAGCAATTGCTGCCAATAGGGCGCAAGCGCGATAAGGTCGTTGCCATCCGCCCCATATCCATGGCTCAGAATGACGAGATAGTCGGGCTTGCCGCCACTGGCGGGGGCAACGCGCGGCCCGTCGATTGCAACTGCGGACATGATCGGGTTTCCTCTTCGGATGGACAGTGTGACTCAGGCCGGCATGGCGTCGCGCCCGGATTTACGCAATCGATAATAGTCCCACAGCAATCGCGCCGCCACCCCGCGCCACGGTGCCCAGCCCGCGCTGAGTGTCATCGCCTCGCGATTGTCGGGGCGCGTATCGCGATCATGCATCAATCGCAGGGCTTCGCGCAGGGCGAGATCGCCGGCAGGGAAAATATCGGGATGCCCGGTGGCGAACAGCAGATAAATCTCCGCCGTCCAGGGGCCGATACCCTTTTGCGCGGTGAGATGGGTAATGGCGTCATCCGCATGCATCCGCGCGACGGCCGCAAGATCGATGGTGCCGTCCAGAACCGCCAGGGCAAGACCGCGTGCATAATCAAGTTTCGCCGGCCCCAACCCGGTGGTGCGCAAACAGGCTTCCGGTTGTGCCAGTAAATTCTCCGGGCTCAGCGGGTCGACGGCAAGCATCAGCCGCCCCCAGATCGCGTCGGCACTGGCGATAGAGAGTTGCTGCCCGACAATAATCCGCAGAAGCGAAGCAAAGCCCGGTGCGCGCAACCGCAATTGGGGCCTTGCGCCTGCCGCAACGATGCGTGCAATTTCCGGATCGGCACGGCACAATGCGGCAAGCCCGTCATCAAGATCTGTCTGTTGGCGAATGAGAGCCATGCTTGAACCCGATTTCCGTTTTTTGCGACAAGCTGCGTATGCGTGATCGTCAATCGCCACATCATGGCCCGGTAACCCGTTTCGCGCCAAGCCCGACGGGGTTGTTGCATCTCGGGCATGCCTATGCCGCGCTTGTTGCCGCCGATGCCGCAGACAGCTCAGGGGGTATTTTTCTGTTGCGGATCGACGATATCGACCGCGCCCGCAGCCGGGCTGAATTTGAAACCGCAATTTATGAGGATCTGAGCTGGCTTGGTCTTGAATGGCCCAAACCCGTTTATCGGCAGTCGGATCATCTTGATACGTATCAATCTGCATTGGCTGCGCTTGATGGTTTGGGCGTGCTTTATCCCTGCTTTTGCACAAGGAAGCAGATACAGGAAGAAATCGCGCGCATCAGCGATGCGCCGCATGGCCCCGAAGGGGCGCTTTATCCCGGAACCTGCCGTCATCTTGCTATGGAAACGCGGCGCGAGTGGATTGAAGACGGCCGACCCTTCGCGATGCGAATAGATGTCGCGCGGGCGCTTGCAACACTTGAGGCGCGGCCCGAATTTTATGAAAGCGGCGCGGGGCCGGATGGTCATCAAGGCCAGATCGCGATACGGCCTGAATTGTTGGGTGATGTGGTGCTCGCGCGGCGCGACATCGGTACAAGCTACCACCTGGCTGTGACAGTGGATGACGCCGCGCAAGGCATAAGCCTTGTGACCCGTGGCCATGATCTGTTTCATGCGACGCATATGCATGTGCTGCTTCAGACCCTGCTTGGTCTTCCGACGCCGGACTATGGGCATCACCGGCTGGTCCGCGATGCGGCAGGGCGGCGGCTTGCCAAACGCGATGCGGCGTTGTCGTTACGGGAATTAAGGGCGCGGGGAATAACCCCTGCTGCAGTCAGAGAAATGGCCCTGCAACGGGTCGCGTAGGCGTGCGGGCTTCTGTTTGTCGGTGAGTATTGCACCATTCGATCAGCGCCTGATAGGGAAGTGGGGGGCTGTAATAATAACCCTGTACCTCGTCGCAGGATTCTTTTTGCAGAATGTCGAGCTGTTCTGTTTCCTCCACACCTTCGGCGATGACGCGCAGCCCCAAACTATGGGCGAGGGTGATGACCGAACGGACAATCGCGATATCATCCGCATTCGCCGACATTTCCGTTACGAATGAGCGGTCGATCTTGAGGCTTGTCAGCGGGAACTGGCGCAGATGGGTGAGCGAGGAATAGCCCGTGCCGAAATCGTCCAGGGCTATACCGACGCCGAGCGCGGCGATTTCCACCAGAAGTTGCCGCGCCGCGGTAATATTCTCGGGCACCATGCTCTCCGTGATCTCGACTTCCAGATATTGCGGTGCGAGATCGGTTTTCTCCAGTACGCGCTTGACCATCCGTAACAGCCGGTCATCGCGCAGCAGATTGGCGGAAAGATTGACCGATACATGCTCGATCGGATGCCCGAGCGCATGACATTGTTTCAGATCGCTGCAGGCGCGGTGCATGACCCATTCGGTGAGGGGCTGAATGAGGCCTGACGATTCGGCGATTTGAATGAATTCCGATGGCGGTATCAGCCCATCGGCGGGGTGGTCCCACCGGATGAGTGCCTCAACGCCCTTGATGTCGCCGGTCGCAATATCGATCTGCGGCTGATAGTAGCAAACCAGTTCATCTTGCGCTATCGCGCGGGTAAGTTCGTGTTCGATACGTTTCCGGCGGCGAATTTGCGCATTCATCGTCGCGTTGAAGTTCTGATAGGCCCCTCCGCCGATGCTTTTTGCCCGCTGCAAGGCGAGGGCGGCGTTTTTTTGCAAGGTGTCGGCATCGGTGCCGTTATCGGGGTAAATGCTGACGCCGATGCTGCAGGTGATATTCAGCCGCTGCCCATCGATTTGCAGGGGTTGTTCAACGGTATCGAGAACCTTCTTGGCCAGCGTATCCACATCGCTTGCCTGTTCGACATGATTGGCGATGATCGCAAACTCGTCGCTGCCGAAACGTGCCACGACATCAGTGTTGCGTGTACAGGACAACAGTCTGTGCGCGATGTGGCGCAGCAGCGCATCGCCTGTGGCATGACCGTGCGCGTCGTTCACTTCCTTGAATTTATTAAGGTCGATAAACAGCAGAACGACCTTTTTGTCGGTTCTTGAAGCATGTCGCAGGGCACTTTCCAGACGCCGCTGAAACTGTGCGCGATTGGCAAGCCGGGTAAGCTGGTCTTCGAATGTCAGTCGACGGACACTCCGCTCTGCCGAGCGGCGCTTGTTCCGTTCGCGCCGCAATTTGCTTGAATGATATTCAAGTTGCTTGCGGGTTTGCTGCAATTCCTGTGTGACCGCCCGCAAATCCTCGATCCGGCGACCGAAAATCAAGTCATAGCGGATATTGCCAACCGCATGTTCGGCGCGTGTGAGTTCCAGATAGCGATAGCCCGCGCGCGCTGACCCCACACGGCAATAACGCCGTATCCCCAGCCGGGCAGTTGGCTGTACTTCCTGTGGCCGCCACCATGACTCAAGGATCCAGCGGTCGTCAGGGTGGATGAGTGTCGCGAAGGGCTGGCCCGCGGGATCATGCGCAGTGCCCGGCTTGCTGCTCAGCATTGTCAGGCCCGCATCGTTCACCAGAACAATGCGCGTATCCTGACAAATGCAGGCAAAATCCGGCGCGCCGGCAACAATATTCTGCGCCGCGGTCAGTTCGCCACTCTGTTTGTCGAGTACTTTCTTGTACGCTGTCACCCGCCTGCACCGCTCAAGTCATAAAACCTAATAGAATGGTCGATTTAAGAGTTTCGGTTCGACAGTTTGTACCTGTCAAAGGGGCAACAAAAAGTTAAGAGGCTTAAAAAAATACCGCCGCTTTAATGCGGGCAGCTAGGCTGGTTGGCGGCGGTTAGCGAGCGTAATTCCGCACAGCACGGCGACAAGGCCCGTCAATGTCGGCCAGGCGGGAATTTCGGCAAGCAGAAGTGACCCAAGCAGGATTGCGATGATTGGATTCATTCCGATGCCAACCGCGACCTGGGTCGGCGAGGCATGCCCAAGCGCCCAGGAATAGATGTAAATCGGAAACGCACCGGCGATCGTGCCAAGAAAGACAATGGTCAGCCAGGCGGTGCCTGACAGGTCAGGCCAGCTCAGCGGCATTATTCCGCTACCCGTGGCGCCCAGCGCCAGCACCAGCCATCCCAGAAACATGGCAAGCGCTGTTACGCGTAATTGCGAGTTGCGCTGGAAGTAGGGCTTGCCGATCACATTATAGCCGGCCCCCAGAAAGACGCCGATACCCATGATCGCATCGCCAAGCAGGGAATTCTCGCCGGTATCGAGCAGGCTTTCCCCCAAGGCCATTGCCACTCCGGCAACCGTCAGGCTGACGCCTGCGGCCTTGTACAGGGTGACCGGCTCGCGGCGCAGCAGCATGCCGATCAGCAGCGTGGCCATTGGTGTTGTGGACAGGATAAGCGCACCCCGTGCCGCTGTTGTAAATTGCAGGCTTGCCGCAAACACGATCGGGTAGAAAGTAAAGTAAAGCAGTCCCAGAAATCCGATCGGCCCCACATCGCGCCAGGGGATCCGCCCGCTTGCGAACAGCCATGCGGCGGGGATGAGGCAGCCGGTGGCAAGGCCGTAACGCAACACCGACAGGCTCGTGGGGTCGACTTCGGTGACGACATAGCGCGTCGCGACGACCATCGCCCCGCCAAGCGTGCCTGCAGTGCCCGCAGCCAGGGCGGGAAGATAATGCTGGAGTCTATTGTCGGACAAGGGGTGTGCGGTTCCGGTTGGCAAATTCATGACGTGGACAAGTTCGGCCTGCCCAGGCGGAGACCTAAGGCCAATAAATCTGTTTGGCAAGCATTCAGGCTGCTACCGGCAAGCTGCTACCGGGCGTTTATCGTGCGCGGCTATTTTCTATCGGCGTAGCTCGATATAATTAATCCGGTGATCGGATGCTTTGTGGATGATGAGATCTGCAAAAGGCCGGGTTGGCAGAATATGGTCGGCGAGGTTCTTGCCATTGATCGTCGACCAAACGAATTGCGCGACATCGCGCAGCTCCCTCTGGTTCAATGTGGCGAAGCGATACAGAAAGGTTTCCGGTGTCGACCGCGCTGCCTCGCACAAGGCGATGAACCGGTCTGTGAACCAGCTTTTTATATCCGCCTCGTTGGCGTCGATATAGATGCTGAAATCAAGGAAATCTGACGGCTTTTCCCGGCTTTCCTCAATGTTGCCCGGTTGCAGCAGATTGACCCCCTCCATAATAACGATATCGGGGGCGGTGATCGGCATGGATTGGTCCGATACGACGTCGTAATAAAAATGCGAATAGACCGGCGCTTCGACAGTCGCGCTGCCCCGTTGCAATTGTTTCAGGAAATCGATGAGTTTTTCCGTATCGAAGCTCTCGGGGAAGCCTTTGCGTTCGAGTAGCCCCCGTGCTTCAAGTTCAGCATTGGGAAACAGAAACCCGTCGGTCGGTACAAGCGCGATTTGCAGATGTTCGGTTGAAAGTTGCAGGGCGTGGCGGAGCAGTTCCGCCATAGTGCTTTTGCCGACGCCGACACTGCCGACCAGACCTATGATAAACGGGATGCGCCTGTCGGCATTGGCAGCCTGGTCGCCCGATGCGGTCATCTGGCGGCGTTTGATCGCGATATGGCGGTTGATGATGTCGGCGATCGGCAGGATCGCTTCCTCGAATTCCTTGCGGTCGTAGGGGATGTCGATTGCCTCGTCCGACAAGCTGTCAATTGCGGGCAAGTTTGCCGCCATTTGCGCCAGCGCCTGCCGATCGTGCCGGTCATAGCTGTTTTTTCTGCCGGACATGAATTCGCCCCTTGAATGCTCACAAGCGAAGAAAAATTAGTCGCTTAAGACTTGGTCAACCATTAAACGTGCCAATATAGCAAGGTAAATCAATGTATTGTCACAGGGCAATTGCTTGACGGTCGGGGCCTGAATATGAGATTCCTGTAACTATGGATGTTCGTTACGAGCTGCGCCGCAGGTTGCGCCCCGCCCTTTTGCCGCTGATATGTGTCTGCGGTATCGCCTACTTTATTTTCCATGCAGTTCAGGGGGATCATGGGGTGGCGACTTTTGTCAGGCTTGATCAGGAAAATGCGGCACTGGCGCAGACCTATGAAATGCGGCTGAGCGAACGCGAAGCGCTTGAAACAAGGGTTGCGGGCCTGCGTCCGAATAGCCTTGATCTGGATCTTCTCGAAGAACGCGCGCGGGCTTTGCTGGGGCTCGCCCATCCGCGTGACCGTTTGATTTATACCGAGTAGGGAACACGTCAAGGGGCTGGGTTGTTGACGTGATATATTGCCTGAAGAATGAAAGTGCAGAATGATGGCAGCCGCTAAATCGCAAGCAACAGGCAAGAAAACCGGCTCCGGAAAGCCCGCGCCGCGACGTCGCGCGGCGTCTGACAAGGTCGATGGCGAGGCATTGCTGGAATTTTACCGGGAGATGTTGCTGATCCGGCGGTTTGAGGAAAAGGCCGGCCAGATGTATGGCATGGGACTGATCGGCGGGTTCTGTCATCTCTATATCGGGCAGGAGGCCGTCGTTGTCGGTATGCAGGCTGCGATCGAGCCGGGCGATCAGGTGATAACCGGTTATCGTGATCACGGCCATATGCTGGCGACAGGAATGGCGCCCAAAGGCGTGATGGCGGAGCTGACCGGCCGCGCGGGTGGGCTGTCCAAGGGCAAGGGTGGTTCGATGCATATGTTCAGCCATGAGAAGGGGTTCTATGGCGGGCATGGCATTGTCGGCGCTCAGGTGTCGCTTGGCACCGGGCTTGCCTTTGCCAATAAATATCGTGGCAATGATCGGGTGGCGCTTGCCTATTTCGGCGATGGCGCGGCCAATCAGGGGCAGGTCTATGAAAGTTTCAATATGGCCGAGTTGTGGCGCCTGCCCGTCATCTATGTGATCGAGAACAACCAATATGCAATGGGCACGTCGGTCGGCCGTGCCAGCGCGCAGCCCGATCTGCATCTGCGTGGCGAAAGTTTTGGGATTCCCGGCGTTCAGGTTGACGGGATGGACGTGCTGAAGGTGCGCGCGGCGGCGGAGGAAGCGGTCGCCCATTGCCGTGCGGGCAAGGGGCCGATCATCCTGGAGATGATGACCTATCGCTATCGTGGCCATTCCATGTCAGATCCCGCCAAATATCGCAGCAAGGAAGAAGTTCAGAAGGTGCGTGCGGAGCAGGACCCGATCGACAGGGCGCGGCAGATGCTGCTCGACGGGAAGCATGTGGATGAAGCCGCGCTGAAGGAAATCGATCGCGCGGTCAAGGAGGTCGTCGCCGAAGCGGCGGAGTTTGCACAAACCTCTCCCGAACCGGCGGAAGAAGAATTATATACCGATATCTTGCGCTGAGCCCTGCCGGAGATGGCCAGGCATTTGTTGAGCGAAACGGAGTCTGAACGACTATGCCCATTCCCCTGTTAATGCCGGCGCTGTCGCCGACCATGGAGGAAGGCAGCATTGCCAAATGGTTGGTCAAGGAGGGAGACGCCATCACCGCTGGCGACATCATTGCCGAGATCGAGACCGACAAGGCGACGATGGAATATGAGGCGGTGGATGAAGGTGTCATGGGCCAGATCCTGGCGGCCGAGGGGACCGAGAATATTCCCGTCAATGCGCCGATTGCCCTGATTTTGGAAGAAGGGGAGGATGCATCCGCCCTTGATTCGGTTGATCTGGAATCGCTTGCGCCTGCGGTTGAAAGTAAGACCGAACAATCAGAGAAGAAAGCAGCCCCCGGCGATAAGAGCGGGCAGGAAAAAGTACAGCCGCAAGCCGGGTCGGACGTTGAACATACTGCCAGCGAAAAAGCTGATCAGCCTGAAGAGGTGGCAGCACCTGACGCAGCTGAAGTACCTGAGGGAACGGAATTCGTCAGTATGACGATGCGTGAGGCGTTACGCGATGCGATGGCCGAGGAAATGCGCGCCGATGACGATGTATTCCTGATGGGGGAAGAAGTTGCGCAATATCAGGGCGCCTATAAAATCAGCCAGGGATTGCTTGAGGAATTTGGCGAACGGCGTGTCATCGATACCCCGATTACCGAACATGGGTTTGCCGGTGTCGGGGTTGGTGCGGCCTTCGCCGGGCTAAAGCCCATTGTCGAATTCATGACGTTCAATTTCGCAATGCAGGCGATCGACCAGATCATCAATTCAGCGGCCAAGACGCTATATATGTCGGGTGGCCAGATGGGCGCGCAGATGGTGTTTCGCGGGCCGAATGGCGCGGCCGCGCGCGTCGCGGCGCAGCATTCGCAATGCTATGCTGCCTGGTATGCGCATGTGCCGGGGTTGATCGTCGTTTCGCCTTCCGATGCCGCATCGGCGAAGGGACTGCTTAAATCCGCGATCCGCAATCCCAATCCGGTGGTGTTTCTCGAAAATGAAGTGCTGTATGGCCGGTCGTCCGATGTGCCGGTGCTTGACGATTTTACGCTGCCGCTCGGCAAGGCGCGGATCGTCCGGGCCGGTACGGATGTCACGATCGTGTCTTTTTCGATCGGTGTGGCAAAGAGCCTTGAGGCGGCCGATGCGCTGGCGGAGGAAGGCATATCGGCCGAGGTGATCGATCTGCGGACTTTGCGGCCCATGGATGTGCCTGCCATTATTCGTTCGGTCAAGAAGACCAATCGCTGCGTCACGGTCGAGGAAGGCTGGCCGCAATCGGGTATCGGCGCGGAAGTCGCCGCGGCGCTGATGGAGCAGGCATTCGATTATCTTGACGCGCCTGTGACGCGGGTCGCGGGCAAGGATGTGCCGATGCCCTATGCCGCCAATCTGGAAAAGCTGGCTTTGCCGCAGCCTGCCGATATCGTCGCGGCTGCAAAAGCCGTTTGTTACGTTTAGGGAGCGCGGACCGTGCCGATTACCCTGACCATGCCAGCCCTGTCGCCGACGATGGAGGAAGGTGCGCTCAATAAATGGCTCGTCAAGGAAGGCGACGAGGTGCGCGCCGGTGACATCATAGCCGAGATCGAGACCGACAAGGCGACGATGGAATTCGAGGCGGTCGATGAGGGCCGTATCGGCAAGCTGCTGGTTGGCGAGGGGGAAGAGGGAATTCCCGTCAACACGCCAATTGCGGTGATGCTGGAGGAAGGGGAGGATGCGGATGCGCTGTCAGGCTATACGCCTGAAGAAGGCAACGCCAAGCCCGGCGCGGGTGAGGCAGATGCCCCACCTCCCTCCCAAGGAAGTGACGATACAGCCCATGACCAGGATCCTGGTCCCGAGGAAGAGCCACAGAAAAAATCCAAATCCGCATCGGATAAAAAATCCGCTGGTAAAACGGCCACGACGAACCGAACAAAATCGCGCTCCTCCGTCAAACGCGAAGATGGCGGACGAATCTTTGCAAGCCCGCTTGCGCGCCGGATCGCGGCGCAAAATGATCTTGACCTCGCCTTGCTGGACGGTACCGGGCCGAATGGCAGGATCGTCAAACGTGATGTTGAGGCAGCGCTTGAATCCGGCGTCGCGGAGAAGCCACAAGAAGCCAAATCTGCCCCTGCCGAAAAAGCCGAAGGCAAGGCAGCGGCCGCGCCGCTGCCGTTTGCGGAAGGCAGTTACGAGGAAATCAAGCATACGCCGATGCGCAAGACAATCGCGCGGCGGATCACGCAGTCGAAACAGACGATCCCGCATTTCTATCTCACGATCGACTGTGCGCTCGATGCGCTGCTTGCCCTGCGGCGCGATCTCAATGATCGCGCGGCGCGTGACCAGGAAAAACCCGCCTACAAGCTCAGCGTCAATGATTTCATCGTCCGTGCTTCGGCGCTCGCGCTGCGCCGGACGCCGGATGCGAATGCGTCCTGGACCGACAGCGTTATGCTGCGTCACAAGCATGCCGATATCGGGGTTGCGGTGGCGATCGATGGCGGGCTGATCACCCCGATCATCCGTTCAGCGGAAACCAAAGGGCTTGCGGAAATCTCGAACGAGATGCGCGATCTCGCCGGGCGCGCGCGCGAACGCAAGTTGAAGCCGGAAGAATATGAAGGGGGCACCTTCTCGATTTCCAATCTCGGCATGTACGGCATCAGCGAATTTTCCGCCGTAATCAATCCACCCCACAGCATGATATTGGCGATCGGCGCGGCCGAGCAGCAGCCGGTGGTGAAAGACGGCGCGGTGGCTGTTGCGACGATCATGCGCTGCACCCTGTCCTGCGATCATCGGGTTGTCGATGGTGCGCTGGGGGCCGAGTTTCTGAACGTGTTCAAGGGTTTCATCGAGGATCCGGTAACCATGCTGCTATAGCGGCGCGCGCACCGGACGGAGAGCTTTTATGGCAGCGGATGCATACGATCTGGTGGTGATCGGCGGGGGGCCGGGCGGTTATGTCGCGGCCATTCGCGCCGCGCAGCTTGGGCTGAACACCGCCCTTGTAGAGCGGGCCGAACTTGGCGGCATCTGCCTTAACTGGGGCTGCATTCCGACCAAGGCGCTCTTGCGGTCGGCGGAAGTTTTTCATCTTGCCCGGCATCTCGACGCGTATGGGGTTGCTGCCGATAATGTGCGCTTCGATGCGGCAAAAATCGTCAAGCGCAGCCGCGAGGTGGCGGCAAGGCTGAATGCCGGGGTGACGCATCTTCTGAAAAAGAACAAGGTGACGGTCATCAGGGGAGAAGCAAAGCTGTCCGCCCCGGACACGGTTGCTGTATCGCTTGCTGACGGTGGACAGGCCGAACTGTCCGCATCGCATATCATTCTGGCGACCGGCGCCCGGGCGCGTCAATTACCCGAACTGGAGACGGATGGAAAGCTGATCTGGTCCTATCGCGAGGCGATGGTGCCCGAGGAAATTCCCGCCTCGCTTCTGATCGTGGGGTCGGGCGCGATCGGTATTGAATTTGCAAGCTTTTACCGCACGCTGGGGGCTGAGGTCACGGTTGTCGAAATGCTCGACAGGATTTTGCCGGTTGAAGACGCAGAAATTTCCGCCCTGGCCGCAAAGGCCTTCAAGAAGCAGGGGATGACGTTGCATACCGGGGCGACGGTGGCGGCGATGACGCTGAAAAAGAATGCGGTCGAGGTGACGCTTCGGTTGTCCGACGATCAGGAACAGATAGTGACGGTTGACCGGGTCATCATGGCGGTTGGCATTACCGGCAATATCGAGGGGCTGGGGCTCGAAGATCTCGGCGTTTCGGTTGATCGCGGCCATATCGTGACCGATGAATGGTGCGCGACCTCAGTCGAGGGGGTCTATGCCATCGGGGATGTTGCCGGGCCGCCCTGGCTGGCCCATAAGGCGAGCCATGAAGGCGTATTATGCGTTGAACATATCGCGGGAGAGGGAATGCTGCATCCGCTCGATGTGCGCAATGTGCCTGGCTGCACCTATTGCACGCCACAGATTGCGAGTGTCGGATTGACGGAAGCCGCGGCGGAAGAGCAGGGCTATAAAGTGCGGGTTGGGCGCTTTCCCTATGTTGGTAATGGCAAGGCAATTGCCATGGGCGATACAGAGGGGCTGATCAAGACCGTATTCGATGCCGCGACGGGTGAATTGCTCGGCGCGCATATGATCGGGGCAGAGGTGACAGAGCTCATACAGGGTTATTGTGTCGCGAAAACCCTTGAGACAACGGAAGCCGAATTGATGCATACGATCTTTCCGCATCCGACATTGAGCGAGATGATGCATGAGAGTGTGCTCGACGCCTATGGCCGGGCACTGCATTTCTGACAAGCCCTTATAGATAGTAGGCTGGCCGCACAGGCCGAAACGGAACCCCATGGCGCTGGAAAGCTATTTCGTACACGGTCAGTCGCGGTTCGACCCGCCGCCCTTGTCGGTCGGCCGCAAGCTGATCGAGTTGAACTGGCCGCTGGTGATCCTGCTTGCCGCGATTGCGGGGGTAGGCGGAGCGATGCTCTATTCCGCCGCCGGTGGATGGGAGCCGTGGAGCGCACGGCACCTGACCCGTTTCGGGCTGGGGTTGATCCTCATGCTTGGCGTCGCGGTGCTCGATATCAGGATCTGGATGCGGCTTGCCTACCCGATTTACTGGCTGTCGCTTGCTTTGATTGTCTGGGTTGAACTGGCCGGCGCCACCGGGATGGGCGCGCAGCGCTGGATTGACCTTGGTGTCATTCAGTTGCAGCCCTCCGAGCTCATGAAAATCGCGCTCGTGCTTGCTTTGGCGCGCTATTATCACGGGCTTGAGCCGGGGCAGGCATCGCGCCCGCTGCGATTATTGCCGCCCCTGGCGCTTGTTGCTTTGCCGACTGTGCTGGTTTTGCGGCAGCCCGATCTTGGCACCGCGATCCTGATCGTCAGTGGTGCGGCGGGCATTCTGTTTCTGGCGGGTGTGTCGTGGAAATATTTTGCGGTGGCGCTCGGCGGATTGTTGGGGGCGTTGCCGATTGCCTGGCGTTTCCTGCATGATTATCAGAAAGACCGGATTCTGACGTTTCTCGATCCCGAACGCGATCCGCTTGGCGCGGGCTATCACATTCTGCAGTCAAAGATCGCATTCGGTTCAGGTGGTGTCAGCGGGAAGGGCTTTATGGCCGGAACGCAAAGCCATCTTGATTTTCTGCCCGAAATGCAGACCGACTTTATCTATACGATGCTGGCCGAGGAATTCGGCCTGCTTGGGGCTTTATGCCTGCTGTCCCTTTACATGCTGGTGATCAGTTATGGCTATCTGCTGGCGTTCCGTGTGCGGCATCAATTCGGTCGGCTTGTCATATTGGGTGTCACCCTGACCTTTTTCCTGTACGTTTTCATCAATGCGGCGATGGTGATGGGGCTTGTGCCGGTTGTCGGCGTGCCGATGCCGTTTGTGTCCTATGGCGGAACGGCGATGCTGACTTTACTGTTCGGATTTGGCTTGTTGCTCAGTGCGTCAGTACATCGCGGTGTGATTATTCCCACTCATCCGCATGCGCCGCTATAATCGCTAGCCAAGGTCTGCATAGACGGGCCGATAGCGAGAGTAGGAGGTGGAGTAATGAGTGAACAGTTGAATGATGCCGAACTTGTCGGATTTCTGAACAGCCTGCTTGAAGCCGAACGCGCCGGTACGAAAGCTGCGCGTTTGTTCCACAAGGATCATGGGGACAGCACAGCGGGCAGCCTGATCGATACGGTTTATCACGACGAAGCCTGGTGCTGTGGCATGTTGAGCGGGCGGATTGAGGAGCTGGGCGGAAAACCCACCGAAAATACCGGCGATTTCTTTGAAAAAGTCGCCGCGAAGGACGGGCTTGAAGCGCGCCTGTCCTTTCTCAATCGCGGTCAGGCCTGGGTTGTGCGCAAGCTTGAGGAGATCATCCCCACCCTGCCGTCGGGCGGCTTGCGGGACGATCTTGACGATATGCTGCGTCGTCATCGCGTGAATATCGCCGATTGCGACCAGTATCTTGAGCAGTCCCGGACGCGTTAGGCTGGTTGCGCTGCGCAAACTTTCTTCCGGGCAACCATCACAACTGCGCGAGAAGCCATTCTTGAAGGTGTGTGCGTCTCTTATAGTTAGCGTCGTTTCAGGGGCTTTAGGCCCCGGGCAGTCCGGAAGATAACTTGATGAGCGCGGAATCGGTTTTGCAGCTTGAAGCGGCGATCAGGCTTGGCTGTTTTCTGGCCGTCTTTCTGAGTGTGTGGGGGTGGGAAACCGCCGCGCCGCGCCGCGCCAGGACGGCGCAGCATTGGTTTCGCTGGGGGAATAATCTTGCGGTCGCGGTTGTGAACGGTTTGTGCTTGCGGCTGCTTTTTCCGCTCATCGCCACCACATTCGCAGTTTACGCGAATGCCCGCGGCTGGGGGCTGTTGCCCTTGCTTGGTTTGCCCGGCTGGCTCGCGGGGGTGATCGCATTCCTGCTGCTCGATCTGGCGATTTACGGCCAGCATGTGGTGTTTCATGCGGTACCTGCCTTTTGGCGGTTGCACCGTATGCATCACACCGATCCCGGATTCGACCTCACCACCGCCTTGCGTTTCCATCCGCTGGAAATTGTACTGTCGATGGGTTTCAAGCTGCTGCTCGTTGCGCTGCTTGGGCCGCCGGCAATTGCCGTGCTGATATTCGAGATCATGCTGAACGCAACCGCCATGTTCAATCATGCAAATGCCTATTTGCCGCCGCCTGTCGACCGATGGGTGCGACTGCTGCTTGTCACCCCGGACATGCACCGGGTGCATCATTCGGTCTATCGTGATGAGACCGACAGCAATTTCGGTTTCAATCTGCCCTGGTGGGACCGGGTCTTTGGCACCTATCGCGCGCAGCCACGCGGCGGACATGAAAATATGCGGATCGGGATTGAAGGCTTTTGCGCACCGCGCGATGTATGGCTGGACAAGCTGCTCTTGCAGCCATTGCGTGACATGCCAACTGACACGGCCGGGCGCAGAAAGCGCGAGTGAGGCAGTCGCGGTTGTCCCGTGTCACTTTAATTTTTTCCCAACGGTCACTAATTTATAAACCTGTTAATTATTGGCAGCTTTTTGCCAAATCATAAAGGTTGGGCTGGACCCCGGGGTTCAGTTGGTCTTGAATATATTGGATTGGTTCCCTTGTGCCATCGGTTGCGTAACTTTTGGGGGTGGTGCATGCGCAAGGCACGTCAGCATGCGGTGTTCAGATGACAGAAACGGAAAGCTATGGTCGGCGCGCGATAGAATTTGTCGAACGGGTGCGCGGCCTGTCATCTCCCGATGAAATCGCTGCCATGACGCAGCTGGAATTTGCAAGTTTCGGCTTTTCCAATGTGTCTGTTTTCGATCTGCAGCATCGGCCCGGCAGCAACGGCTTTCATATGCTGATGAACAGCCGGCCGCAAAGCTATGTCGAGCAATATGAGGAAGAGAATTGTGCGATGCGCGATCCGGTTCTGCTGGAATTGCGGCATACGCTCAAACCTTATTCCTGGTCCGATGTCAAAAGCCGCCGCAAACTCAGCCGTGATGAGCAATCGGTTCTTGAAAGCGGTCGCGAGTTCGATGCGGTGGAAGGCGCGGTCGTGCCGATTGTGTCCACGCGCGGGCCAATCGCAGTTGTTGCCCCGTGCGGGCGCGAGCCCGATATTTCCCCTTCCGCATTGGCTGCCATCGAACTGATCAGTATTTACGCCAATAACGCATTGCAGCGGGCGGTTGTGGAGCCGCGGCGGGAAAATCGGACGGGAAAGATGTTATCGCCAAGAGAAAGAGAAGTCCTGCAATGGGTCGCAGCCGGCAAGACCGATGATGAGATCGCGGAGATATTGACCCTGTCCGCGACGACGGTCGCAACGCATGTCAATCGCGCGATGCAGAAATTGCAGGCCTTTCGCAGACCCTTCGCTGTTGCCGAGGCCATTCGGCTCGGTGAGATCGTGATCTAGGAACGGGTCCTGCGATTTTGTCGCCGGAAAAGAAAAGTTTCCGGCAATTTCAATCTAACATACTGATATACTTAGAAAAAATTTTGGATATGCGCTTTGTCCTAGATTCCTAGGATAACGTTGAAACCGGAATTTGCGCCATCATACCCATCGACCGCAATCATGTGGGAGACTTGGGGAATGGCTATTGTCGTGCGCGGCAGCGAACGGGTGAAATATCCTGAACTCTTCAACAAGATGTTCAGGCTGCGATATGAAACCTTTGTTTGCAATCGTGGTTGGGCTCTGCCTCACCGCAATGGCCTTGAGATCGATGAATATGATACCGACGACACGGTTTATTTCATCGCCCTCGACGGTGAGGGAAACATTGAAGCCACACTCAGGATCACGCCGCCTTGCGCGGGGGGCCTGACGGAAGATTGTTTCCCTCACCTGGTCGAAAGTTCGGCCAACCTTTCCAGTCCTTCGGTCTGTGAATTGACCCGCTATATTGTGGTGCCGCGTCGCTATCAAGGGATTGATGAACGGGCGCATAAGACAGCCATTCTGGTTACCATGCTGGAATGGGCGCTGGCGGAAGGAATGACCGCGATCCGCGCGGTCACCGATATTGAAATCCTGACAGAATTTCTGACCATTTGCCCGCTGATCGAGCCGCTCGGCCTGCCGACTGCTTATGGCGGCGGCTATGATGCGCCGGGCGGTGGGGTCGCGATCGCCGTGTCGATTCCCGTGCAGCTGGCCGTGCTTGAGGACTTCCGCCGTTACGGCCAGATACCGAGCAGAGTGGCTGCGGAATAGCAGACGACAACTTCCAGTAGTTGAAAGGGAGTCAAAAATGACAAAGCTTGCCCGCCCGATCACCCGTGATGAAGTCCATACCTATAACAGAGCCGGGTTTGTGCTCCTGCGTGGCGTTTTGGATTTGCAGACGGTCAACCGGTTTCGCCGCTCGATGGATCAGGCGATCGCCTCGCTTGCCGACAGCCCGGCTGGTTATAATGTCAGTGAGGTGACCCGCGCGGCCGAAGCCTGTGATTTTGACGCGCTGCAAAGTAACAGCGACGGTCAGCACGATCTTGCCGGTATGGTGGCGCATATCAAGGCTACTGAAAAACCGCTGCTGCTCGACCCGGTAGAGGGGAAGGGAAGCTTCCTGCTTGATACCGGCGTCGCGGCGCGTATCCGGGAGTTCCGCAAATTGTGCCTGTCGGGGGTACTGCCTGAAATCGCCGCAGCCTTCCTTGATTCCGAAGCGGTCAATTTTTTTGGCGATCAGATTTTTGTCAAGGAACCGGGCACCCGCGAGCGAACCGCATTTCATCAGGATTCCACATATTTCAATATCGAAGGGGATCAATGCTGTGTCGTTTGGGTGCCGGTCGATCCGGCAAGCTATGAGACCGGCACCATGCTCTATGTCCGGGGGATCGACGGCAAGGCGCAGGATTACCAGCCCAACACTTTCGTCTCCCACGCCTCGCTACCTGGTGCGGAAGGGGCCGAGCTGCCCGACATCGAAAATAATCTCGATGCCTATGATGTGGTTCATTTCGATGTCGAGCCGGGGGATGTGCTTGTTCACCATTACAAGACGATCCATGGCACAAGTGGCAATGCCAGCCGCTATCAGGTGCGGCGTGCGGCCTCGCTGCGCTATTGCGGTGATGATATCCGGTATCGCGCGCGGCCTTATGCGCCAAAACAACTGCATCTTCAGTATGAGCCACGGGATGGCGACCCCCTGGGTGGGCCTGATTTCCCCATAGTCTGGCAGCGCGCACCGGCGCAGCAGGCCGCCTGACCGGCCTGCTGCGCGATCAGGGAGCCTTTTTGCGCTTTGCGATAGGGCTGTTGATTGCCGACGTTGCGCCTTGCCGTGGCGGAGCGCCTGTTTTCTTTGTCCAAGCATCTGCTTCCCAATCCGCGCTTTTCTGCCTATAGGAAGGGTGGCGGAATAACCTTGTGCTCTTCAGGCACGGTTTTACCGCGTGGTACATGGCTGGTTGATAGGACATGCATGGCATTGGAAGTCTGGCTGCTGTTATTTGCGATTTGCTTGCTGCTGTTTGTGTCGGCTTTGTTTTCGGGATCCGAAACCGCGCTGACCGCGGCGCAGCGGCCGCGTATTCACCGCATGGTGACGCAAGGCAATAGCAGGGCCAAGGTGACCGAAAAGCTGATCGCCAATCGCGAGCGGCTGATCGGGGTGATCCTGCTGGGCAATAACCTTGTGAATATTCTTGGTTCGGCGCTTGCGACCAGTCTGATGCTGCGCCTGTTCGGCGATGTCGGGGTCGTCTATGCCACGCTGATGATGACCGCGCTTGTCGTTATCTTCGCGGAAGTATTGCCCAAGACCTATGCGATCGCACAGCCCGAACGGGTTGCGCTTGCGGTTGCGCCGGTGATGCGCGGGGTCGTATGGGTGTTTTCCCCGGTCGAGCGGATGGTCAGGGTGATTGTACAGGCGAGCTTACGGCTGCTGGGTTATGACCCTGATGCACAGGAACTTGATTTTTCCGCTCATGAGGAACTGCGCGGGGCGGTCGATCTGCATCACCGGGAAGGCGCTGTGCGCAAGCGCGAACGCGATATGATCGGCGGCATCCTCGATCTTGATCAGGTCAGTGTGGCCGATGTGATGGTACACAGGCGGAATATCCATATGGTCGATGCAGGACTTCCGCCTGCCCAGATTATCGATCAGGTGCTTTCAAGTCCCTATACGCGCGTGCCTGTCTATGCGGAAAATTCGGAAAATATTGTGGGCGTGCTGCATGCCAAGGATTTGCTGCGCGCCCTGACCGCACAGCATGGGGTCGTGACTGATGGCGCAGAGCCAATGCTTGAATTGCAATCGGTCATGGTCGATCCGTGGTTTGTTCCTGAAGCGACGACACTACGCGCGCAGCTTATGGCGTTTCTGTCAAAGCATAATCATTTTGCCCTGGTGGTGGATGAATATGGGGCGTTGATGGGGCTTCTCACCCTTGAGGATATCCTTGAAGAAATCGTTGGTGAAATCGCCGATGAGCATGATGTCGCGGTGCGCGGTGTGAGGCCGCAGGCGGACGGAACCCTGATTGTGGACGGCAAAGTGGCGATTCGCGATCTCAACCGGGAATTTGACTGGCGGTTGCCCGATGAGGAAGCCACCACGATAGCCGGGCTTGTTATCCATGAGGCGCAGGCGATCCCCGAGGAAAAGCAGACATTTATCTTCTATGGCTTCAAATTTGAAGTGCTGCGCCGTCAGCGCAATGCCATTGCCGAATTGCGGGTGACCCCACCGGCCATGCCGCGATAATAACTGACAATGAATTCCCGCAAGGCGGAGGTAAAGCCGCCGCGTCGGGGGCGGCCGGCAATTTCAGAACAAAGATCGTTCAGATCGGTTTCTTCGCGGTTGCAGATTTCTTCCAGCGCCTGCCAAAGGCTGGGTTCCAGGCGGACACTGGTGCGATGGCCCGCGATCGTGACATTCCGTAGAACAAGCGACGACATCTTTCCCCCAAGAAATTATGTCAATTGATCCCACTATGCCGTGGCAGGATACCCGTATATGTATGTAGATTCAATATCTACAACTATAGATATTTAGCCTGTTCAACTCCTTTGGGTTTCAGCGGGCGTCTTCGTCGTCAGGGCCAGGGCGTGTACCGGGCCGTCGAGCAGGGGTTTCAAGGCGGTCATGACGAGCCGATGCCGCGCCACGGGCGGCAAGCCTGTAAAACGCTCAGACACGATTGTCAGGTGAAAATGCGTCTCGCCTGTTTCATTGGCGCCCGCATGTCCGGCATGCTTTTCGGAATCGTTGACGATGTCGAGGGATTTTGGTGCAAACTGATCCTCGATGATCTGGCGAATATCATCTGCAACGGACATCGGTCGGTTTCCTTTCTGACACGCATGGCACGAAGAATAAGGGCGATAAACCTGCCGGAACAGGATCGGGCGCAATCTGGGTCACTGCCCGATCAGTGTAATGGATAGCTTGAAATCACCCTGGCCCGGCAACATAATTGATTTGCAATGAAGTTTATACGCGACATTGACCGGATAAGAATAAAACCGCGCCGACAGGCGAGAGTGCGGCGCGATACCCCTGTGTGCGAATGGGATGGATGCGCGCTTGCCGGGGAACATCGTGCACCGAAGGCGCCCAGCCAGCTGCGAGAGTATCGCTGGTTCTGCACGGAACATGCACGCGCCTATAATCGTAACTGGAATTTCTTCGCCGGGATGAGCGAATCAGAGGTGAGGCACTATATCAAGGGCAATGCCACCGGCCACCGCCCGACCTGGTCGATGGGTGCGCAGACTGGCCAATCCGGCGATGATCGCTGGCGTGATGCTTTTGACGATGCTTTTGATGTTTTCGGTGAACCGGGCGGCACCGGGCAGGCGGAGGGGCCGCGCCCCGCGGCGCGCCGCCGGTTCCCCCCACGGGTGCTTGCCGCATTCGATAGTCTGGGGCTTGAGCAGACCGCAACCTTGCAAGAAGTCAGAGTGCGGTATAAGGAGTTAGTAAAGCGGTTCCATCCCGATGCAAATGGTGGCGACAGAACGATGGAAGGCCGGTTGGAGCAAGTCATCCAAGCCTATAATCATCTTAAAGCCAGCGGCATTGAATGAACCTGCGGGACCCCGCGGGCACGCACAGGCGTTGTTTCGCACAAGATTGGAAGTGTTGCAATGACGGTAGAACCCACCGCCAGTACGTTTATCGACGCGCCCGATGTCACCGCATCGGTCCGCGATCTGTTTGGTATCGATTCCGATATGCAGGTGCCTGCCTTCTCGGAAGGCAACGAATATGTGCCTGATCGTGATGAAACCTATCTGTTCGATCGGGAGACGACGCTGGCAATTCTGGCGGGGTTCGCCTTCAATCGCCGGGTGATGATCCAGGGCTATCACGGCACCGGTAAATCGACCCATGTGGAACAGGTGGCGGCGCGCCTGAACTGGCCTTGCATCCGGGTCAATCTGGACAGCCATATCAGCAGGATCGATCTGATCGGCAAGGATGCGATCGTGCTGCAGGATGGCAAGCAGGTGACCGAATTCCGCGAGGGCATTTTGCCCTGGGCGCTGCAGCACCCCTGTGCGCTTGTATTTGATGAATATGATGCGGGTCGGCCCGATGTGATGTTCGTTATCCAGCGTGTGCTGGAGGTGGATGGCAAGCTGACGCTGCTTGATCAGAACAAGGTGATCAGGCCGCATCCTTTCTTCCGCCTGTTTTCAACGACCAATACGATCGGGCTTGGCGATACCTCGGGTCTTTACCACGGCACGCAGCAAATCAATCAGGGGCAGATGGATCGCTGGAATATCGTGACAACGCTGAACTATCTGCCGCATGACGCGGAAGTCGATATCGTCCTGTCGAAATCGCCTTCCTATGACAGCGAGGTTGGCAAGAAAACGCTTGCCGATATGGTGACGGTTGCCGATCTTACCCGCGCGGCCTTCATGAATGGCGATATCTCGACCGTGATGAGCCCGCGAACGGTGCTGACCTGGGCGGAGAATGCCTCGATTTTCAACGATGTCGGATTTGCGTTCCGCTTGACCTTCCTCAACAAGTGCGATGAGCTGGAGCGGCCGACGGTCGCGGAATTCTATCAGCGCTGCTTCGGGGAAGAACTGCCTGAATCGGCGGCGCATATCACGATGAGCTAGGGCCCGGGCGATGCGATTGCCGGGCGCAGGGACATGAGCAAGCAAGATACCGAAAGTCCGGTCGAGCCCTTTAAAAGGGCGCTGACATCCGCTGTGCGCAGTATTGCCGAGGAGCCGGAGCTGCAGGTCAGTTTCGGCACCGAGCCGACCGGTGTGCGCGGGGATCAGGTGCGCTTGCCCCTGCCGCCACGCGATCTGCCGGCTGATGAGGTGGCGCGTATTCGCGGGGCTGCGGATGCCTGTTCCCTGCGGTTGCGTCATCATGACGATAATCTGCATCGTAGACATGCGCCAATGGGGCCGACGGCGCGCGAGGTGTATGAGGCGGCCGAACAGGCGCGGGTGGAAGCGATCGGCTCACGGGCGATGCGCGGCATGGCGCGCAATCTGGAAGCCGCGCTCGAACATCGTTTCGCGGAAAAGGGTTTTAGCACGGTCAATGACAAGGCTGATGCACCGCTTGCCGACGCAGTCGGTTTGCTGGTGCGCGAAAAGCTGACCGGCAAGCCGCCACCGCCTTCGGCCGAAAATATCGTTGAGTTGTGGCGCCCTTTCATCGAAAGCCGCGCGGGTGAGGATCTGGCCGAATTGGATGGCTGTATCGGCGATCAGCAGAAATTCGCGCGTCTGACCCGCAAGATCATCGCCGGGCTTGAACTGGCCGACGAGCTTGGCGAAGACAGCCAGGATCAGGAGGATTCCGACGAGGAAGGCTCTGAATCCGAAACTGAAAATCAGGGGGATGAGGCAGGCGAGGCCGGGCAGCCCGAAGGCAGCACGTCCGAGGAAATGGAATTTGTCGATGGCGAAGGCGAGGAAGGCGAAGGCCAGACCGTCATGGTCGAGACGGATGAAGAGATTGACGGGCTGGAAGCGGATGAAAATTCCGAAGGCGACAGGCCCTGGCGTCCCGAAGCGGGCGACGATGCGGTGCGCCGCCGGCCCAATTATACGGCCTTTACCACTGACTATGACGAGGAGATAGAGGCGGAAGAGCTGTGCGAGGCGGAAGAGCTGACCCGGTTGCGGCTCTATCTCGATCAGCAGTTGCAGCAGTTTCAAAGCGTTGTCGGCCGGCTTGCCAACCGCTTGCAGCGCAAATTGATGGCGCAGCAGGAGCGGTCGTGGGAGTTCGACCTTGAGGAAGGCATGCTCGATGCCGCAAGGCTGCCGCGCATAATCATGGATCCCTTCCATCCGCTGTCATTCAAGCAGGAACTCGATATGGAGTTTCGCGACACGGTGGTGACGTTGCTGCTCGATAATTCCGGCTCGATGCGTGGCCGGCCGATCATGGTCGCGGCGATGTGCGCCGACATTCTGGCGCGCACACTTGAGCGCTGCTCGGTCAAGGTGGAGATTTTGGGCTTCACCACCCGCGCCTGGAAGGGCGGGCAGGCGCGCGAGAAATGGCTGTCGGAAGGCAAGCCCGCAAATCCCGGGCGGCTCAACGATCTGCGCCATATCGTCTACAAGGCTGCCGATTCGCCCTGGCGGCGCGCGCGCAAGAATCTCGGCCTGATGATGCGCGAAGGGCTGTTGAAGGAAAATATCGATGGGGAGGCTTTGTCCTGGGCGCATGACCGGCTGATGGCCCGCCCCGAGCAGCGCCGCATTCTGATGGTGATTTCCGATGGTGCACCGGTCGACGATTCCACATTGTCGGTCAATCCGGGCAATTATCTGGAGCGGCATCTGCGCGAGGTGATCGAGTGGATCGAAACCCGCTCGCCGGTCGAGTTGCTGGCCATCGGGATCGGACACGACGTGACGCGCTATTACAAGCGCGCGGTCACCATCGTCGATGTCGAGCAGCTTGGCGGAGCGATGACCGAAAAACTGGCCGAGCTTTTCGACGAGGAAGCCGCCCGGCGTTTTGAGGCCGAACAGAAGCGGGCCGGCCAGCCATCGCGCAAGCCAGCACGGCGCGCGCAACGATAACCGCCACCCGATTAGGGGATTGCTGCATCGATGGGTGCCTTTGCAAGCCGGAAGATCCTACAGCATATTGTCCTGGCTGCGGTGCTGTCGATATGCGGTGGCTGTGCGGGGCAGGCGGTCGCGGCCGGTGAGGGGGAGGGGGCGTTATCCCTGTCGGTCAAGCCATACCACCCTGATCCTGATGATCGCCGGCGGCTGACATTCGGCCCGCTGACATATGCGGGGGGGATCGAGATCAGCTCCGATCAATCGGTGTTTGGCGGATACTCCGGGCTGATCGTCAGCGGCGACGGGCAGTCAATTCTGGCTGTGTCGGATGCGGGGCACTGGCTGCGCGCAAACCTCATCTATAGCGACGGATGGCTTACAGGTATCGAGGCGGCCCAGATCCTGCCGCTGCGCGATCCAGGTGGCCGCCCGCTGCGTGGAAAAGGGGCAGGCGATGCGGAAGCGATTGCGCGCCTGCCGGGCACGGATTTCCACGGTGAGCTGCTTGTCGGGTTTGAGCGCCGTCACCGCGTGCTGCGCTACCGGCATGAGGCCGGGGGGCAGATTGTGCCGCTGGGGCCTGTGAGCGTGCCGACAAGATTGGCGGACGCACCATCGAACAAGGGTATCGAGGCGCTGCTTGTTCTGGCCGATGGCCGGACATTGATGATCACCGAGCGGATGCTTGACCAGGATGGCAATCTGCTTGGCTGGTTGCAGCAAACAGGGGAGGCGGCGCGGCCGCTTCGCGTGGCGCGGACAAACAATTTCGATGTTACCGATCTGGCGCAGCTGCCGGACGGGGATCTGTTGCTGCTGGAGCGGCGCTTTACGATTGTGGGGGGCGCGGCGATGCGATTGCGCCGTATCGCGGCAGATAAACTGGCGCAATCCGCGCCACTGGATGGTGAAACCCTGCTGATCCTTACCGCCCGCAACGGAATCGACAATATGGAAGGGCTTGATATCCGGCGGACAGCGGCGGGGGAGACGCTGCTCTACATCATGTCGGACGATAATTTCAGCAGCGCGCAGAAAACATTGCTGCTGACATTCCGGCTCAATCCTTAAGCATCGCTGCTCAGCAGCACACCGATTGGCCGTAATCGGTGCGAATCAGTTTGCACCGATCAGCTTGCGGCAACTTCCGTCTTGCGGCGGATTTCGCGCTTGATGCGCTGCGCATGCAGGGAGAGGTCGCGATCGCGCGCCGCCAGCAGGAACTTGTCCAGCCCGCCCTTATGATCGACACTGCGCAGGGTTTTGGCGCAGATCCGGAAACGGACGGAACGGCCAAGCGCATCGCTCGTCAGGGAAACATTGCACAGATTGGGCAGGTAGCGCCGGCGCGTCTTGTTTTGCGCGTGGCTGACATTATTGCCGGTCTGGACGGTTGTTCCCGTAAGTTCGCAACGGCGGGCCATTGGCTTGTTCCCTGACTATTCCTGTGCGTGATGCTTGAATGCTATCGAAAAAGCCCGCACGCGGCGGGTTTTCAAGCCGCGATGATTATCGTGCGACGGCCCGCTGGTCAAGTCTTTCGCGACGCTTTTCTGCGACTTGCCATCCGGCGTGCGTATAAGGCGCCTATCCGCCCCATCCATAGGCTGTTTCGCGATATTGCCGCGCGCCTTCGCCCTGGCCATCGCTTATCAGCCTTTCAGCGATCGGTTGACCGTCCAAATGCTCCAAAAAACCGATTCCCGGGCCATCTTCGTGAATCCAGATCAGCACGCGGCTGAAACCGGCGGCAACAAGATTGGCGATAGCCGCATTAAACAAACGTCGGCCCACGCCCATCCCCTGACAAATGGGCCGCACGTAAAGCGATTGGATTTCGCCCCGGAACAGAGCCTGTTCCGTACGGACCGGATCAGCGGCGGTGCCGCAAGCGACAAACCCCATCGGCCCCAATGCGTCATCGTCAGCCAGAAAAATGCCCTGCGGGCTGTGAACCAGCCGCTGTTTCCAGTATTTCAGCCGGCCGTCATAACTGCGCGACAGATCGGCGTCAGCCGATAACAGCCCGCGATAGGCGATATCCCAGCTGTCGGTATGAATGCGTGCAATAGCGGCGGCATCTTCGGGGCGCGCCGCACGAATCTCGATCATCTCAGGCCTTTTTACCCATGCGGCAGGCCCGTTCCGGTGACCGGTCTTCCGCGTCAGCCGGCAATCTCGATCCCTTTATCCGCGATATATGTTTTGAGTTCGCCGCTTTCGAACATTTCGCGCACAATATCGCAACCGCCGATGAATTCCCCCTTCACATAAAGCTGGGGGATCGTCGGCCAGTTCGAAAATTCCTTGATGCCGTTCCGGACTTCCTCATTCTGCAGCACATCGACGCTGCGAAACGGGACGCCGAGATGTTGCAGGATCTGCACAACGGTCGAGGAAAAGCCGCATTGCGGGAATTGCGGTGTGCCTTTCATGAAAAGCAAGACATCGTTGCTGTCCACGGCAATCTGGAATTCGGCCTGCAATTCGCTGTCAATCATGGTGATGTTCCTTTTCTTCCTGAACAGCTAACTAGGCAGTCTGCCGCGCATCGTCAAGTTGCCGCATGTTCGGACATTTGCCGTCCCTGGCGTTAACTTGCCGAGGTTTGCAGCGCCAGGGCATGCAGTTCCCCGCCCATACGGCCCTGCAGCGCGTCATAGACCATCTTATGCTGCTGTACGCGGGTTTTACCGGCAAAGGCCGGTGAGACCACATGTGCCGCGTAATGATCGCCATCGCCGCGCAGATCCTCGATGGAGACTTGCGCATCGGGCAGTGCCTGCTTGATCAGCCGTTCGATTTCCGCTGCATCCATCGCCATCTTCGTCACTCCTCGATATTGGGTGGGGGTGGCCAGCCAGCCCCGCCTGAACGCGCCTGTCAGAGTCGCATAAGTTCCGGTAGCCAATCTTCATGGGCTTGCGTGAGTTCGGCAAGCGGAATTGCGGTGATTCCGTCGATGACAATGTCGCTGCCGCCGACCTTGCCAAGCTGTTGCAGGGGAATGCCGGCATCTGTGGCGGCCGCGCGTAAGCCGGCAGCCTTGTCCGCAGCTGCCGTGACAAGATAGCGTCCCTGATCCTCGCCGAACAGCAGCGCATGCAGCGCGCAATGGGTCGTATCGAGCGCGATGGCGCAGCCGATACCGCCCGCCATCGCCATTTCAATGCCGGCAATGATCAGCCCGCCATCGGAAATATCATGAACCGCATTGACCTGGCCGGCGGTGATTTGCGCGCGCACAAACTCGCCATGCCGCTTTTCGGTGGCAAGATCAACCGGTGGCGGCGCGCCTTCGGTCACATTGGCGATCTCGCGTGCATAGAGCGATTGCCCCAGATGGCCGCGGGTTTCGCCGATGATGAAAAGCAGATCGCCGTCATCGCGCAGGCCGATCGTCGTCATCTGGGCGATATCGTCGATCAGCCCGATGGCGCCGATTGCCGGGGTCGGCGGTATGGCGACGCCATTGGTCTCGTTATAAAGCGACACATTACCCGACACGATGGGCATATCGAGCGCGCGGCAGGCTTCCCCGATCCCTTCGATGCAGCCGACAAATTGACCCATCGTTTCTGGTTTCTCGGGATTGCCGAAATTCAGGCAGTCTGTGGTGGCAAGCGGCTTTGCGCCGACCGCCGACAGGTTGCGATAGGCTTCGGCGATGGCCTGCTTGCCGCCCTCTTTCGGGTCGGCAAGGCAATAGCGCGGGGTGACGTCGGTCGTGGCGGCAAGCCCCTTGCGCGTGCCATGCACCCGCACGACCGCCGCATCGCCACCGGGCCGCTGCACCGTATCGCCCATCACCATATGATCATATTGTTCCCACACCCAGCGCCGGCTGCACAGATGCGGCCCGCCAACCAGTTTCACGATCGTCGCGGCCAGATCGTCAGGCGCTGCAACCGCATCGCTGCCGATTGCCGGTGCGGCGGGCGTCGGCGTCCAGGGGCGCTGATAGACCGGCGCGTCCTCTGCCAGTACATCGACGGGCAGATCGGCGACAATCGCGCCACCATGCTGGATCACGAAGCGCCGCGTATCGGTTGTTTCACCGATTATCGCAAAGTCGAGCTCCCAGCGGTCAAAAATTTCGCGTGCCGCTTCCGTCCTGTCCGGGTGCAGCACCATCAGCATCCGCTCCTGGCTTTCAGACAGCATCATCTCATAGGCGCTCATCCCGGTCTCGCGGCAAGGCACCTTGTCAAGATCAAGCAGCAGGCCAAGCCCGCCCTTTGACGCCATTTCAACCGCCGAACAGGTCAGCCCGGCCGCGCCCATATCCTGAATGGCGATCACCGCATCCCCGGCCATCAGCTCAAGGCAGGCCTCCAGCAGCAGCTTTTCGGTAAACGGGTCGCCGACCTGCACGGTGGGGCGCTTTTCTTCGGATTTATCGTCGAATTCGGCCGATGCCATGCTTGCGCCATGGATGCCGTCGCGGCCGGTTTTCGAGCCGACATAGACGACCGGATTGCCGATGCCGCTGGCGGCGGAATAAAATACCTTATCGGCGTCCGCAACGCCGACGCACATGGCATTGACAAGAATATTGCCGTTATAGCCCGCATCGAAATTCACCTCACCGCCCACGGTCGGCACGCCGATGCAATTGCCATAGCCGCCGATGCCTGCCACCACACCCGATACCAGATGCCGGGTTTTCGGGTGTGCCGGATCGCCAAAGCGCAACGCGTTGAGATTGGCGACAGGCCGTGCGCCCATCGTGAATATATCGCGCATAATGCCGCCAACGCCTGTGGCGGCCCCCTGGTAAGGCTCGATAAAGCTGGGGTGGTTGTGGCTTTCCATTTTGAAGACCGCCACCTGACCGTCGCCGATATCGACAATGCCGGCATTCTCGCCCGGTCCGCAAACGACCTGCGGCCCGTCGGTGGGCAATGTGCGCAGCCAGACGCGCGAGGATTTATAGGAACAATGCTCGTTCCACATGGCGGAAAAGATGCCAAGCTCGGTCAGGTTCGGCTGGCGGTTGATCAGGCGCACGATCTGCGCGAATTCATCCTCGCTGAGCCCGTGCGCGGCGATCAGCTCGGCTGTCATTTCCACATTATTTGCGCTCATGACAGGCACTCCACCAGACTGTTGAACATGGCCTGCCCGTCAGTGCCGCCAAGCGCCGGGTCGGCCAGCCGCTCGGGATGCGGCATCAGCCCCAGTACCTTGCGGGCGGGGTCGAAAATCCCCGCGATATCGTTGATCGAGCCGTTCGGGTTGGCGCTGCCGCCCACGACACCCGTTCTGTCGCAATAGCGGAAAGCGACGGAGCCTTCCCCCTCAAGCCGGGCGAGGGTTTCGGGATCCGCGAAATAATTGCCGTCATGATGGGCGACGGGAATACGGATCACCTGATCCTGTGCGTAGCGTGATGTAAACAGGCTGTCAGGCTGTGTAACGCGCAAAAAAACATCGCGGCACACGAATGTCAGCCCCGCATTGCGCATTAGCGCGCCGGGCAACAGCCCTGTTTCTGTCAGTAACTGAAAGCCGTTGCAGATGCCAAGCACCGGCGTGCCGGCTCTTGCTGCCGCGATGACGGCGCGCATGATGGGGGAGCGTGCGCCCATCGCGCCGGCGCGTAGATAATCGCCGAATGAAAAACCGCCAGGCAGGACGATCAGATCGCTTTTGGGCAGTTCTGTCTCGGCGTGCCAGACCATCTGCGGTGCGGTGCCGCTGGCGGCGGCAAGCGAAACCGCGACGTCACGGTCACAATTTGATCCGGGAAATACAATGACACTGGCTTTCACGCCGCAATGCCCCATCTTCTGGTCATGGAAAAAACGGTCTGACGCCGCCTATTCAAGCTCGATCGCATAATTTTCGATCACTGTATTGGCAAGCAGCTGGCTGCACATGGCATCGACTGCCGCATGTGCTTTGTTGCGATCGGTCTCGTTAAGCTCCAGCTCGATATATTTGCCTTGCCGGACATCTTCGACCCCCGCAAATCCGAGGTGCGACAGGGTGGTTTCGATGGCCTTGCCCTGCGGGTCAAGAACACCGTTTTTGAGTGTGATGTGAATTCGGGCTTTCATTCGCCAATCTCCAGCGCTTTGGCGGGGTTGCCCGGCCACCGACAGGGGCGGGCAAAATTCGTCGTATATGGATGCAGACTCACTTCGCCGCATTGCTTTCCTGATGTAGTCGGCTTTCGAGGTCGGGCGCAATACCCAGTCGCCGGGCCACTTCCTGATAGGCTTCCGACACGCCGCCCATATCGCGGCGGAACCTGTCCTTGTCGAGTTTTTCGTTGGTCTGCATGTCCCACAGACGACAAGAATCGGGGCTGATCTCGTCGGCCAGCACGATCCGCATCAGATCGCCCTCATAAATACGGCCGAATTCAATCTTGAAATCGACCAACCGGATCCCGATGCCGGCAAACAGCCCGGCCAGAAAATCATTGGTCCGCAAGGCCATCGCCATCATATCGTCGATCTCGTGCGGATTGGTCCAGCCGAAAGCGGTCAGATGGTCCTCGGATACCAGCGGATCGCCCAGCGCATCGTCCTTGTAATAGAATTCGATGATCGAGCGCGGCAGCGGCGTCCCTTCCTCAATGCCGAGCCGCGTGGAAATCGATCCTGCCGCGACATTGCGCACGACCACCTCGACCGGGATGATTTCCGCCGCCCGGATCAGCTGCTCGCGCATGTTGAGCCGTTTGATGAAATGTGTCGGCACGCCGATCGCCGACAGCTGCATCATGATATATTCCGAAATCCGGTTGTTCAGGACGCCCTTGCCGGTGATCGTTGCATGTTTCTTGTTGTTGAATGCGGTCGCGTCATCCTTGAAATACTGGATCAGCGTTCCGGCCTCTGGCCCTTCGTAAAGGATTTTAGCCTTGCCTTCGTAGACTTTCTTGCGTCGGCTCATGGAAATCGACCTTTGATTCTGGACCGTTTCGGATCGGTTTCGGAAAAAAGGTGCCCTACCGCAGCGTGTCAGCGGAAAATCGGGCGTATGACGTGAATGAAATCCTGTACCCATCGATCCATTGGGTACGCGGCGAAACCTATCCTAAACGAAGCCGGAGTACAATCTGATTGAATAGTCGGCGCCTTGTCGCCAGATCAGCGTAACTGGAGATACTGCGACTTTAATCGCAGTTGATTCACAATCCGTAGCAAGCTATGGCTAAACTTCGATTTTTACTCTTGTTGAGAAGGAGCTGCCCGGTTCCATGAGCACATTCGACGATCGCGAAAAAAGTTTTGAGAACAAGTTCGCGAATGACAAAGAGCTGAAATAAAAGGCGAATCCCCGCCGTAACAAGCTGCTTGGACTTTGGGCGGCGGAAAAGCTGGGGTTGAGTGGCGATGCCGCGCAAGCCTATGCCAAGGAGGTCATCAAATCCGACTTCGAGGAAGCCGGCGATGATGACGTCTTCAGGAAGCTGAAAGGCGATTTCGAGGCGAAAGGCGTCGATCTTTCCGATCATCAGATCCGCCGCGAAATGGATAGCCTGCTGGCGGTTGCCAGAAAGCAGATCCAGACTGAAGGCTGAGCAATAAAGCGGTAAAGGCGCGCATCCCCGGATATGACGCGCCCTGCCCATGGTTCTGCGGGGCTATGGCATCATCAGTTATGCACGCCCCGCCGGTCGCGCCGTCTCACCGATAGGCGGCAAGAATTCCCAGAAAATCCTCGGCCTTGAGGCTCGCCCCGCCGACAAGCGCGCCGTCAACATTGGACACCGCCATCAGTTCGGCGGCATTGGCCGGTTTTACCGAACCGCCGTAAAGCAGGCGGAATTGCTCACCATCGCTGAAACGGTCCATCAACTGCCTGCGGATGAAGCTGTGCACCTCGCCAATTTCTTCTGCCGTCGGGGTGCGGCCGGTGCCGATGGCCCAGACGGGCTCGTAAGCCACGACCAGATTGGCCGCCGTGACACCGTCAGGGACCGAACTTGCGACCTGGTGCCCGACAATTTCGAGCGCTTTGCCCGCATCACGCTCGGCTTCGGTTTCCCCGACGCAAACAATGGCTGTCAGTTCCGCCCGGTGGGCCGACAGCGCCTTGGCAAGCACCATGGCATCGGTTTCCCCGTGATCTGTACGCCGTTCGGAATGGCCGACAATGACGGCTGTGCAGCCGAGATCGGCGATCAGTGCGGCACTGACATCGCCGGTATGGGCGCCTGAATCCTGCATGTGGCAGTCCTGTGCGCCGACCGCGATTGCCGCCTCGCCGATCCGTTCGCGCATCGCCAGAAGCAGCGGCGCGGGCGGGCAGAGCATGACGTCGCAGGCCGGCCGCGCACCATTTGCAATACCTGCTGCAAGCTTGTCCACCTCTTCAAGCGAGGATAACAAGCCGTTCATTTTCCAGTTTCCGGCGACGAGAGGACGGGGGTCTTGAGCCTGCATTTCAATGCCTTCGAACAATTATTTACCTTCCTGTGATGTAGCAAATAGCATTGCTTAAAACCAGTTGTCAGAATCGATGGATTGGTTTGCGGGTTTGACTCGCGCCATCTTATTGACCTATTTGCAGGACGTTTTGCGTTTTCTGGTTCGCCGCGCACGAGCCCGTATCGACACAACTGGCCTGATATGAAACTTGTCATTGTTGAATCGCCGGCAAAGGCAAAGACCATCAATAAGTATCTCGGCAGCGACTATGAAGTGCTGGCGAGCTACGGGCATGTCCGCGATCTGCCTGCAAAGGATGGCTCGGTCAAGCCCGACGACGATTTTGATATGGTCTGGGAGGTGGGCGAGCGCGGCAAGAAGCAGATGGCCGAAATCGTCCGCGCCGCGAAACAGGCCGACACCCTGATTCTCGCGACCGACCCTGATCGTGAGGGGGAGGCGATCTCCTGGCATGTGCTGCAGATTCTCAAAGACAAGAAGGCGCTGCAGGAAAAACAGGTGCAGCGGGTGGTGTTTAACGAAATCACCAAGACCGCCATCACCGATGCGATTGCGCACCCGCGGGAGATCGATGCCGCGCTGGTTGAGGCTTATCTGGCGCGGCGCGCGCTTGACTATCTGGTCGGCTTTACCCTGTCGCCTGTCTTGTGGCGCAAGCTGCCCGGTTCACGCTCGGCCGGGCGGGTGCAATCGGTGGCGTTACGGCTGATCTGCGAACGTGAACTTGAAATCGAATCCTTCGTCGCGCGTGAATACTGGACGGTGGAGGCCGATTTCGGCACAGGCGGTAGTCAGCCACTGACCGCGAGGCTGACCCGGCTTGATGGCCAGAAGGTTGAGAAATTCACGCTGGGATCAGCGGCCGCGGCCGAGGCGGCGAAGGCGCGCATCCTGACGCGCGACTATGCGGTCGCGCAGGTCGAAAGCAAACCGACGCAGCGTCATCCGCAGCCGCCCTTCACGACATCGACCTTGCAACAGGAGGCGGCGCGCAAGCTCGGCTTCAGCGCTTCGCGCACCATGCAGGTGGCGCAAAGGCTGTATGAAGGGGTCGATATCGATGGGGAGACGGTCGGGCTGATTACCTATATGCGGACCGATGGTGTGAGCATGGCGCAGGAGGCGATCACCTCCTGCCGCGATGTGATCGGCGGTGAATATGGCGCGGATTACCTGCCCGCGGAGGCGCGCAGCTATTCAAGCAAGGCCAAGAATGCGCAGGAAGCGCATGAGGCGGTGCGGCCCACAGACATGGCGCGCTTGCCAAAGCAGGTGGCAGCGACCCTCGATAAAGATCAGGCGCGGCTTTACGAGCTGATCTGGAAACGCGCGATTGCAAGCCAGATGGCTAGTGCCCGGCTTGAACGGACGACAATCGAGATTGCCTCGGCTGACAATCAGGTGGGCTTCCGGGCAACCGGTTCGGTGCTGTTGTTTGATGGTTTCCTGAAGCTTTATCAGGAAGGCACCGACGATGGCGGCGGCGATGAGGAGGAGGCCGGGCGCTTACCCAGGGTTGCCGCGAAACAGGCGCTTGCGCTTGATGCGGTCCGGCCCGATCAGCATTTTACCGAACCCCCGCCACGTTTTACAGAAGCAAGTCTTGTGAAGCGCATGGAAGAGCTTGGCATCGGCCGGCCATCCACCTATGCCAGCATCCTGTCGGTGTTGCGCGAGCGTACCTATGTCACCATGGACAAGTCGCGCTTTGTGCCCGAGGATAAGGGGCGGCTTGTCACAGCGTTCCTTGAAAGTTTCTTCACACGCTATGTGGAATATGATTTCACCGCCGCGCTTGAGGAGCAGCTTGACGAAATTTCCGCAGGCAAGATTGCCTGGAAACAGGTATTGAGCGAATTCTGGCGCGATTTCAACTTGTCGGTGGAAAGCATTTCCGATCTGCGTGTGTCGCAAGTCCTCGACAAGCTGAATGAGGTGCTGGGTCCGCATGTCTTCCCCGAAACAGAACCCGGTGTCGATCCGCGCCGCTGCCCGGCCTGCGAGGCTGGCAAGCTGAGCCTCAAGGTCGGACGTTTCGGCGCCTTTATCGGCTGTTCTGAATATCCTGAATGCAATTATACCCGGCAAATGTCGACATTGGGTGATGCACCCGAGGCCGATACAGGCCCCAGGCTGCTTGGAGAAGATCCTGAAACAGGCTTGCCCGTTACCCTGCGCAAGGGGCGGTTCGGCCTGTTCCTGCAACTGGGCGAGCCCGAAGAGAAGGGTGACAAGCCAAAACGCGCGGGTATTCCAAAAGGGGTGGAGCCCGAGAGCGTGGATCTGCCGCTTGCATTGCAGCTTTTGAGCCTGCCACGGGAGGTTGGCGATCACCCTGAGACCGGCAAACCGATTACCGCCGCGATCGGTCCCTATGGGCCCTATGTCCGGCATGATGGGAAATACGCCAATCTGGGCGAATGGAATGAAGTGTTCAATATCGGGCTCAACCGTGCGGTGGCGGTGCTTGCCGAAGCCAAGAGCAAGGGCGGGCGGCGCGGCCAGGCTGCCTTGAAGGAGCTTGGCGAACATCCCGATGATGCGGCTCCGATCCGGGTGATGGATGGCCGGTTTGGACCTTATGTGAAATGGAACAAAATCAATGCGACCTTGCCCAAAGACAAGGATCCGCAGGAGGTGACGCTGGAAGAGGCGATCGCGCTCGTCAATGCCAAGGCAGCCAAGGGGCCGCGCAAGAAGGCTGCCGCCAAGAAAAAGCCGGCCAAGAAGAAAAGTACGGCAAAAAGCGCTGCGGCCAAAAAGCCTGCGGCCAAGAAAAGCACGGCGAAAAAGAAACCGGCCAAGAAAGGCGACGCAGGTGCTGATGTGGCGGAGGACCCGTCCTCTTGAGCAAGCGTCCGGGACGCCGCGGCAAGGCATCGAAATTGCCGAGCAAGGCGGATATTCGGAAATTTGTTGAGGAAAGCCCGACACGGGTCGGGCGGCGCGAAATTGCCCGCGCCTTCAATATTACCGGGGCCGACCGCGTGGCACTCAAGAAACTGTTGGTTGACATGCGTGAGGCTGGCGAATTGGGTCCGCGACCCGCCCGGCGGGGGGCCGCCGAGGAAAAAGGTGGGTTGCCGTCTGTCACCGTGCTTGAAATTACCGGTCAGGACATTGACGGCGAATTGTTGGCGGTTCCGCTGCGTTGGCGCCGCCGTGTACCGCCGCCGCAAATCGTGATTGCAGGCGACGCGCGTCAGACGGGGCAGCCAGTTGGCGTCGGCGATCGGGTGCTTGCCCGCCTCAGCCCCGCCGAAGACGGTTATCTTGCCACCGTCATGCGCCGGCTCAGCATCACCGACGGTGCACGCAAAATTCTCGGTGTTTACCAGCGGGTTGGCCGTGACGGCCGGGTGCAGCCGGTCGAAAAGGGGCGCGAGGAGATCGCCGTCGCGCATGAGGACGCGCAAGGTGCCCGCTCGGGCGAGCTGGTTCTGGTGACGCTGGAATCATCGGGCCGGGGGGGCGGTTTGCGGCGCGGCAAGGTTATCGACAAGCTGGGTTCGGTCGCGGATGCGCGTGCGGTCAGCCTGATCGCGATTTACGAGCATGGCATTCCTGTGGAATTCAGCGAGGCGGCGCTTGAAGCGGCGCAATCCGCCCGCCCGCCGGAGCTTGGCGCACGCACGGATCTCCGCGAATTTCCTTTTGCCACAATCGACCCCGCCGATGCGCGTGACCATGATGATGCGGTCTGGGCGGAAGCCGATCAGAACCCCGACAATCCCGGCGGATGGGTGGTGTATGTGGCAATTGCCGATGTCGCCTGTTTCGTGAAACCCGGCTCGGTGCTGGATCGCGAAGCGCTCAAGCGCGGCAACTCCACCTATTTTCCCGACCGGGTGGTGCCGATGTTGCCCGAGGCGTTGTCTGGCGGTCTCTGTTCGCTGCATGAGGGTGAGGATCGCGCCTGTATGGCGGTGCGCATGGTGTTCGATGCGGCAGGCAACAAGTTGCGGCATAAATTCATCCGTTCACTGATCCGGTCGCGCGCAAGCCTGACCTATGCGCAGGTTCAGGCGGCCGAGGATGGTGCGCCGGATGCGGTAACCGCGCCGCTATATGAGACGGTGATCGCGCCCCTTTACGGGGCCTATCGCGCGCTTGCCAAAGCACGCGATGCACGGCACCCGCTGGCACTCGACCTGCCCGAGCGGCGCATTCAGCTTGATGAGGATGGTCACGTGGCATCCATTGCGGTTGCCCGGCGGCTCGATGCGCATCAGCTGATCGAGGAATTCATGATCGCCGCCAATGTCTGCGCCGCAGAGGAGCTTGAACGGCATCACGTTCCCTGCATGTACCGGGTGCATGAGGAGCCGGCGCTGGAAAAACTCGAAAGCTTGCGGGAATTCCTGAAATCGATGGGCTATGAGCTGGCGCGCGGACAATTGCTGACGCCGGAAATTTTCAATCGTATACTTGCAAAAGCGGCGGAAACTGAACATGCGCATGTCATCAATCAGGTGATTTTGCGCGCGCAAAGTCAGGCGCATTACAGCCCCGAAAATCACGGCCATTTCGGGCTTGCCTTGCCGCGTTACGCGCATTTCACCTCACCTATTCGCCGCTATGCCGATATCCTTGTGCATCGCGGGCTGATCCGGGCCTGCAAGTTCGGTGATGACGGCTTGCCGGCGGCCCAGGACATGGCGGCCCTGAAAGAAACAGGCGAACAGATTTCCGCCCATGAGCGGCGTTCCATGGCGGCGGAACGCGACAGCGCCGATCGCTATCTTGCCGCATATCTGTCCGATCGGGTCGGGGCGGAATTCGAGGGTGTGATTTCCGGGGTCACCCGCTTTGGCCTGTTCGTCAGTCTGGATGAAACCGGCGCGGATGGTCTTGTGCCGATCGCAAGCCTTGGGGATGATTATTACGATCATGACGAGGCGTTGCACGCGCTTGTGGGGCGCCGCACAGGGAAATTCTATCATCTGGGCGATGCGGTCACAGTGCGGCTTCTCGAGGCGGTGCCGGTGACCGGCGGCTTGCGGTTTGAGCTTCTGTCAGTCGAAGCGACAAGCCGGCCACAGCCTGTGCGCCAGTCGCCGCGCGGCAAGCAGCGCGTGCGTGCCGGTAAGCCAAAGACAAAGTTGCCGCCGCGCAAATCAAAGAAAAAGGCGCGCAAGCGCTGATTGATCGAGCGTATCTGGAATGTCGGTGTGGCGGCGCAGGCGGCCGGCTATGCGACAATCCGCCTGTTGTATCTATTGGCAATCAAGCGCATTTATAGTGCCACCTGTCTATAGGTGACAGTGATGACAGGTGACTAAACCATGTGGAATGGTGTCATAAGCCGGTGGAATGCCGCCTACGGATTTAAATTCCAGCAATAGAATTTAACGAATGACTTCAAAGCAGGATTTTCAAAATGGTTGCGCACCTTGCAGCCCGAGCGACTTTGGCAGCGGTAGTTTTGTAACGGAACTCGCCTCGCCACGGCCTGTATGGTCGTCGCTATATCGTGGTTTTCGCAAGCGTTGTCCCGCTTGCGGCAGGGGCAGGCTGCTGCATCGTTATCTTAAAGTGTTCGATCGGTGTGCTGTCTGTTCTGAGTCTCTGCATCATCAGCAGGCGGATGATGGTCCGCCCTATTTCACGATGTTTCTGGTTGGCCATATCGTCATCCCCCTGATGTTGATTGTCGAAAAGCAATTCAGCCCCGATATGTGGGTGCATTGGGCGAGTTGGCCTGCACTCGCCCTGTTGCTGTCAATCGGGTTATTGCCCTCGGTCAAGGGGGCGCTTGTGGGGCTGCAATGGGCCTTGCGGATGCATGGCTTTTCGGATCAGGACCCCTATCCGTAAGCGCGGCGCGGTCTAGTAATTCAAGCTGCGATTATGCTGGTTATACTGTGCCCAGGATCCGTCAGGGATTGAATCAAATGTCATTGCCCCGTTTTTTGCGCGGGTCGGGTGAACGCAAAGCGCATTTTCAAATCCGGGGGGAATGAGCCGGCGCGGTGGCGTATGCCCGTCCAGCGGCAATTCATACATCGACCAGCGTCCGTGGCGATTTGAATGAATGAGCAGATTTTCGCCGCAAGGGTCGGGAAACGGGCCATGCGTTGACCCCTCATCATCATTTTCAAGCGGATGCCAACTGCCGTCTCTGGGGGAGACCCAGCCGACCTGATGCCGGTCGCCCTTGACGACTGTAAAACCGTAAATCCGTTCCCCGTCCTGTGACCAGACAGGCCGATAAACGGGTACCGGTGTTTCAAGTTTTCGGGGCTGGTGGCTGCCATCAACAGCGGCAATCCATAAGCCGAAGCTGCCGCCGCGAATTGAAACAAAGCAGACCTGTTGCCCATCCGGGCTCAGGGTCGGGCGCTGATCCTGCACCGGGCCTTCGGTGATTTGCTGCACATCCGAGCCATCGGGCTTCATGGAGAAAATATGCAGCATCAAATCGCGGCGCGGCGCACCGGAGGTATTGTAGCCGAAAATCACTTCCACAAGCTCGGGTTGCTGCTTCGCTGCCCGGCTTGATACGAACACGATCCGTTGGCCATTCGCGCAATAGGAAGGATGTCGCGCCCCTGTATCGGCTGGCGTCAGCGGTTCGCAGCTATTGCCGTCAAGGTCGGCGCGCCAGATGCGCGCCGGACCGTTTGCCCCTCCCCAAAAAAGCGCATGATCGCCATCGGGATGAATGCTGGATTGAAAATAGCAGCCATCGCCCGGGGAAATACAGACCGGGCTGTCCCCTGGAAACCACGAATAAACATCAAAACGGAGCATTTTCTTGCCCTCTGTTTTTCCGCGTTGCCATCACTGCGAAATTCTCACAGTTCTGCACGCGAACTTCGCCGCGCCTAACGAAAATAACGTTAGTCCCCTCCGGTGAGGTATCGCAGGAAACGCTATCGGAAAATGGTGCCAGTTCCACCCGCGCGACCCGCATAGCGCGCAGATAAGTCACCATCACGTTGCACTCCCGCATCCCCAGTCAATCTAATACTCAAATATGACTAGTTAATACAATAAGCTGCAATGATGGCGATCAGCAAGGCGTATTATCCCGAGACCATTTTCAAGGGCGGTCGGGCAAAATTTGACATGGTGACGGGATGGGACGGCCGGGCAGTCTGCGGATGCAATTCGCCGCCCGCCAAACTATCCCGCCAGGCTGTCGGTCAGGATATTTTCAGCTTCCGGGAACAAACCGTGCGGCGCCGAAATGTGCCGCACGGCAAGGGATTGGTTAGCTTGCAAGCTTGATCCGCTCGGACACCGGGGCAAGCTTTTTGAGCTCGGGCATCACTTCTTTGGCGAACAGTTTCATGTTGGCTTCCGCCATCTCCCAGGGCATTCCGGCATAGGAAAAGACGCCGGAGAAAGCGTCCGAGCCCAGCCGATTCGCATTTTCCACGATGCGGTTGTAGCACTGCTCGGGCGTGCCCCAGATTTGCAGCTCCATGAAGAAGTCGATAGCCCCCTGCTTGCCGTGCCGGGCGATATTGTCCGACATGCCGCCATAATATTCATAGCCCTTCATGTCTTTCAGATGATCGCCATGGAACTGGTAATGGTCGAGCACGGTCTGCCAGTAGCCGCCGATATATTTTTCCGCCATCTCGCGGGCGCGGCCTTCATCCTCGTCGCAGAAGGTCCAGCCCGCGACGATCGGCGGCGGCGCGTCATGGCCATGGACCTTGATGAACTGCTTGCGATATTCGCCAACCTCTTTTTCCACATGCTCCCAGGGCTTTTGCGGGATGATCAGCAGTCCGACCCCGAGCTTTGCCATGATCGGCACCGATTCGGGGGAAACGGCGGCAGCAAAGGTGCGCCCCTTGAAGCTCTTGAAAGGTTCGGGACGAATCGGCACGCGCGGCTGCTGCGCGAATTTGCCGTCATATTCGCAATAGCCCGCTTCAAGGCCCTCAAGCACCATCTCGGCATATTCGACAAAGCGCGGCCGGCTGTCCTCCATCGACTGGCGGAAGCCGTCAAATTCCACCTTGCCCGCACCGCGCCCGATCCCCAGGATAAGCCGCCCGTCACTCAGATGGTCAAGCTGTGAAATTTCCTCGGCGACGCGCAGCGGATCGTGCCAGGGCAGAACGCAGACCATCGAGCCGATCTGAATCTTCTCGGTCTTGCCCGCCATATAGGCCAGAAACTGAAAGACATCGGGGCACATGGTGTAATCGGTGAAGTGATGTTCCACCCCCCATACAGAATCAAAACCCAGCGGTTCGGCCATGCAGGCAAAACGCAGATCGTTCTTATAGACGTCCCTGTCTGTCGTATGCTTGTAGGTATTCTGAAAGATTGCGGCCATTCCGACTTGCATGTGTCTTCTCCCGTTTCTTGGTGATCGCCCCCTTATTTGCTGGGGCGTTATTTGCGGATTTATGCGTTGATGACACCCTTTTCAGCCAACGTGGCAAGCTCTTCTTCGCTATAGCCAAGTTCGCTCAGCACTTCGCGGGTATGTTGTCCGAAGCCGGGGGTATCGCCGCGCGGATGCGCGTCTTCCCCGTCATGGAAGCGAACCGGCGTTGCCACCGACTTATAAACCTGCCCGTTATCGCGGGTGACCTCGACAAATGCGCCCGCGGCTTCTGCCTGTGGATCCTCGACCACCTGCGCGCTTGTCTGAACCGGCGCCCAGACAAGGTCGGCCGCATCCAGAATTTTGCCCCATTCGGCAAGTGTTTTCCGCGCGAATGTCTCATCGAGCAGTGCGACGAGTTCGACCGAGTTCTTGCGCCGGCCGAGCTTGGTCGAAAACCGCTCATCCTCCGCATAGGCTTCCAGTC